>CAYZFU010000177.1:0-7080 GCA_964477725.1 uncultured Halopseudomonas sp.
CTGCGCGAACATGAATGGCAGCCGGAATCGGACGCGAAACGGCACGTCGTGGCCACGGTAAAGGACGTCGCCAAACATCTCGGAAACACCCCTGCGGTGTGCCGCAAATGCTATATCCACCCAGCCGTTCTGGAGCATTTCACTTTGGGCGAGCTATCCAGGCTGCCCAGGCCACGGGTGCGCAAGGGTTTGAAGGCCGAGGAAGTCGCCCTGGCGATGTTTCTAGAACGGCTGGCTGATGACGCGCCGGAAAAGGCCAGGGCGAGTTAGGCTGACCGCGTTGCGAGCCAGGGGATGTTGGCTACGCTACAGCTTATGAAGGAACACATGAATATACACGGCCCCGCCGTTCGGCCAGACCAATTAACCGGTATCTACGACGCACGCCAGACAGCGTTATCCCCCTGGGTTCCCATAACCGACCAGGTCATGGGCGGGACGTCGACGGCCGAACTGCGGCATGGTGAGCGTCATGGCTCGGCCTGCACTTGCCTGTCCGGCCGTACTCGGTTGGAGCATGACGGCGGGTTCGTGCAGATGAAGCTTGCGATCGGGTTGAATTGCTCACCCGGCGATTACGCAGGCGTGTTCATCGAGCTGTGCGGTGCGCCGCATGACTACGATCTGAGTGTTAAATCGAGCCAGCTGGAGAAGCCCTGGCAATCCTTCCGCTGCACCTTGTCGGTTGAACCTCAATGGACGCGTTTCATCGTGCCGTATGCGCAGCTGTACCCGCATCGCACCGAGGCCGAGCTGGAGCCGGCAAACATCCGCAGCGTTGCCGTGCTTGCAATCGGCACGGCTTTCGATGTGGACGTCTGCGTTCGGCGGTTCGGCTTTTATCGATGATGCGCTGAGCAACCACCCCGGCACCCGCTCGGCTGAGCTGCGGTAGATGCCTGGGTTACGTCAATAGTTAGCCGGCGGATCGCTGGCTGGGAACGATTCGTCGATGGTCTCGTCCAGCTCCTCCTCGGTAGTGATGGTCTGATCCTTCCTGTCGCGCTCGGTCTGATCCTGGTCTTTCGACGGGCTCGGGTCGCGCTGATTTTCGGCATCTGGCTTAGGCATGGAAATGTCCTGATCGTGACACGATGGCTGGGTGATACAGAGCGAAAGGCTCGTAAACAAAGACTCCAGGCCGCGCATGTTGTTCAGTCAGTTGTCCCGGTTGGATTACCGATAGCGCCCTTTGACCAGCTCTTTTTGCAAGGCCGTCACCTCAGCGCTTGCGCGGAAGACCGAGAGAGCTGGCGCGGCCTTGCCGGTACGGCCGAGACGGTCGAGTTGGGCGTAGTACCAGTACTGGACGGCAAAGGTAGCCATGACTTTCACGGCATTGGCCTTGCGGAGGAACCCCAGCCACTCCGGGAACAGGGACAGCTGATTTTCATAACGGGGCAGCTCATCGAGGCCGGCCAGCAATTGCGCCGGGGCATCGGTCATTACGCACATCGGCCGGCCCAGGCCAATCAGGTCTGCGCCGCCACTATCGAGCGCCTGCTGCATTGTCTTTTTCTGCCGGAAACCGCCGGTGACCATCAATGGCACCGAGACCGTCTCGCGCATAGCCAGGGCAAAGTCGACGAAATAGGCCTCGCGCTGCTGGGTGGACTCGGCGACCGCCTGCGGCTCGGCCGCTTCGATACCTTCAACGCCCAGAAGTCTGGGCTGCTCATAGGTGCCTCCGGAAATCTCGATCAGATCGACGCCGGCCTGCTCCAGCCATTCGACCACCTGCAAGCTGTCGGCGAAATCAAATCCGCCCTTCTGAAAGTCGGCACTGTTGAGTTTGACTGCGACCGGGAAGTCGGCGCCGACTGCTTCGCGGATAGCCGCTACCGTGTCCATGAGCAAGCGGGCGCGATTCTCCAGCGTGCCGCCGTATTCATCGCTGCGCCGGTTGCTGCGCGGGCTGAGGAATTGGGACAACAGATAGCCATGGGCGGCATGCACCTGCACGCCGGTAAAGCCTGCAGATTTCACGGCGGCGGCGCACTGCGCAAAGCGTCTGACGATCTCGATGATTTCTGCTCGTCCCAGCGCCACCGGCTCGCCGAACTGGCCGCCCGGAAGTCCCAGTTTCACCGCCGACGGCGCCTTCGGATGAGGATTGACCATCTTCATGGTTTGCCGGCCGGCGTGGCTGATCTGTGCCCAGAACTGGTTGCCGTTGCGCGTTGCAGCCTGGGCCCACCGACTCAGCGCGGCATGCATGGCTGCGTCAGGCTCGCGGTCGATGATCACGTTGCCCGGGCGTTCGAGATGATCGCGGTCGATCTGGACATTGCCCGACAGCAGCAGCCCCGCGCCGCCGTCGCTCCATAGGCCATACAGCCGCTCAAGCTCGGCGGTAGGCAGGCCGTCGGGCGTTGCCAGGCCTTCTGTCATCGCTGCCTTGGCGATGCGGTTGGGAATGGTGACGCCACAGGGCAGGGTGAGGCGGGAGGCAAGTGTCGTGGTCATGGTTGGTTCTTCTTATTGTATGAGGTGCTGACAATTGTAGCCGCGGTATGCCGTGTTTTCGTCGGGACCGAGCTCGATGCCTAGGGGTGGGTAACCGCGTAGCGTTACCCACCGCTTGGACGTGAAGGGAGCTTGCGGTGGACAAGCTTCGCGTTGTCCACCCTACGTCGGGGGGTATGTCGAGTTGAAAGAGGTATCAATCCCAGCTCAACGCACCCCCGGTCTGATACTCGATCACCCGCGTTTCGAAAAAGTTCTTCTCCTTCTTCAGGTCCATGATTTCGCTCATCCAGGGAAAGGGATTGGTTGCGCCGGGGAAGTGTTCGGCGAGGCCGATCTGCGCCAGGCGCCGATTGGCGATGTATTTGAGGTAATCTTCCATCATCGCCGCGTTCATGCCGAGCACGCCGCGGGGCATGGTGTCGCGGGCGTATTCGATCTCCAGCTGCGTGCCTTGAAGGATCATCTGGGTTGCTTCGTCCTTCATTTGCGCATCCCACAGATGCGGGTTCTCTATCTTGATTTGATTGATCACGTCGATGCCGAAGTTCAGGTGCATGGACTCGTCGCGCAGGATGTACTGGAACTGCTCGGCCACGCCGGTCATCTTGTTGCGCCGACCCATCGACAGGATCTGGCTGAAGCCGCAGTAAAAGAACACACCCTCCAGTACGCAGTAGAACGCGATGAGGTTGCGCAGCAGCTCACGGTCGGTTTCTGGCGTACCGGTGGTGAAGTTCGGGTCGGAGAGGGCGCGCGTGTACTTCAGACCCCAGGCAGCCTTTTTCGCCACTGACGGAATCTCGCGGTACATGTTGAAGATCTCGCCTTCATCCATGCTCAGCGATTCCACGCAGTATTGGTAGGCATGGGTGTGGATGGCTTCTTCGAAGGCCTGGCGCAACAGGTATTGGCGGCACTCGGGGTTGGTAATCAGCCGGTATACGGCTAGTACCAGGTTATTGGCGACCAGCGAGTCGGCGGTGGAGAAGAAGCCGAGGTTGCGCTTGACGATGCGGCGCTCGTCTTCGGTCAGGCCGTCAGCGCTTTTCCATAGTGTGATGTCAGCCGTCATGTTCACCTCTTGTGGCATCCAGTGGTTGGAGCAGCCGTCGAGGTACTTCTGCCAGGCCCAGTCGTATTTGAAGGGCACCAGTTGGTTGAGGTCGGCGCGGCAGTTGATCATCCGTTTGGCGTCGACGCTGACGCGGCCGGCCGAGCCTTTGAGGTCGTCCATGCCCTCTTGAATGTTCAGTTCATTCAATGCTGCCTGGGCTCGGGCGAGCGCGGCTGTCACGGGTTGCTGTGGGAGGTGCGACTCGCGGCGATCGGATGGCGCGTTGCCGTCGGTTCGCTCGTTATTGTTCGGCGGCATCGCTGCGGTGCGTACTACCGTTTGGCTGGTGTCTTCATCGTTGAAATCATCCCATGTGAGCATGGTTGGGTTCCTCTTTGTCCGTGGTTCGCCTTCGCGCCCAGGTGCGCTCCCACAAGCAAAACTGTAGGAGCGGGCATGACCGCGAAGGGGCTGGGTTTTTGCGTGGCCTGGTGAGTCCGCTTTCGCGCCCAGGTGTGCTCCTACAAGGCGATCGCGATGCTCATTGGCAGGCTTCGCAGTCCGGGTTGTCGATCGAGCAAGCCTGGGGAACCGGGGCAGGGCCGGACGACGATACGGCGTTGAGCTTGCCGGTGCTGACCGTCGACTTTTCCGTGCTGGTCGCGGCCAGGGCACGCAGGTAATAAGTGGTTTTCAGGCCGCGATACCAGGCCATGCGATAGGTGACGTCGAGCTTTTTGCCGCTGGCACCGGCTATGTACAGGTTCAGCGATTGCGCCTGGTCCAGCCATTTCTGCCGTCGACTGGCGGCCTCGACGATCCATTTGGTGTCGACTTCGAAAGCGGTGGCGTAGCGTGCCTTGAGGTCTGTCGGGATGCGGTCGATCTGCTGCACCGAGCCGTCAAAGAATTTCAGGTCATTGACCATGACCGGATCCCACAGCTTGCGCGCTTTCAGGTCGCGCACCAGGTACGGATTGATCACAGTAAATTCGCCGGAGAGGTTCGACTTGACATACAAGTTTTGGTAGGTCGGCTCGATTGACTGCGATACGCCGGTGATGTTTGCGATAGTCGCGGTCGGAGCGATGGCCATGATGTTGGAATTGCGGATGCCGCTTTTCACCCGGCTGCGTACGGACTCCCAGTCCAGCGTCTGCGTGCGGTCGACTTCGATGTATTGCGCACCGCGCTGCTCGGCCAGGATGTCGAGCGAGTCCAGGGGCAGGATGCCCTGGCTCCACAGCGATCCGTCGAAAGTCGCATAGGCGCCACGCTCGTCTGCCAGATTGCAGGAAGCTTGAATCGCGAAGTAGCTGATCGCCTCCATGGACCTGTCGGCAAAATCCACCGCAGCATCCGAACCGTAGGCGATGTGTTGCAGGTACAGCGCATCCTGAAAGCCCATGATCCCCAGACCGACCGGACGATGCTTGAGGTTCGCGTTCCTTGCCTGCGGGACGCTGTAGTAATTGATGTCAATGACGTTATCCAGCATGCGCACGGCTGTGTTGACGGTGCGCTGCAGCTTGGCGGTGTCCAGCTGGCCATCGACGATATGGTTCACCAGATTGATGGAGCCGAGGTTGCAGACGGCTATCTCATCGTCACAGGTGTTGAGCGTGATCTCGGTGCAGAGATTCGAGCTGTGCACCACGCCGACATGCTGCTGGGGGCTGCGCAGGTTGCAGGCGTCCTTGAAGGTCAGCCAGGGGTGGCCGGTCTCGAACAGCATGCTCAGCATCTTGCGCCACAGATCCCTCGCGTGGACGGTCTTGTGCAGCTTGATCTGACCGCTCGCCGCAAGGGCTTCGTAGTGCTCGTACCGGGCTTCGAAGGCCTTGCCGGTGAGATCGTGCAGGTCCGGCACGTCCGAGGGTGAGAACAGCGTCCATTGGCCGGCATCGAATACGCGCTTCATGAACAGGTCGGGAATCCAGTTGGCGGTGTTCATGTCATGCGTGCGGCGGCGGTCATCGCCGGTGTTCTTGCGCAATTCAAGAAATTCCTCGATGTCCAGGTGCCAGGTTTCAAGATACGCGCACACTGCGCCCTTGCGCTTGCCGCCCTGGTTGACCGCCACGGCGGTATCGTTCACCACCTTGAGAAACGGCACCACACCCTGGCTCTTGCCGTTGGTGCCCTTGATGTAGGCGCCGAGCGCCCGAACGTTGGTCCAGTCGTTACCCAGGCCGCCAGCGAACTTCGACAGCAAGGCGTTATCACGCAGCGCGCTGTAGATGCCGCCCAGATCGTCAGGGATCGTCGTCAGGTAGCAGCTTGACAGTTGCGCGCGCAGAGTACCGGCGTTGAACAGGGTCGGCGTCGAAGCCATGTAGTCGAAGCTCGACAGCAGATTGTAAAACTCGATGGCTCGCTGATTCTTCTCCGGCTCCTCAATCGCCAGACCCATCGCTACGCGCATGAAGAACACCTGAGGCAACTCGAAGCGTACACCGTCCTTGTGAATGAAATAACGGTCGTACAGCGTCTGCAGGCCGAGGTAGGTGAACTGCTGGTCGCGCTGGTGATCGATGGCAGCGCCGAGCTGCGCCAGATCGAACTCGGCCAGGCGAGGGTCGAGCAGCTCGTGTTTGACGCCGGCGTCCACGTAGGCGGGCAGGGCGGCGGCATAGAGATCGGCCATCTGATGATGCGTGGCAGTCTCCGCTACGCCGAGAAACCCCAGGGCTTCGGCGCGAAGCGTGTCCATCAACAGGCGCGCGGTGACGTGACGATAATTGGGCTCTCGCTCGACCAGCGTCCGCGCAGTCATCACCAGCGCGGTGTTCACGTCGCGCTGGTTGACGCCGTCGTACAAGTTCTTGAGTGTCTCCCGCTCGATCAGTTCACCGTCCACCTCGGTCAGACCTTCGCAGGCTTCGGTGATGAGAATGCGCAGGCGACCGATGTCCAGCGGGTGCTGGCCGCCATCATCCAGCGTGACGCGGATGCTCGGGTGCGCTTCCACCGGCTGGCGCCCGTGGCGTGCCTGGCGCTGGCGCGCGTGCTCCTCGCGATACAGCACATAGGCGCGGGCAACTTTTTGCTCGCCCGAGCGCATCAGAGCCAGCTCCACCTGGTCCTGTATGTCTTCAATATGCAAAGTGCCGCCCGAAGGCATGCGGCGATGGAAGGTGGCAGTGATGGTTGCGGCCAGCTCGTCCACCGTTGCGCGAATACGACTGGACGCTGCGGCCTGGCCACCTTCAACCGCGAGGAATGCCTTGGTAATGGCAATGCGGATCTTATCGTCGGTATAACCGACCAGCGCACCGTTGCGCTTGATTACGCCAAGCTGGCCGGGGACGAGGTGTTGATCCGACGGGTTGCCGGACGGGGCGGGGATAGGGGGCAAGGCTTCGGTGGTGCTGGTCGCAGTGTGCATGGGGCTTTCCTGTCCATGAATCAGTGAACACAACATGTAGGGAAGGCGCTGGTCGTTGCACCTTGCGCAGAGCGCCATCGCGGCTGCGCCTCGGAATCTGCAAGCGCCTGGCAAAGCCAGAGCAAGCGCATCCGTCGATACAAAGCATTATCTACATGTTGTGGTTAGT
>CAYZFU010000178.1:0-2078 GCA_964477725.1 uncultured Halopseudomonas sp.
CTGCTGAGCCCCGGCTCCTCTACCGCGGCCACTGCCTTGCTCGCTTCCTGGGGCTTGTAGCCGAGGGAGACAAGCGCACTGACCGCGTCGCTGGACTGTGACGCCGGCGGGGTCGATTGCTTCCCGGGGCCCAGCGTTTTCAATGGCCCAGGAAGCGTTTCCCAGGCCTTGAAACGATCCTTGAGCTCGACCAGCAACCGTTCCGCGGTCTTCTTGCCAACGCCGGGGACTTTCACCAGAGCGGAAGTATCCTGCACCTGCACGGCCCTCACCAGTTCGTCGACTTCGAGACCGGACATTAACGCCAATGCCAGCTTCGGTCCGACCCCGTTGAGCTTGATGAGCTCGCGAAACAGCTCCCGCTCTCGCTTATGCGAGAAGCCGTAGAGAAGCTGGGCGTCCTCGCGCACGACCATATGCGTATGCAGCACCGCTCGCTCGCCAACCGCAGGCAGCTCGTAAAAAGTGCTCATCGGTGCGTCGAGTTCGTAAGCTACGCCCTGCACATCGAGCAGGATGAAGGGAGGTTGTTTTTCCAGCACAACGCCGGTCAGTCTGCCGATCACGTTTTTGTTCCTGTTATTCAGCGGCGCCGTACGCGGCCGGCACGGAGTCCGATCGCTCCGCCACCCAGTTGCGCGTGCAGCGCGGCCGAATGAGCATGGCAAAGAGCAATCGCCAGAGCATCGGCTGCATCCGCCTGTGGAGTACCGGATAGTCCGAGCAGCTGCGTGACCATGTGCTGGACCTGCGTCTTGTCCGCCGCACCCGTCCCGACAACCGACTGCTTGACCTGCCGGGCAGTGTATTCACGCACTTCCAGTCCACAGTTGACCGCGGCAACTATCGCAGCACCACGGGCTTGCCCCAATTTGAGAGCCGAATCGGGGTTACGTGCGAGGAATACCTGCTCGATGCTCAGCACGGTAGGCCGATGGTGCTCTATCAGCTCGGTCAGGCACTCGAAGATGCGTTTCAGTCGCTCGGGAAACGGACCATCTCCCAACCGAATGCAACCAGAGGTGACGTAACAGCACTGTCCGGCCTCCTCTTTCACAATCCCGAAGCCGGTTATACGCGAACCGGGGTCCACTCCGAGTATCAGTGCCATCTGTTATACGTCCTAGCAGTGGGAAACGCGCGGGCCTATCTGGGCGACACGATGCCGGAAATGAAAATGGGAGGCAATGCCTCCCATCGTCCGCTGCGAACGGTTTATCCCAACTGGTCCATGACCTCGTCGGAAATCTCCGCATTGCTGTAGACATTCTGCACATCGTCCAGGTCTTCGAGCATGTCGATCAGCCGTATCACCTTTTCTGCTGTATCCACATCAAGTGTCGTGGAGGTGGACGGTATCATCGAGACTTCTGCCGATTGCGCAGCGAAGCCTCGTGCATCAAGCGCATCCTTGACCGCTCCAAAATCCTCGAACGCAGTGTATACATCAACCGAGCCATCGTCGTTGCTGATGATATCCTCGGCGCCGGCTTCGAGAGCCGCCTCCATCAGGCCATCTTCGTCCACATCCGGCAGATAGCTGATCTGACCGCGACGTGCGAAGAGATACGCAACCGACCCATCTGTCCCGAGGTTCCCGCCGCACTTGTTGAAGGCATGGCGGACCTCGCCAACCGTACGATTGCGGTTATCGGTCATGGCCTCGACCAGGATGGCTACGCCGCCGGCGCCGTACCCCTCGTAAGTCAGCTCTTCCATGTTGTCGGCGTCATTGCTGCCGGCACCACGGGCAATGGCCCGATCGATGGTGTCGCGCGTCATGTTGGCGCCCAGCGCCTTGTCTACCGCCGAACGCAACCGCGGATTATCCGCCGGTACCGGCCCGCCAAGGCGTGCCGAGATGGTCAGCTCGCGGATCAGCTTGGTAAAAATCTTGCCACGCTTGGCATCCTGCGCAGCCTTGCGATGCTTGATATTGGCCCATTTGGAATGACCAGCCATGAGATTCCCCGGATGGTTTCTTTCGTGCTGCGAGTTCAGTGCTTAGCGCAGCGAGTCGTGCGATTGCGCCGGACACGCCGTGAATACATCCCTGCTGGCTCGTCGGCGCCCGTCCT
>CAYZFU010000178.1:2103-5025 GCA_964477725.1 uncultured Halopseudomonas sp.
GGGCGCCGACGGTCCTTCGCAGCCGCACGCCTCAGCGCGCGTCAGCTTGGTGCTGGCGAAGCTGCGAAAACCTTGGATTACTCCGCCTTCGGCTGCTCGCGCAGGCGAATGTGCAGCTCGCGCAGTGCCTTGTTATCTACCGCACCCGGCGCCTGGGTCATGACGTCCGCCGCGCTCTGGGTTTTCGGGAAGGCGATCACTTCGCGAATCGAGCTGGCACCGGTCATGAGCATCACTAGTCGATCCAGACCGAAAGCCAGACCACCATGCGGCGGTGCGCCGTACTTCAACGCATCGAGCAGGAAGCCGAACTTCTCCTGCTGCTCTTCGGCGCTGATACCGAGGATGTCGAACACCGCCTGCTGCATATCCTTGCGGTGAATGCGGATCGAACCACCGCCGAGCTCGGTGCCGTTGAGCACCATGTCGTAAGCACGTGAAAGCGCGGTAGCCGGGCTGGCCTTGAGCTCTTCCGGCGAGCATTTCGGTGCGGTGAAAGGGTGATGCAAGGCGGAAAGCGAACCGTCGTCGTTTTCCTCGAACATCGGAAAATCAACGACCCAAAGCGGCGCCCATTCGCAGGTCAGCAACTTGAGATCATGACCCAGACGGATGCGCAACGCGCCCAAAGCGTCACTGACGACCTTGGCCTTGTCGGCCCCGAAGAACACGATATCGCCGTCGACAGCACCGACGCGATCCAGGATGATTTCCAGATTCTGCTCGGGGATGAATTTGACGATCGGCGACTGAAGACCGTCGACGCCCTTGGCTCGTTCGTTGACCTTGATGTAGGCCAGGCCCTTGGCGCCGTAATTGCCGACGAACCTGGTGTAGTCGTCAATCTGGCTGCGGGGCATGCTGGCGGCGCCTGGGACACGCAGCGCGGCGACACGGCCTTTCGGATCCTTTGCCGGACCGCTGAACACCTTGAACTCGACTTCGGACAACTGATCGGCCACGTCGACCAGCTCCAGCGGAATACGAAGATCCGGCTTGTCGGAGCCAAAGCGGCGCATGGCCTCTTCGAAGGTCATGTGTGGGAATTCGCCGAGCTCCAGGTCAAGCACTTCCCTGAACAGCCCGCGAATCATGCCCTCGGTCAGGCCAATGATGTCCGACTCGTCGAGGAAACTGGTCTCGATATCGATCTGGGTGAATTCCGGCTGACGGTCGGCACGCAGGTCTTCGTCGCGGAAACACTTGGCAATCTGGTAGTAGCGATCGAAGCCGGCAACCATCAATAGCTGTTTAAATAGCTGCGGCGACTGCGGCAGGGCGAAAAAACTGCCTGGATGCGTGCGACTGGGCACCAGATAATCACGAGCGCCTTCCGGTGTGGCGCGAGTCAGAATCGGGGTCTCGACGTCGAGGAAACCGTTTTCATCCAGATAACGGCGGATGCTGCTGGTGATACGCGAGCGCAGCTTCAGCTTGGCGGCCATTTCCGGACGACGCAGGTCGATGAAGCGGTAGCGCAGGCGCGTCTCTTCGCCTACGTCGGAATATTCATCCAAGGGGAACGGCGGCGTTTCCGCCTGGTTCAGCACTTCCAGTTCATAACCGAGCACCTCGATGGCACCCGATGCCATGTTCGGGTTGACCGCACCAGCGGGGCGTGGGCGCACCTTGCCGCGCACCTTGACCACGTATTCGCTGCGCACCCGGTCGGCAAGAGCAAAGGTCTCTTCGCGGTCCGGATCAAACACGACCTGAGCAAGGCCTTCACGATCGCGGATGTCGAGGAAAATCACGCCACCATGGTCGCGACGGCGATGGACCCAACCGCAAAGAGTGATTTCCTGATCCGCCAGCGATTCGTTCAGCTGGCCGCAATAGTGGGTACGCATCATGGTGTGCTGTTCCTGTGTTCGACGATTCGGCGCTGAAGCGGCCTGAGAGCTGCTTAGCGCTCGGATAAAAGCGCAATAATATACCCGAATTTTCGCTTTCGCGGGAAAAGCCGGGCTACGCGAGGGGCCGCGTCTTTTCGTAGCATTGAGGCTTGGCCGGCGATCCTTATACTGATCGACGTATGACCCAGAACCAGCGGATCAAGAGGAGTGAATATGAAGATCGATATCGGCATCACCGAAGAAGACCGTGGGAAAATCGCTGACGGGCTGTCTCGCCTGCTGGCTGACACCTATACCCTGTATCTTAAGACGCACAATTTTCATTGGAACGTGAAAGGTCCCATGTTCCAGACGCTGCACGTGATGTTCGAGACGCACTACACGGAACTCGCTCTCGCTGTGGACGACATCGCCGAACGGATTCGCACGCTTGGTTTTCCAGCTCCAGGCACGTACAAGCAGTTCGTCGAACTCAGCAGCATCAAGGAAGACGAAGGCGTTCCCGAAGCGCGCGACATGATCCGTCTGCTTGTCGAAGGCCAGGAAGCCTGCGTACGGACGGCACGCAGCATCTTCCCGATTTGCGATGCCACCAATGACGAACCGACTGCCGACCTGTTAACCCAGCGCATGCAGGTGCACGAAAAAAATGCCTGGATGCTGCGTAGCCTGCTCGAGACCTGAGCAAGCGGCGCGGGTCATGCCCGCGCCGGATTTACTCGCAAGCGTCGCCTAGTAATGCGGCGGCGGCGCTTCATCTCCCTCCACCGGGATGGAAGCAGCAATATCGGCCTGCCGCCTGGCAAGCAACTCCATGGCCCGGTTGACCTTGTCCAGCTCCAGCTGCTGTCGGCTGACCATATCATTGAGCGTCTGAATGGTATCGTCCTGAAACGCTAATCGCGCCTCAAGTTCAACCAGGCGTTGCTCGAAGTCGTCATTCATAAGTCTGCCTCCGCAAAGTTGAAGCCCTGACCTAAAATTGTCTTCAGCTTGTCGAGCCGCTGCCGGAGCGCACCGTTTTCGTACGGCACCGCAGGAAGCTTGCCCCACACTGGCGCAGGCC
>CAYZFU010000178.1:5035-7043 GCA_964477725.1 uncultured Halopseudomonas sp.
CAGCTCGGATCGTCGCGGTACCGAGCAATAACATGCACATGTAACTGACTCACCATGTTTCCCAGCGCGGCGACATTCATCTTGTCCGCGGCGAATCCATCTTTCAATGCCTGTGTCAGCGAAAGCACTTCATCATGCAGTTGGTCCCGATCTTGCTGATTCAGCTCGAATATCTCGGTAATGCCCCGCCGCCGCGGGACCAGAATGAACCATGGGTATTGCGCATCGTTCATCAACAACAAGCGCGATAGTGGAAAGTCACCGACCGTTACGCAGTCCTGCGCCAGTTGCGGATGAAGCTCGAACATCTGTAGTACTCCGAGTAAGGACATAGTCTTCCGGATAGTTCCGGTGGTACATGAAACATGCTTAAGATAGCTGCGGTCGAACAGGCAGAGCGAAACGCGTGACGGATGCGACAGCTTGTGAGGAGTATGCGACAAACGCCTGTTTTCCAAGTCATTGCTTTTGTATATTCGCGTCCGATGCTTTAATGTCAGCCGATAACAAAAACCAGACGGTAAACGATAACAGTAGCCTCAAGCTTTTTGATGAAGGAGTACACAATGAAAAACGCAGTCAAATGGAGTTCGATCGCGCTTGCGGTTGCCATGGGCAATGGCCTGATCGCGTCGCAAGCTGTAGCGCAAACCGAAACCGAAAACCAGGGCATTGTCGAAGGCGCTACGGCTACGCTGAGCAGCCGTACAATGTATTTTGGGCGAGACTTTCGTGACCGCCGCTTCGATGATGAGGGCGAAGAGCTTGAGAGCCGGCGTGGAGAGGCCGCTACGGGCCTACTACTCGATTTCCAGTCTGGCTATAGCCAGGGTCCGATCGGTTTGGGTTTCGATATCACCGCCATGGGCGGCCTGAAGCTCGACAGCGGTCGCAATCGCAATAACACCGGAATTCTGCCTGTTGACGCCGACGGTACCACTCCGAACGAATATTCGGAAATCCGCGGCGCCGTGAAGGCGAACGTGCTGGGCGACACCGTGCTGCGTTACGGCGTTCACTTCCCGGAAAATCCGGTTATCGCCTACGATGACGCCCGCCTGCTGCCGAACCACTATCAGGGTTACAGCATCGCCAACGAATCGATCGAAGGTCTGTTCGTTGAAGCCGGTCGCATGAACAAGCGTGGCGACATGGCCGGTAGCAGCGAATACGACGGCGTGTTCCCCGGCTACGCTGAAGAAGGCTACGACGAAGAAGTTATCTATCTAGGCGGTAATTACACCGTCAACGATGCGCTTGCCCTGTCGCTGTATACCTCCGACGCGGACCAGCTCTGGAAACGGCACTTTGCAGGCATCAGCCATGCGTATCAGCTTTCTGATACGTTCTCACTGGGCACGGAACTGTCTTACTACCACACTTCAGACGAGACGCCAGATACCGACACCGATTATGGCAACAAAGCTGGTTCCATCGCTTTCACGCTGGGCGCTGGCAATCACGGCTTTACCGTAGCCTATCAGCAAATGAGCGGCGACTACGGCTTCGCATATGACGATGGCGCCATCTTCCTGGCGAACTCCATCCAGTACGGTGACTTCAACGCGAAAGACGAGAAGTCCTACCAGGCTCGTTACGATTATGATTTCGCAGGCCTCGGCATCCCCGGCCTGAGCTTCATGACTCGTTACGTTCGCGGGTACGATATCGACACAGTGGCCGAAGCCGGTACAGGGCCATTCATCGCCCGCGATACTCGCTGGGAGCGCAACAGCCACCTGAACTACGAGTTCCAGTCCGGTGCACTGGAAGGCCTGAACGTGTTGTGGCGTAACGCTACCATCCGTCAGGACGCCAACATCGGCGGCGGCGACGTCGACGAGAACCGCCTGATCGTTTCCTACTCCTGGGATCTGCTGTAATCCCCAGATAGCAGAAACAGAGAAAACCCGGTTCAGGCCGGGTTTTTTTATGCCTGCCAGCTGGTCGCCGGCCACTTCAGGCCCACTGTACGGAGCATCGGCCGGCCCGTACAATACCGGCCAGA
>CAYZFU010000179.1:0-7042 GCA_964477725.1 uncultured Halopseudomonas sp.
TCGACAAGATGGAGTTCTACGTCTACGAGACCAACGAAACGATCAAGGCCAAGCAGCGGCCGATCATCATCATTACCTCGAACAACGAGAAAGAGCTGCCAGACGCCTTCCTGCGTCGCTGCTTTTTCCACTACATTGCGTTCCCTGACCGCGAAACCATGCAGAAGATTGTCAACGTGCACTTTCCGGACATAAGCAAGGATCTGGTAGCCGAAGCGATGGACGTGTTCTTTGACGTGCGCAAGGTGCCGGGTCTCAAGAAGAAGCCATCGACGTCCGAGCTTGTCGATTGGTTGAAGCTGCTAATGGCAGACCAGATTCCGGAGACGGCGTTGCGTGAACGCGATCCGACCAAGGCAATCCCGCCGCTTTACGGCGCACTGCTGAAAAACGAGCAGGACGTCCAGCTGCTGGAGCGCCTTGCATTCATGACGCGTCGTCAGAACCGCTGACCCGGTCCGCTCGATGGCGAGTGGGCTTCCCTGCGATAAAGGAGGACAACATGCATACCGGTAGCTGCCTGTGTGGCACAGTGAAGTATCGCATCGATGCGCCAATCCCGAGTCTGACCCACTGCCATTGCA
The DNA here is from genome assembly GCA_964477725.1 of uncultured Halopseudomonas sp. Classification (GTDB taxonomy): domain Bacteria; phylum Pseudomonadota; class Gammaproteobacteria; order Pseudomonadales; family Pseudomonadaceae; genus Halopseudomonas. Next base: position 585 of record CAYZFU010000179.1, read on the forward strand.
GCATGTGCCGTAAGGCACACGGTGCCGCCTTCGCTACCTTTGCGAGCGTGCCTCTGGACAGGTTCCATTTCACCGAAGGCAAGGACGAACTGGGCGTATATCACTCGTCAGAACATGTCACGCGTACTTTCTGCAAGCATTGTGGTGCCAATCTGCAGTTCGTAGACAACCGCGAACATGAGGTGGCCATTGCCGCAGGAACGCTCGACTCGACACTCGCGGTACCTCCGCAATCGCACATATTCGTCGCGTCGAAGGCCGACTGGTATGAAATTCGCGACGGTCTTCCTCAGCACGGCGAAGACGCCTGATCGTACATTGAAACACTATTCGCGCGCTGTCCCGCGCGCTCAGAGGTTCTGTAATGCTGCTTGGCCTGTTTAATGAAATGCGCGCCGCCAAGGTGCCGGTTTCGGTCCGCGAGCTGCTGGATCTGATCAATGCGCTAAAGCACCACGTGGTGTTCGCGGACATGGACGAGTTCTACTATCTGGCGCGTACGATCATGGTCAAGGACGAGCGCCACTTCGATAAATTCGATCGTGCCTTCGGTGCCTATTTCAACGGACTGCAGGATCTGAACCAGTTGATCGAGGCGATGATCCCCGAGGACTGGTTGCGCAAGGAATTCGAAAAGATGCTCACCGACGAGGAGAAGGCCAAGATCCAGTCGCTTGGCGGCCTCGACAAGCTCATCGAGGAATTCAAGAAGCGCCTCGAAGAGCAGAGGGAAAAGCATGCCGGCGGCAACAAGTGGATCGGCACTGGCGGCACCAGCCCGTTTGGTTCGGGTGGCTACAACCCCGAGGGCATTCGCGTTGGTGACGCCGGCAAGCGTCAGGGCAGGGCGGCCAAGGTCTGGGATCAGCGCGAGTACAAGAATCTCGACGATTCGGTAGAACTCGGAACGCGCAACATCAAGGTCGCACTACGCCGCTTGCGCAAGTTTGCCCGCCAGGGTGCGCCGGATGAACTGGATATCGACGGCACCATCGATCACACCGCCCGCGACGCTGGCCTGTTGAATATCCAGATGCGCCCGGAGCGCCGCAACGCGGTGAAGCTGCTGCTGCTGTTTGATATCGGAGGCTCGATGGATGCGCACATCAAGGTGTGCGAAGAGCTGTTCTCGGCGTGCCGGACCGAGTTCAAGCATCTCGAGTATTTCTACTTCCATAACTGCGTTTACGAGTCGGTGTGGAAGAACAATCTGCGCCGGACGGCCGAGCGAACACCGACCATCGACCTGCTGCACAAGTACGGTCCGGACTACAAAGTTGTCTTCGTCGGTGATGCGGCGATGGCGCCGTACGAGATCACCCAGCCCGGTGGCAGCGTTGAACATTGGAACGAAGAGGCCGGACATGTGTGGATCCAGCGCTTCATGGAAAAATACAAGAAGCTGATCTGGATCAATCCCTACCCGCGGGACACTTGGGACTACACCACGTCCACGCGAATCATTCGTGATTTAGTGGAAGACCGGATGTATCCCCTTACCCTGCAAGGTCTGGAAGACGGGATGAAGTTTCTCGCCAAGTAGCCGTTGGCCAGCGAAACCCTTCGCGGTCATGCCCGCTCCTACGGATTGCGCGTTCTGATGTGGGAGCGCACCTAGGCGCGAAGCAGGATTCGCTTCCTATCGCGACCGAAGGCCGTCCTACACCATGCCGCTCAGACTTCGGCCCAACGCCTCAGCAGGTTGTGATACACGCCCGTCAATTGCAGGATATCGCCGTCACCCTTGGGCTGCCTCGGGGTAAGCGACTGGATTGACTGATCCAGATCGAACAACAGCGTCCGCTTACCCTCGTCGCGCACCATGCTCTGAATCCAGAAGAACGAACATACCCGGGCGCCGCGAGTGACCGGCTCTACCCGATGCAAGCTGGATGAAGGGTAAAGCACCATGTCGCCCGCTTCGAGCTTGACCTGCTGCGCGCCGAAGGCAGTCTCGATGGTCAGCTCGCCACCGTCGTATTCGTCGGGCTCGCAGAGAAACAATGTGGCAGACAGGTCGCTGCGCAGGGTGCCGTGTACACCGGGTAGCGGCATCACAGCACCGTCGACGTGGGCACCGTAGTGTCCGCCATCGCTGTATCGATTGAACTTAGGTGGGTAGATTTTCTCCGGCAAGGCTGCAGAGATGAACAGCGGGTGGCTACCCAGTCGCCGAAGAATTTGATTGCCAAGCTCAATCGCGACGTTCGCGTTCTCGTCCAGTTGCTGATTCTGTTTCACACCCGAAGCCAGCGAGCCGGCGGTCTTGTTACCGTTCTGCCATTCGCCTTGATCAAGATGCGTGCGGAATTGCCGCACCTCGTCCTTGTTCAAAACACCGTCGATGGTAATCAGCATCGTACTTCTCCAGTAAGACAGTCGGAGGTGATGTCGGCAAGGGTAGGGGTGCCGGCCAGAGCCATGCACAATTCCAGCTCATCTCGCAGCAGTTTGAGCATATGAGCGACGCCAAGCGCTCCGGCGACGGCCAGCGCATAGCCCTGTAATCGTCCTACCAGCACGGCATCGGCACCGCAGGCTAACGCTTTGAAAACATCGGTTCCGCTGCGGATGCCGCCATCCAGCAGTAACGGATAGGCAGGGCCGAGCGCTGCGCGGAGCCGGGGCAGAGCCGCCAGGGTCGACGCGGAACCGTCCAACGCCCTGCCGCCATGGTTGGATACGATCACCCCGGCGACCCCAAGCTCACGCATCTTCAGGCCGTCGGCAGGATGCAACACGCCCTTGGCAATCACCGGCAGCCGACTGTGTTCCAGCAGCCAGCCAAGATCGTCCCAACGAGGAGCTTCCGACATCATCCCGTGCAGCACGATGCTTTGCCCGGGTTCGAGCGCGACCTGGCCGGGCGGTGAAAATCCGCGAAGGTTGGCTGGCGGCTGATCATCAGGAAAGCGAAAGCCGGCGAGCTGTGCCCGACGACTCAGGGGTTGCACGGGCGTGTCGAGTGTGACGACTATGGCCTGATAACCGGCGGCTTCGGCTCGGCGGAGCAGGGCAAGCGTGTCGCTGCGACGCGGCTGGAAGTAGAGCTGAAACCACTTCGGTGCGGCCGTGGCTTCAGCGATTTCTTCGAGGCTCAGCGAGCTGAGTGTGCTGGTAACGAAGCCGCAGCCTGTCGCGGCAGCCGCTCGCGCCGACGCGCTTTCCGCTTCGGGATGCAACAGCCGCTGATGTCCAAGCGGAGCGAGCAGGAGCGGATGTTCGAGCGAGGTGCCGCAGAGGTCGAGCCGCGTGTTGGCTGTGCTGAAATCGTTGAGCAGGCGAGGCTGGATTCGCACGTCCTCAAAGGCGTCTCGATTCGCGCGCAGGGTTTGTTCAGTACCGCTGCCACCGGCCAGCCAGGCCATGGTCGGCGGTGTAAGATGGTCCGCTGCCCGTATTTCGTAATCGGCAGCGGAAAGAATATTGGCTGGAATGCGATCCAGCGGGGGAAGCACGGTCATGATGATTCCTGGCGTAAACCCAGCGGGCACCGGTGACGATATCACCGGTGCCTGCCTGGCACGAATCAGAATTCGTAGGCCAGGGTCACCCGGGCGTTGCGACGGTCGCCGATGTAGGCGAAGGCGCCGCTGCGGTACGAGGCAAGGTAGTAATCCTCGTTAGTGAAGTTATTGACGTTCAGACGCGCTGAAAGGTTCTTGGTGAAATCGTAATTGGCGAACGCGTCATACACGGTATACGAGGGCACGTAGCGATCACCCGCAGCCGCATCGGGCTGGCCAGAGTAGACTTCGCTGCGATAGGTTCCTGCCGTGCCGATTGCCAGGGCAGGTGTCAACTGATAGCGCAGCTGGAGGTACATGCTCTTGTCTGCAAACTGAGCCAGCGTCCCGCCCTCATTGGCCTCATTGAAGCTCTCCAGAATCTTCGCGTTCATCACGGTCGCGCCAAATACGGTGCTCAGCTTGTCGGTGATGTTGCCGGCTGCGCTGACTTCCACCCCGTGAACACGGTTTTTGCCGGTGTTCAGCGTGCCTGTGGTCTCGTAGTCGGCACCTTCCATCACGTCATCCTTGGTAATGTGGAACGCGGCCGCGGTCAGGAGCAGCTTCTCGTCCATGACGTTCCACTTGGTGCCGATTTCCCAGTTTTCCGCTTTTTCAGGCTTGCTTTCGCCAATGATGCTGGCGTCACCGCAAATCCCCTTATACGCACAGTTGCCTCCGACGTCAGACTCCCCTCCGTTAACCGTAGCGGACGTGCTGTATGTGACGTATACGTTACCGTGTTCGTTGATCTTATAAGTAAGGCCAACGTGACCATTCCAAAGAGTGTCCGAATATGCGTAACGGGTTACGGCTTGGTTGTTGTCGGTGACATCATTGCGATAATCAAAATGATCGGCCCGTAAGCCGGCGGCCAAGATCCAGCTGTCAGAGAGATCAACGGTATCCATCAATGACAAAGAGAGCGTCTCCAACTCGTAGTCGGAAACCTGATTTGGCTTTGGCTCAGGGGCCAGGAGTTCATTGATGTTAGGAACAACATTCCCATTCCCATCAATGATGCAAGTAGCAGCGACCGGCGTGCCGCGCCGACTGACGACACAATCGCCAGCGGCGGAGGGCACCCTTCTACCGTTCTTGACTCTGTCTTCGCTGTATTCTGCAGATATTACGAACTGATTTTGCTTGCCTGCTAATTCCGTATCCCAAAACAGATTGGTGACGTTGGCGAAGTAGTCAACTTCTTGCCAGCCTTGATGCCGGCTTAGTGCGATAGTACGCGCTCCTGGGGCGAGCGGGTCAGTTGCTTGACGGACCGTTCCATTTGCCCCGGTCGTCAAATAACTATTTTCTGTTGTGCCATATCTCGTGGCGTTTTCAACGCGGAGGCCGTCATTGAAATCGTAACCCGCTCTGAAAGTAAAAGTATTCACCTCTGATTCAAGGTGATCGCCTGGCTGGATGTAGACGGGGATGCTGTCGTTGACTTTATTATTCTGGTCAACGTACGAACCCAAATCGGGCTTGTCCTGCGCGTCTAAGTAGTAGTAATCAGCTTTGAAATCCAACTTTTCCGTCGCCTGCCAAGCGGCTGCGAGGGCAACACCGTTACGCTCTCTGTCTGCAGGTTCACGGTCCGGAACCTCTTCGTAAGCGTGCAGCAGGTTGAGGCGAATGGCGATGTCGTCGGTCAGAACGACGTTGCTGTCCAGCGTGGCACGGCGATAGTCATCGGTGCCCAGGCCACCCTCGACCTTGTTGAAACCGTACTCGGTGCTGGCCTGCTTGGTCACACCATTGACGGCGCCACCAGTCGAACCGCGACCTGCAAATGTCGAGCTCGGGCCCTTGGTGATTTCTACCTGCTCCAGAGCGAAGCTTTCGCGAGTCGTCATGCCCGGGTCGCGCAGACCGTCGACGAATACGTCGCTGCGTGCTTCGTGACCACGAATGATGTAGCGATCGCCGAAGGCGTTGCCGTTTTCACCGGTACCCAGGGTCAGGCCAGGCTGGGCAGCCAGGATTTCCTTCAAGTCGTCCTTGCCCGAATCCTTGATCTGAGTCTGGGTCAGTACAGTGATGGTCTGCGGGGTTTCGGCCAGCGGTTTGACCTTGCGCTTGTCACCGGAATACTTCGCCTTGTACGGCGCACCGGGTTCCGCATAGGGGTTGGTGTCGATGGTGCGCTCTTCGATCTGCAGGGTATCGAGCTCGAAGGTCTCTTCTTCCTGTGCCATCGCCAGCGGGCTGCACAGGGCGGCGGAGATACTCAACGCAAGAGCGCTATGGGCACCAAAAGCAGGCTTGACCGGGTGGCGCAAGCTCAGAGGGCGCAGGGTTTTCACTTGGTTCGCAGACATTCTGTTCTGGTCCTTTATCAAACGTCTATCGGGTGATGAGTGAGTACTCAACGGGTATGGCGATGCTGATCCGGTCCTTGTTCATTGAAACGGGAATCGGTGGCAATGGCTCAGCTTTGGCCAGCATGTCGAGCGCCGCCCGATCCAGTTCGGGATTGCCCGAACTCTTCTTGATGGAGGCGCTCAATACGTTTCCGCTTCGGTCGATGGAAAATTGCAGGGTCACGGTGCCCTGAATTTTTTCCTTCTTCAGGTGCGGCGGGTATTCCTTGTGTTCGTTCAGCCAACGTTGCAGGTCGCTGAAGTAGTTCTTCGCATTACTCTTGCGGCCCCCTGCATGGCGATCGGCCGACCGCCCGGTGGCTCGGTTGGCCGCAGCGACGCGCTTCTGGGCCGCTTCCCAGGGGTCGTCTGTCGCCGTCTCTGTGCGCGCTTCGACCTTCGGCTCGGCCTGCTCGGTTGGTTCCGGCTCGACAGGGGCCGGATCCACCGTGGGCTCCTGCCTGGCTACCTTCACGTCTTGCGCGGCGGGTTCGGCTTTTTCGACCGCGCGTACTTCCGGGGCGGGAGCAGGGACTGGCTTCGCCTCAGGGACCGGTTCCGGTTTGGGCTTGGATTTGGGCTCGGG
>CAYZFU010000180.1:0-1754 GCA_964477725.1 uncultured Halopseudomonas sp.
TGCATCTTGTCGTCGACCAGGTGGTTCAGCTTCAGCATGTAGATGTAGCCAACCGTGACCGGACGGTCGAAGGTGTTGCCGGTACGACCGTCATACAGCTTCATCTGTCCGCTATCCGGCAGGTCCGCCAGACGCAGCATGTGCTTGATCTCATGCTCCTGAGCACCGTCGAACACGGCGGTAGCCATCGGAACACCGCCCCGCAAGTTGCCAGCCAGCTCGATAATCTCGGCGTCGCTGAGCGAATCCAGATCTTCCATACGGCCGCCCATGTTGTACACCTCGCCGAGGAACTTGCGCAGGTCGGCGATCTTGCGCTGCTCTTCGAGCATGCGATTGATCTTCTCGCCCAGCCCTTTGGCCGCAAGGCCCAGGTGCGTTTCGAGAATCTGACCGACGTTCATACGCGACGGTACGCCCAGCGGGTTGAGCACGATGTCGACCGGCGTGCCGTTCTCGTCGTGTGGCATGTCTTCGATCGGCATGATGACCGAGATGACACCCTTGTTACCGTGACGGCCGGCCATCTTGTCACCCGGCTGAATGCGACGTTTGATCGCCAAATACACCTTGACGATCTTCAGAACGCCCGGCGCCAGGTCATCGCCCTGCTGAAGCTTGCGCTTTTTGTCTTCGAACTTGTCGTCGAGCAGCTTGCGACGGTCGGTCAGATAGGCCTGGGCCATTTCCAACTGCTCGTTGTGGCTGTCTTCGGTCATGCGCAGCTTGAACCACTGGCCTCGCTCGATACCTGCGAGGATTTCTTCGGTGAGCACGGTCCCTTTCTTCAGGCCTGCACCACCTTCGACGCTCTGACCAACCAGCGAAGCGCTGAGACGCTCGAAGGTCGCAGTCTCGACGATTCGGAACTCTTCCTGAAGATCCTTGCGGATTTCATCGAGCTGCTCTTTCTCGATCGCCAGGGCGCGCGAGTCGCGCTCGACACCATCACGAATGAAGACCTGAACATCGATGACGGTACCCTTGGTGCCTGTCGGTACACGCAGGGAGGTATCCTTAACGTCGGACGCCTTCTCACCGAAGATCGCGCGCAGCAGCTTCTCTTCCGGGGTCAGCTGGGTTTCGCCCTTGGGCGTGACCTTGCCTACCAGAATGTCCCCCGGGCCAACTTCGGCGCCGACATAAACGATACCGGCCTCATCCAGCTTGCCCAGTGCGGCTTCGCCAACGTTGGGAATGTCAGAGGTGATTTCCTCTGGCCCCAGCTTGGTGTCGCGAGATACGCAAGTCAGCTCCTGGATGTGAATAGTGGTGAAGCGGTCTTCCTGAACGACGCGCTCGGAGACCAGAATGGAGTCTTCGAAGTTGTAGCCATTCCAGGGCATGAACGCTACGCGCATGTTCTGTCCAAGCGCCAACTCACCCATGTCGACGGAAGAACCGTCAGCGAGGATGTCCTTGCGCTGAACCACGTCACCCTTCTTCACCAGCGGACGCTGGTTGATGCAGGTGTTCTGGTTGGAACGGGTGTACTTGGTCAGCGCGTAGATATCCACGCCAGCCTCACCGGCTTCAACTTCATCATCCGCGACACGAACCACGATACGGCTGGCATCGACCGAGTCGATCACACCGCCGCGGCGGGCGATGACGCACACGCCGGAGTCGCGAGCAACGTTACGCTCCATGCCGGTACCAACCAATGGCTTCTCTGCACGCAGGGTCGGAACGGCCTGGCGCTGCATGTTCGAACCCATGAGTGCGCGGTTGGCATCGTCATGCTCGAGGAACGG
>CAYZFU010000180.1:1764-7020 GCA_964477725.1 uncultured Halopseudomonas sp.
TGCGGCGACCGACACTACCTGGCGCGGCGACACGTCCATCAGCGTCACTTCCTGCGGCGCCTTGACGGTGAATTCGTTCATGTGACGGACGGCAACCAGGTCGTCAGTCAGGCGACCGTCTTCTACCTTGGCGCTCGCCTGGGCGATAACGTGGTCCGCTTCTTCGATCGCAGACAGGAAAACGATGTCGTCGGTGACGACCGCATCCTTGACCCGGCGATACGGGCTTTCCAGGAAGCCGTACTGATTGGTGCGCGCGTAGGTGGCCAGCGAGTTGATCAGGCCGATGTTCGGGCCTTCCGGCGTCTCAATCGGGCATACGCGACCGTAATGGGTCGGGTGCACGTCACGCACTTCAAAACCGGCACGCTCACGAGTCAGACCGCCCGGCCCGAGAGCCGACACGCGGCGCTTGTGAGTGATCTCAGACAGCGGGTTGTTCTGGTCCATGAACTGCGACAGCTGGCTGGAGCCGAAGAATTCCTTCACGGCGGCGGCGACCGGCTTGGCGTTGATCAGGTCCTGCGGCATCAAGCCTTCGCTTTCAGCCATCGACAGGCGTTCCTTGACCGCACGCTCGACGCGGACCAGACCCACACGGAACTGGTTCTCGGCCATTTCACCGACCGAACGGACACGACGGTTACCCAGATGATCGATGTCGTCGACCACGCCTTTGCCATTACGGATATCGACGAGCGTCTTGAGCACGTCGATGATGTCTTCCTTGCTGAGTACGCCAGGACCTTCGATCTCTTCGCGACCGATGCGGCGGTTGAACTTCATGCGCCCGACCGCGGACAGGTCGTAGCGATCACTGCTGAAGAACAGGTTGGCGAAAAGAGTCTCCGCCGCGTCCTTGGTCGGCGGCTCGCCGGGGCGCATCATGCGGTAGATCTCAACCAGCGCATCCAGCTGGCTGCTGGTATTGTCGATACGCAGCGTGTCGGAGATGAACGGGCCGCAATCGATATCGTTGGTATACAGCGTTTCCAGACTGTTTACCTGGGCCTTGATCAGCTTGGCCACGACGTCTGGGGTGATCTCGGCATTGCACTCAACCAGGATTTCGCCGGTAGCCGGATGCACGACAGGCTTGGCAATGGTACGGCCGATGACGTACTCGAACGGCACCTCGAGACTGTTGATACCAGCCTTCTCGAGCTGATTGATGTGACGCGCGGTCACGCGGCGGCCTTTTTCGACGATGACCTTGCCCTTGTCATCCTTGATGTCGAAGGTGGCAATTTCGCCGCGCAGGCGCTGCGGAACCAGTTCCAGCTCCAGCGTTTCGCCTTTAACGGCGAACTTGTTGGTGTCGTAGAAGATATCCAGCACTTCTTCGGTCTGATAACCCAGCGCGCGCAGCAGGACGGTCGCCGGCAACTTGCGGCGACGGTCGATACGGACGAAGACGCTGTCCTTGGGGTCGAATTCGAAATCGAGCCACGAGCCGCGGTAAGGAATCACGCGAGCGGAGTACAGCAGCTTGCCAGAGCTGTGCGTCTTGCCACGATCGTGGTCGAAGAACACGCCGGGGCTGCGGTGCAGCTGGGAAACAATGACGCGCTCGGTACCGTTGATGACAAAGGTACCGTTTTCAGTCATGAGGGGGATTGATCGCTTTGTTCGACGATTCGCGGTCGAAAATGATCAGGCGCACTTTTACCCGCAGCGGAACCGCGAAGGTCACGCCACGAAGAACACATTCCTTGACATCGAAAGCCGGCTCACCCAACCGGTAACCGACATATTCGAGCGCCGCATTACCGGAATAGCTGATAATGGGGAAAACAGATTTGAAGGCCGCGTGCAGACCGATATCACGAACATGATCCTTGTCCACGCCGGCTTGCAGAAATTCCCGGTAGGAATCCAGCTGAATAGCCAGTAGGTAGGGCACATCCATCACATGCGGCAGTTTGCCAAAGTCCTTGCGGATACGTTTTTTCTCAGTGTATGAGTAAGCCATCAGCGTTCCCCAGCTTGGTCACCTGCTTGAGTGACTCACCCTGACGGGTAAGCCCGAAAATGCGTGCAAGCCCTAAGTCTTGCTCACTCTTGTGGAGCGGTTCCGGCAAGCCGTTCAACGCCGGCTTACAACGGAAAAAGGCCGGTGGCACACGGGCCACCAGCCATCAATCTGACCGATACAATCAGATTGTCGACGCAAGGTCGCGCGAGCTTACTTGAGCTCGACCTTGGCGCCTGCTTCTTCCAGCGACTTCTTCGCGGCTTCAGCTTCGTCCTTGGAGACGCCTTCCTTGATGGTGCCCGGAGCGCCATCAACCAGTGCCTTGGCTTCTTTCAGGCCCAGACCGGTCAGCTCGCGAACCGCCTTGATCACGTTAACTTTCTTCTCGCCAGCTTCCTGCAGAATGACATTGAATTCAGTCTGCTCTTCTACAGCAGCAGCGGCAGCAGCCGGACCGGCAGCGACAGCAGCAGCGGCAGAGACGCCAAACTTCTCTTCCATTGCCTTGATCAGCTCGACAACCTGCATGACGGACATTTCGGAAACGGCGTTGATGATATCTTCGTTGGTAAGAGCCATGACTCTATATTCCTGTATTGGGGGACGACTTCGGGCCGTCAAAAATTAATAGCGAAAGCAAGCTTGACCGCATCAGGCGGCTTCGGCTTCCTTCTGATCGCGAACAGCGGCCAAGGTACGAACGAACTTGCTGGTGGCGCCCTGGATGACGCTCATCAGCTGACTGATGGCCTCGTCGTAGGTCGGCAGGGAAGCCAGCATGTCGATCTGTTCAGCTGCAATGAAGTTGCCTTCAAAGGCTGCGGCCTTGATCTGGAACTTGTCCTGACCCTTCGAGAAATCCTTGAACAAGCGAGCGGCAGCGCCCGGATGCTCTTTGGAAAACGCGATCAGAGTCGGACCGACAAAGACGTCGTTCAGACACTCGTATTGAGTGCCTTCCACGGCGCGACGCATGAGCGTGTTACGAACTACACGAACGTAAACACCGGCTTCACGCGCATCTTTGCGCAGACCAGTCATGGCAGCAACGCTCACGCCGCGGGCATCAGCCACAACGGCAGACAGCGCACCTTGGGCAGCTTCGTTGACTTCAGCGACGATGGCCTTCTTGTCTTCGAGCTTAATTGCCACGGGTTTCACTCCTGGATTTACCATTGGTCACCCTCACGGATGACGTGTTTTGGTGTCTGATCCAGCCTGCGCCGAATCGGGAGCACCATCTGCGTAGGCTTGGAGTCGTGCTCCGGTTTGAGGCTTGCGCCGCCTACGGTCTTGGATAGCCCCCCCATCGCAGGGACCCCAATTAGGTTGGCGCGCTCAGGGAGCGCGCCGTATTCATTACGCGTTCAGCGAGGCCTGATCGATCTGTACGCCCGGACCCATGGTGGTGCTCAGGGTGACACGCTTCAGATACACGCCCTTTGACGTGGAAGGCTTGGCCTTTTTCAGGTCAGCCAACAGCGCTTCGACGTTTTCCTTGAGCTTGACCGCATCGAAGCCGACCTTGCCCACGGAGCAATGGATGATGCCGTTCTTGTCGGTACGGTAGCGAACCTGACCAGCCTTGGCATTCTTCACCGCAGTACCGACGTCGGCCGATACCGTGCCGACCTTCGGGTTCGGCATCAGTCCGCGAGGACCGAGCAGCTGACCAAGTTGACCGACGACGCGCATCGCATCCGGCGAAGCGATAACCACGTCATAGTTCAGATCACCCGCCTTCATTTCAGCAGCGAGATCGTCCATACCGACCTTGTCCGCACCGGCGGCCAGAGCGGCCTCGGCGTTGGCGCCCTGAGTGAACACGGCGACGCGAACAGTCTTGCCGGTACCATGCGGCAACAGGGTAGCGCCACGGACCACCTGGTCGGATTTACGCGGATCAACGCCCAGGTTGACAGCAACGTCGAACGACTCGGTAAATTTGACGTTCGATACTTCAGCCAGCAAAGAAGCTGCTTCTTCGAAGCCGTACACCTTGTTGGTCTGCACCTTGTCAGCGATTGCCTTCTGGCGCTTTGTCAGCTTGGCCATTTACACACCCTCCACGTTGAGACCCATGCTGCGAGCAGAGCCAGCGATGGTACGAACGGCTGCTTCCATGTCGGCAGCGGTCAAATCAGCCTGCTTGGTACGGGCGATCTCTTCCAGCTGCTCACGGGTAACGGTTCCGACTTTCTGGCTGTTGGGGCGCGGCGAGCCGCCCTTCAGGCCAGCGGCCTTCATCAGCAGCACGGAAGCGGGCGTGCTCTTGGTTTCGAAAGTGAAGCTGCGATCACTGTAAACGGTGATGATCACGGGAGTCGGCAGACCGGGCTCCATGCCCTGAGTCTTGGCATTGAATGCCTTGCAAAACTCCATGATGTTCACGCCATGCTGACCCAGAGCCGGACCAACCGGCGGACTCGGATTGGCCTGACCGGCCTTGACCTGCAGCTTGATATAAGCCTGAATCTTCTTTGCCATGTTTTTTCTCCAGAGGGTGCTAGCGCCTTTCGGCTCCCCGGTTTAGCGAATTTCCCCAGTGACAACAAAACCCCGCACTGCCTGAGGCATTGCAGGGTTCAGGGGACAACGAAACTCAGCCCTTTTCGACCTGGCTGAATTCCAGCTCCACAGGCGTGGGGCGACCAAAGATGAGAACAGCCACCTGAACACGGCTCTTCTCATAGTTAACTTCTTCGACGACACCATTGAAGTCGGCGAACGGACCATCAGTAACGCGAACCACCTCACCCGGCTCAAACAGAGTCTTGGGTTTAGGCTTGTCGGTACCTTCTGATACCCGGCGCAGAATAGCCTCGGCCTCGCGATCAGTGATCGGGGCAGGCTTGTCTGCAGTTCCGCCGATAAACCCCAAGACCCGGCTGGTGTCTTTAACCAGGTGCCAGGTCCCTTCGTTCATCTCCATCTGAACGAGAACATACCCGGGAAAGAACTTGCGCTCGCTTTTGCGCTTCTGACCGTTGCGCATCTCCACCACTTCTTCGGTGGGCACAAGGATTTCGCCGAACTGATCTTCCATTCCGGCCAGCTTGACACGCTCCTGCAAGGAGCGCATGACATGCTTTTCAAAACCCGAATAAGCATGCACGACGTACCAACGCTTAGACACGGATCACCCTTAACCAATGAATTGAGATATGATCCAACCCAGCAGCGTGTCGAGCCCCCAGAGAATCAGGGCCATGATCAGCACCACTGCAACAACGATCAGCGTCGTCTGGGTAGTTTCTTGACGGGTCGGCCAAACAACCTTG
>CAYZFU010000181.1:0-7011 GCA_964477725.1 uncultured Halopseudomonas sp.
ATCTTCCGGGTGACGTGATCGGCACGGTGACGGAGCCGGTCTACGACACGGCGACGGGCAAGTTCCTGCTGATCCCGCAGGGATCGCGCATCCTGGGCAAGTACAACAGCCAGGTGAGCTACGGGCAAAGCCGCGTGCAGGTGGTGTGGAACCGAATCATCCTGCCGGACACGTCTTCGCTGAAGCTCGACAACCTCGCGGGCACCGATCCGGCCGGCTATGCCGGTCTGGAAGATGGTGTCGATTGGCACTGGGATCGCGTTTTCGCCGGTGCCGCGTTGACGACGCTGCTGGGCATCGGCGCCGAGCTGGCCGCGCCCGAGAACCGCCAGGATGGCGATCGCATCATCATCGCAGGCCGTGACGGTCTACAGGACAGCGTGAACCAGGTTGGCCAGGAGATGACCCGGCGCAACATGAATATCCAGCCCACCTTGACCGAGCGCCCAGGCCTGCCTGTGCGCATCATCGTCAACCGGGATCTAGTACTCCGGCCATACCAACCGCTGTTCTTCAACCGAGGCGCTTCACGATGAGCACGACACGCAAATTGCGCCTTGGGCCGCTGCCCAAGACCGAGAGCGTCAAGCTGACCTTCACGTGCCCGGCCAGCCTGAAGGCTGACCTTGATCGCTATGCCGAAGTGCATGCACAGACCTATGGCGAGTTGGTCGATGCAGCGACATTGATCCCGCATATGCTGGAGGCGTTCATGGCTGGGGACCGGGGGTTCAAGAAAGAGCATTGAGTTTTAAGAGTCTCAGGAGAAGACCGTTCGGATATATTGGGGGATCTGAGCCCGGCTGAACGTCTTGCTATATGCCAAGTTAGTCAGCGACCCCGTTTCCTGACTTTTCAAATGGTTTCTCGGGCGTTTCTACATAGCACTGTTACACCGAAGAATCATGCCAATCGACTACTTAGCAGCATTTCCCATTCCGGCTCACGTCCTGCCTCCAAGGCTGCGTGGCTTGCTGGAGCCTGTCGGTTTGTCGGCAAGTCATTTTGTGGAGGTTGCCTCCATGCAGGAGTCCGATCCGCATGGAGAGCAAGCAGAGCATCTGCATCTGCTGATGGCTGTCGTTCCTGGAATTGAAAGTGACCCCATTGAGGTTCTGTCAGAAGCGGGAGGTGGCGTAGTCGAGTACTCCGTTCCTGCGGGTCATGTACGTGGCTATTCAGCCGATTTTTCTCCTTCAATATCAGGCTATGACTACGTCGTCGCTGCGTGGGGGGACGGCTCGTTCTACACCTTCAACCTGGCTGAGAAGGTATGGATGTCTCTGGGGTTGACCCCCCGTTGTGTCGGAAATGACCAACAGCGTCTGGTTTATGACGATTTGGGCCTTCCAGAATTTGGCGTAGCTGAAGGCGAGGTCTCAAGCGACTACCACTGGAGCTTGAAAAGAACCGTCAGTTGGCGCATGTCAAATGAGTATCTTCGTCGTTACCTCTGGCTACGTGGCGCACGGGGTATACGAGTCTTTTATTATTCTGCCCAGCTACCAGATGTCCAAGAAGTCCGCGCGATCATGGATGGAAAGTCTCATGTGGTTCTCAAGCCTGCCGAGGGTGTTGCCTGGTATGAGCTGGACATCCGTGAACATAAGGGGGGGCTTCTCCTGCAGCTATGGGCTTCGGTCGAAGCAGTGATGCCGGAGCTCTGCCCGGAGCAAACTGCCGATGGCATTCTCTGGCCCGGTGACGCTCGGCCAATGACCCACGCGCGTGCTGATGCCCTGGTAGGACATGATCCGGTCTATCTCGATGACCGGTTCCTGCAGAAGTACGAACAGAGCGCCTTCTATGACTCGACGCCGGTTCATGTTTGGGGGCAGTGGCACTGCAGCCCGTCATACAGAGGACAGTGGAGTTTTACTGAGTGTCGGCGGATCGGGAGAAACCTGATCAAAGTACCTATGCGTGAACTGTATAAGGCGAAGCCGGATCGCGAAATCGTGCATGCCCGATCATTCGCGGTTGATCCGTCCGACTTGGCGCATATGGATCTGAATGAAGAGCATGTGGTCATCAAGGTACAGCGGTTGCTCGATGTGCTTCTCCGACTGGGTGACGCTCTTTCAGCACTCGGTGCAACCGTGGGTCTGAACAAGTCGGCAGTAGAACTGACCGGTTTCGATCGTGCAGAGGTGGCGGCCAATGGTTGGTTGGCTTATCCGCTGCTCAGTCGGTTAGCCCAGGTCGCGCCATTGGACATGACACAACAGTTGTTCCTCGCTCGTTGCAAAAGCTTGCATGAGGTGTGGCAGCGCATTCCAAACGGCTTCATCAAATCGTTGTTGGAGCGCGCCGGATGCCCGAGAGCAACTGTCAAGGAACTCGGAAGCCTAAAGCTGCTGCAGGCACTTCTGAATGTTATTCAAAGCCTGAATGCTCATGAGGAGGCAAGTGATGCCTATTCTTCAAGCACTGAGCCTGAGGGCTGGAGGGACAGCAGTGACGCCATGGCGCCCCTGTTCTTAAATAATGACCTCAGAATTGCCGATGCGCATGAGACCATGGAGCAATGCTTGACGACCTTGCAGCGGCTTGGCTTCGACACGGCGAACGTCAATGCGGGCTATGGACGAGCTCTAGATTTTGTCATGGATGGTGTCACCACTGCCTTGAACACGGTGGCCACCGCAATCGAAGAGCTTTTAAGGCGAGCGTAGGAGAACCGATTGTTCGTATGGAGGAGGTAAGGCGCGTCGGCTTCTTGTATCCTTGACCGTGATTGATGATGGTGTCGCAAGAGTCGTCGCCCCGCAAATCGCCCCATCTCCCGCGTCAGCAAAAGCTCTGCGCAGTTGACGGTAGAAGCGACGGTAAGACTCCATATCAATTACTACCAACCCCTTTGACCATGCGGCCTTAGATGGCCTGTTGATGATCGAGTGGGAATGATGCTCACCCGGTCGTGAAGCCAGAAAACCCGCCTGTCGGCGGGTTTTCTTATGGTGTTTCGGATGCTTCGAGCAGCTGCTGGCGGGCCCAGGGGATGAGTTCGGCTTCCAGCCGTGAGGTGGCACGCCCGAACGCCTGCACCACGGCGGGCACCTCGGTGTCTTCGAGTGCCTCTTCTATCAGGAAGGTCCGGTTGGCCAGCATGCGCCGGTTGTTGGGATCGACCAGCCGGGCATCGAGTTCGACGATCGCACGCGTCGGCCCGTCGATGTAGCTGACCTGGAAGCGACGCAGATCCGAACTCAGCAAATAGTCCGCATGCAGCGCATGATCGTCGTTGCTGACCTGTTGCATCGCGCCGCTGAGGCTGAAAGCGCGGGTCAGGTGTTCGCGTAGCATCGCCGGTGCCGGGTCAGACCACCGCACCCCCTTGTATGCGCTTATCTGATCGCCTTCCGGGTTGACCAGGATGCGCGGCCCGCTCACGGCGATACCGGCATGGGGTGTATTGATGCGCAGCGAAACCGGGGCCGGCTGGCCTTCGACCCGGCTGACGGCAGGGGCGGGCAGTTGATAGACGGTGACAGGTTCGGTTTCGGGTATGACAGTGCAGGCCGACAGCCAGGCAATGCCGACCAGCAGGCCGAGGGACCGGAGGCGGGCCAGGGCAATCATGGTTCGAACTCCTCAAGCGAATCGCGTCCGAGCAGGAAACGGGTCGGGTTGTCTTCGATGCGCCGCGTGATCGAGCGTAGCGACGACAGGCTGCCCCGCAGCTCGTTGATGGCCGGCTCGAGCTGCCCGAGACCCTGCATGCCGCTGGCGAACGCGTCGCGGTTCTGGTTGATCATTTCCTCGATGGTGGCGGTGGTGCGAGCGATGGAAGCCAGCGCTTCTTCGGCACCGTCGAGTGTGCGCGCGCCTTGCTCGTTGAGCAGCTGATCGGCGCTGGCCATCATTTCGCTGGTTTGCTCCAGGGTTTGGGTCGCCTGTCGGCTGACAACGGTAAGCTCTTCGATCAGCTCGCCGACATCCCCGCTCTGCGCGGACATGTTCTGTGCCGCATTGTCGATGGATTCGAGTGTAGCGCCGATCCGTCCGATATTTTCCTCGGACAATATGCTGCGGGCCGCCGCGACTAACTGGTTGACGTTAGTCACCAGGTCCTCGCCGTTGGCCAGCAAGGTCGAGATCGGCGAGGGCGAGGCCACGATCACCGGCGGCTCGCCTTTCTCGCCACTTGTCAGCGGGGGGCTTTCCGGGCTGCCTTGACTGAGCTCGATCACCGAAGTGCCGGTGATACCGGTAAATGAAAGGCGTGCGCGGGTGTCTTCCTTGATGGGCACGCTCGATTCGATACGCACGGTGGCGAGCACGCGGCGCGGGTCCTGCGGGTCTAGCTTGAGCTCGGTAATGTCGCCGACTCGAATGCCGCTGTACTGTACCGTGCTACCGCGCGACAGTCCGGTGACCGCTTCGTTGAAAACCACCAGATACTCGTCGTATTCGCTGCTGGTGGCGGTATTGCTCAGCCAGATAGCGAACACCACGGCAGCTGCCGCGCCGAGAAGCGTGAACAGCCCGATCAGAACGTGATGTGCACGTGTTTCCATGGTCAACATTGCTCCGGCTGGGTGTTTGAGTCCGCGGCTGCAGCCGCCGCGCGTCCGCGTGGGCCGTGGAAGTACTGCTGTATCCAGGCGTTGTCGGTTGCAGCGACGCGCTCAAGCGTATCGGCGACGAGTACTCTTCGGTCCGACAGGACGGCGATCCGGTCACAGATCGCATACAGCGTATCGAGATCGTGGGTGACAAGGAAGACGCTCAGGCCAAGGGCATCCCTCAGGGTACGGATCAACTGGTCGAAAGCGGCCGCGCCGATCGGGTCAAGCCCAGCGGTGGGCTCGTCAAGAAACAGGATGTCCGGATCCAGCGCCAACGCCCGCGCCAATGCTGCTCGCTTGACCATGCCGCCAGACAGTTCCGATGGATACTTGCCCCCGGCGCTGGCCGGTAGTCCGGCCAGTGCCAGTTTCATGCCTGCCAGATGTTCCGCATCGCGTCGGGTCAGGCCGGCATGTTCGATCAATGGTAGCGCGACGTTTTCGGTGACGGTGAGGGAGGAAAACAGCGCGCCGCGCTGAAATAGCACGCCGAAGCGCCGCTCTACCTGGGATCGCTGCGCCGCATCAAGCCGCAGCAGGTCCTCGCCGAAGACGCGCACGCTTCCCCCGGTGGGCCGACGCAGCCCGACGATCGAGCGCAGCAGTACCGACTTGCCGGTACCTGATCCGCCGACCACGCCGAGAATCTCGCGGCGCTGGATGTCCAGGTCGAGGTTTTCATGGATGGTCTGGGTGCCAAAGCGGTTTACCAGTCCGCGCACTTCTACCAGAGGCGTATCGCTGTGATCCGGCATTACCAGCCCATTTCCATGTAGAACAATGCAGCTATCGCATCCACCAGGATGACCACGAAAATCGACTGCACTACGCTCGAGGTGGTGTGTTCACCTACCGACTCGGCGCTGCCGGTAACCTTGAAGCCTTCCAGGCAGCCGATGATGGCGATCAGGAAGGCGAACACCGGAGCCTTGGCGATGCCCAGCACAAAGTGATGCACATCCACATTCTGCTGCAGCACGTTCATGAACATGGTCGGTGATATGTCCAGCGCAAGTGCACAGACTAGTGCCCCCCCGAACAGGCCCGACAGCATTGCGATGAACGTCAGCATGGGCAGGGCGATCACCATGGCCAGCACGCGAGGAAGCACCAGCAGCTCCAGCGGATCCAGGCCCAGCGTCCGGATAGCGTCGATTTCCTCGTTGGCCTTCATCGAACCGATCTGCGCGGTGAACGCGCTGGCGGTGCGTCCGGCCATCAGGATGGCGGTCAGCATGACGGCGAATTCGCGCAGGAACGAGAAGGCGATGAGATCGACGGTATAGATGCTCGCTCCGAACTCGGAGAGCACGGTTGCACCCAGAAACGCGACGACCGCGCCGACCATGAATGTCAGCAGCGCCACGATTGGCACGGCGTCGAGCGCGGTTTGTTCGATCTGGGCTACCGTGGCGGTGACGCGCCATGCCCTGGGCTGCAGAAGATTCCTGGCGAACCCGGCAAGTGTCAGGCCGATAAAGCCGAGCAGCGACGTGACGTGCTCGACGAACCTCAGCGTAGCCAGTCCGATCCGGAGCAGCAGCTCGACCACTACATTGCTGCTGTGCGGTTCGACGTCCTCTTCGCCGCTAAGGCTGGCAGCGATTCGGCGCAACAGGGTGCGGCGTTCTTCCGGTAGGCGGTTATCGCTGGTGATGCCTTCGAGCAGTTCACGCCCGAGCAGTTCGGCAAGCAGCTGGCCCCCTGCAGTATCCAGATGCCTCACACCGGAGATATCGGCGGTTTCGATATGCGGCGTAGTGCTTCGCGTCGCCCCGGCCAGGCGCCGCAGTTCGGCATAATGCTCCAGCGTCCAATCACCGCGGATGTTCAGTTCGGTGGGGTTCGCGGGGTTCAGGGTGATGAAAGGATTGTCAGGCAGGGCCGGCATCGCTTGGCGTTTCCAGGGTTTGGCCCCTGATGCAGCCGGCGCCAGGGGTCACGAATCAGTGCTTGCGCTTGAGACCGAACTCTTCGGAAAGGGTGCCCGGTCCTTCCTCTTTGAGAGCGTAATCACGGGGTGGTTCCAGCGTGTCGAATACCGGCTCGCCGCGGCCGTGGTCGCGAACGGGCTTGTCTTCCTGCTCCAATGCCGCCAGCAGCCGCTGACGGGTCATGTCGTCCGGAGCCAGTTCGACGGCGCCCTGAGTGAGGTGTTCCTGGATGTCCTGATGACTGCGGTTAAGCCGTGCGACCAGACTCGCAGTAGTCTTGAAATGATTGGCGACTTCCTGCTGATACTCCTCAAAGCGCAACTGCAGGCTTTCCAGCTGCGACTGGCTGCCCGAGCCGGAGCCGCCTCCTACCCGCCTGGCGACCTGAGCCAGGACAACGCCAATCACAATTCCAACAGCCAGCGCGACGGCGACTGCGATCCATAGGTTTTCGCTTGCTTCCACCTTGGGTCCCTCTTGATCTGATTGCAGCGCATCGACCTGAT
>CAYZFU010000182.1:0-7010 GCA_964477725.1 uncultured Halopseudomonas sp.
GACTGGCAGGCGCACGACACGCATTTCGTTGTCGCCCATATGCATTACGTGCTGGTCGGCGGGATGGTGTTTCCGCTGATTGCCGGATTCTATTACTGGCTGCCTCACGTGTCAGGGCGCATGCCTTCGGAGACCCTGGGCCGCTGGGGTTTCTGGCTGTTCTTCATCGGTTTCAACATGACCTTTCTTATCATGCATCTGACCGGCCTGTTCGGTATGCCGCGGCGGGTATACACCTACGAGGCTGGGCTCGGCTGGGAGTGGTTCAACCTGATCTCCTCGATCGGTGGCTTCATTACTGCCCTGGGTGTGGCTGTAATCATTGTCGACGTTGGGCTGCATTTTCGTTTCGGTCGCAAGGCGGAGCAGAACCCATGGAACGCCGACAGCCTGGAATGGGCGGTGGAAATGCCCGTCACCACCTACAACTTCGCCAGTCTGCCGGAAATCAAATCGCGCCACCCGCTATGGGAAAATCCCGACCTGCCGCACACCATTGCCACGGGTCAGCACGGTCTGCCGGAGATCGGGCACGGTCGGCGCGAGATTTACGGTTCCGATGCGGTAAGCGGACAGGTAAAGGATGTCATCCATCTGCCGAGCAACTCCTGGATTCCGTTGCAGGCCGCATCAATGATAGCGGTCGTCTGTCTGGGTCTCCTCACCAAGTACTATTGGGTCGCCCTGGCTGGCACCCTATTGGCGCTGGTGTTTCTGATCCGCTGGAGTTGGCATAACGGCGCTCACCCGGTGGCAGCGCCGAAAACCGAAGACTGGGAGCGCACCGATCCTCCGCTGCATTCGCGGACCTTCAACGGCCCGGGGCTGTGGGGTGTTCTGGTCGCCATGATCGCCAACGGGACTCTTTTTTCCTCGCTGATTTTCGGCTGGTTCTATCTGTGGACCTCCGCACCGCTCTGGGACACGCCAGCCGATGGGCCGCTGAGTCTTGTTGCGCTCACGGGCAGCGGCGTACTGCTGACGCTGGCGGCAGGCTTGTTCGCCTGGGCAGTAAGTCGCCTGCGCAAGGGTGACGACTCGCTGCTGGAACCGGTGTTGTGGGTAGTTTCGGCCTTGGGTGCTGCGCATTTTGGCTGGTTGCTGTGGGAGGCAATCGCTGCACCCCTGACTCCGACTACGCTCGCCCACGATTCGGTGCTCAGCTTGATGCTCTGGTACTTGCTTCTGCAGAGCGGGCTGGCAACGCTGGCTTCGGTACTGCAGGCTTTGCGCGTGCGTGTCGGCTATGTTGATGCCTCGCTGCCCTACGAGCCGGCAGTCGTGCTGCCACTGTGGGCCTATGCAACCGGGGCGTTCTGGATCAGTTTCGCAGCCTTCATACTGTTACCCATGACCTGGAGCGGCGCATGATCAAGCGCTTCATGAAGAAGATCATGTTGCATCCGTTGCATCCGTTGCAGCTGGTGTTCGGTTTGCTCGTATGGAGCGGCTGGTTCGTGTTTGTCTACGGCAGCACTGGTGTGATCTGCGAGGTCGCGCCGCCCCCCGCTGAAGCCGATATGCGCACCTGGGTCAATGCGGCGGTACTGGGCATGGGCACTCTGGTCGGCGGTTTTCTTTTATTCAACTCCTGGCGCTGCTGGAAGGCTGCTCCGGACTACGAGAAAGGGGAGCCGGACAAGCGGTTCCTTGGGCGAGTCGCCGGGGGAGTTTACCTGGTGGGTGCGATCGCCTCGTTCGGCCTTGCTCTGCCAGCTCTGTTTCTTCCGCCATGCATATGAATCCTGGGCGCGCGGCGCTGGTCGGACTGCTGCTGGCTGCCTTCGCCCTGCTGATCCTGGCGCATAGTTCGTTTAATGTGACGATGGATGAGCGATTGCCAGCGTGGATGACAACGGGACTTTTGTTGGCTTTCTGGGCCTGTTACCTGCGCGGTTGCGTGCGCGTCTGGCCAGGTGTGGGTGCCGTATCGCTGTTTCATCTGGGGTTGGCCCTAGGTGGTCTGGCGGTGCTCGGCCCGTTGGACGAATGGGCCGAAACCAGCAGCTCCGCGCATATGACGCAGCACTTGATGTTCATGGTAGTGGTACCGCCGCTGCTTGTTCTCAGCCGGCCGTTGCCGCAATTGTCTGCTGGCGGAGCCGGGCAGCTTTCATCGCTACACAACCCGCTTCCGGGCCTGGCCCGGCGGCCTATGCTCATTGCGTACGTCCAGGGTTTCATCGTCTGGTTCTGGCACACGCCAAACTTCTACATGCTGGCGGTGGCGCATCCCTGGTGGCACGTGGTCGAGCATCTGCTATTCATTGTCAGTGCGACTCTTTTCTGGTGGGCGATACTGCGCAGCTCGCGACTGCTGGTGCCCTGGGCGCTGTTGGCGCTGCTCTTCACCCTGATGCAGACGGGCTTGCTCGGAGCACTTCTGACGTTCGCCAGCGAGCCGTTGTATGGCGAGGCCCGCAGTCTTGAAGACCAGCAACTGGCCGGCTTGATCATGTGGGTACTGGGTGCGGTGCCCTATCTATTGGCGTCCGGATGGTTGGGGTGGCGTTGGCTACTGACGATGCAGCGGCGCATCGGCTGGTAGGCAAACGGGCTGGCAAGCCGACTCAGTGCGGGTCTTCGCCGCGGTAAGCCCGCTCCTTCGCTTCGTCGATGACGTCGTCCGCCCTCTCTTTCTGATCAGCGCCCGCCCCGGGCTTTTCCTGTTCGTCCTGCTTTTCCGGGCTGTAACAGAGCGTAGCGAGTATCGGAAAATGATCGGAGCCGAATTTGTCCAGCCGCTCCATGCTGCCCAGCGAGAAATGTTCGCTGGCGAAAATGTGATCCAGCGGCCAGCGCAGCGACAGGTGGTCTGCATGGTAGGTGCTGAACATGCCGCGGCCTCGCCGAGGATCCAGCATGCCGCTGACTTCGGCGAACAGGCGGGTGGTGCGGGACCAGGCCACATCGTTGAGATCGCCGATCAGCAAGGTTGGGCCGCCCTGCTTGCGTATGCGTCTGCCCACCAAAAGCAGCTCGGCGTCACGCCATAGCGATTCATCACTCTCGGCCGGGGCAGGCGGGCGAGGGTGCACCGCATGCAGGGTAACGGTGGCGCCGTTTCGTAAATGCAAAGTGCCATGAATGGACGGTATATCGTCCTGGATGAGATATGAGATCTGGATATCGGTCAGCTTCAGCCGAGAGTACAGATGCATACCATACAGATTGCCCAGCGGGATCTTCACCGAGTGTGGCCACTCACCGCCGATGGCTTCGTCGAGCCGGTCTCCCCACCATTGGTCACTTTCCAGCGTAAGGATGACGTCCGGCTTGCGATAAATGATCTGTTTGGTCAAACCCGCGAAGTTACGGTTCGGCGTGAGTACATTGGCAATCAGGATGGTGACACAATGCCGATCGTCGCTCGTCTCCGCGGCCTGCATCTGCACATCCCAGAAGGGCGTCCAGGGCATGATATGCCAGACCTGTACCGCGATCACGACCATGCACATGAGCATGGTTAGCCATTTCAGGGAGCTGTCTGCAACACTTGCGAGAATAAGCGTGAGCAAGGCCAGAGAAGCGATCTGGACCCGGGGGAACTCGCATGCGCGCACCCACCACAGAGTGTGGCGTATCCTCGCCATGAAGGTAGCGGCGAGCAATATCAGTGCGGCTGCGATAGTAAAGATGCCGAGCACGACTCGGGCCTCCGCGTTTCGGGATTCACCGTTTGGAGGGTACCCGGGGAGCGTAGTTCAGTGGCGAAGCGCAATCGGCCTGCTGTCAGCGTTTCGCCATGGCATCGATGGTCCCCGCTTTCACCAGTTGCTCGCGCCGCGCCCCGACCATGCCCGTTCAAGGGAACCGAAGCCGGCACAGAGGGCCTAAGCAGACAACTGCCCAGTGTGCGAGCCTTCGCGAGCGGTACCGGGCAACTCGCGTCATCCGCAAGGAGCTCCAAGCATGCTGTCCAGGCTTTCCAGTTTTGCCGTCCCGCTGTTGGGCGCGGCATCGTTCGCTCAAGCGGCGCAGGCCTTCGACTTCGAAACGGTGATAACCCAGGCACGTGAAACCGCCGCTGGTGCTTATTCCGCCCCTACACCCGTACCCCGGTTCATGCGTGATCTCAGCTATCACGACTATCAGGGCATTCGCTTTCGTACCGAGGGTAGCCTGTGGCACGACAGCGATTCCAGGTTCAAGGTGATGATGGTTCCCCCCGGGCTTTTTTATACCCACCCGGTACGGATCAATATCATTGAGCAAGGGCAGGCTGAACCGCTTCAGTTTCAGAAAAGCCAATTCGACTATCCCAATCCGGAAATCGAGAAGCTCGTTCCGGCGGACCTCGGATATGCGGGCTTCAAACTCACCTATCCCTTCGACGCGCCGGATGTGATGAACCAGTTCCTGGTGTTTGCCGGCGCGAGCTACTTCCGCGCCGTCGGCAAGGAGAACAACTTCGGCATATCCGGCCGGGCTGTCGCCGTTGATACCGGCCTGCCTAGCGGAGAGGAGTTTCCGGCTTTCGTGGAATTCTGGCTGGAGAAGCCCGAGCCGGGCGACGAGACCTTTCGCCTGTACGGGTTGCTCGACGGCAAAAGCCTGACGGGTGCCTATCAATTCACCGTGACGCCTGGCGAGACGACTGAGCTTGCGGTAAGGAGCGTGATCTTCCCCCGTCGCTCGATAGAACTGCTGGGGCTGGCGCCGTTGACGAGCATGTTCTATTACGGTGAAAACATGTTGCAGCCGCCGGGCGAATGGCGCCCGGAAGTACATGACTCCGATGGGCTGCTGATTCATGACGGAGCCACTGATGAGTGGTTGTGGCGTCCGCTGCGCAATCCCGAGACGCTGAACACCGACTATTTCGCCACCCAGAACGTGCGCGGCTTCGGTCTGCTCCAGCGCGACACTGACTTCGATAGCTACATGGATGCCGAAGCTTATTACCACTCGCGACCGAGTGCCTGGGTCGAGCCCGAGGGTGACTGGGGACGCGGTGACGTGGTCCTGGTTCAGCTGCCGACCCCGGACGAAACCAATGACAATATCGTTTCGTTCTGGCGCACTAACGGCGAGATCCGGCCCGAACAGTCGCTGCACTTCAATTACAAGGTGCGCTTCGGCGGGCAACAGGTTGCTGGCGAGCCGCTGGCGCGGACGCTGGACACCTACCTCGGCGATGGCAGTCGTGTCGGCGGGGGAGCGGAGGCGGGAGCCGTGCGGGTAATCATCGATTTCGCTGGCGGCCCGTTGGCAGAGCGCGACCCTGGGGCGGCGGTGGTGGCCGATGTCTCCGGGCTGAACGACACCGAAATCATTGAGCATTTTGTCGAATATGTTGCGCCGCTGGATCGCTGGCGGTTATCCGTGCTGGCTCGCCCGGCAGCGCAAAAACCATTGACGCTCAGAGCCTACCTGCGAGAGGGTGAGCAGACGTTGAGCGAGACCTGGACCTATGAAGTGCCGCCAGGAACCGACATCCTGCGCGTCGTGAATCGTTGAGCCCGGGTATGGCTGCAGCGCATGCCGAAGATCTGGTGGCGCGGGTTTTAGCCTACCTGGCCTGGTCCGGCGTACGCTTGAACGACGAGGTAGAGCGGGAGGTCCTGTTGGTTGTCGCTGACGTGTTGGGGACCGGCGAGGCGGCGTTTCAGGCGTGTCTGCAACAGCTGGCGCCGCGACTCGATGTGCCACGCGCAAGCCGCCCACAGCCGAGTCCGCCGCTACTACGCGGCAGCCTGGGGTACGGAGACCGCTGATGGGTGCACGTCGTAACGATACCGGCGGTTCCCAGCCGCGTACGCGCTGGCGTCTAGCCGCTTCGATACGGCGAATACTCCTGCTGGTTGTGGTGCTGGCGCAAACGGCCATCGCCACCTGGTTCATGCTGTCTGTGCTGCCATACCATGGCGGCAACGGGCTGGAGGTTGCCATGGCGGCAATCTTCGCGGTGCTTTTCCTGTGGATTTCACTGGGGTTCTGGATCGGTGTGTTCGGCTTCTGGTTCCGACGCATCGGTGACCGCCACGCCTTGCTAAGCCAGCAGAGCACGGAAGCGCTCGCCGCGACTCCGCTACGCCGCACGGCCATATTGCTACCGATTTACCACGAGCCGATCGATCGCACCCTGGGCGGCTTGCGGGCGGTGTATCGCAGTCTTGAGCGCACCGGCGCGCTGGAGCATTTTGACTTTTTCATTCTTTCGGATAGCCGCGATCCAGACGTCTGGCTGCGTGAGCAATCGGCCTGGGCAGAACTGTGCGAAGAGCTGGGCGCCGAGGGGAAGCTGTTCTACCGTCGCAGGACGCTCAACCTCAATTACAAGAGCGGTAACATCGGCGATTTCCTGCGTCGCTGGGGCCGGCAATATGAGTACATGACGGTACTTGACGCCGATAGCCTGATGGACGGCAACACGTTGGTGCGCATGGTTCAGTTGATGCAACGCCATCCGCAGGTGGGCATCCTGCAGACCAGCCCAACGCTGATCAACGCTCGGTCGTTGTTCGCCCGAATTCAGCAGTTCGCCAATCAACTCTACGGTCCGTTGTTCACCACCGGGTTGGCCTCGGTGCAGCTTGGCGAGGCGGCATTCTGGGGACACAACGCAATCTTGCGTGTCGAACCCTTCATGCGGCACTGCGGTTTGCGCAAGCTGCAAGGCTGGGGCCTGTTTCGCGGGCCCATAACCAGCCATGACTTCGTCGAGGCAGCGTACATAGGCCGCGCGGGCTACGAGGTCTGGCTGGAACCCGGACTGGGCGGGAGCTACGAAGAATCACCGCCGACTCTGGTCGACGAGCTGACTCGAGACCGTCGCTGGGCAAAGGGCAACATGCAGCATCTCTGGCTGCTGTTCGCTGGCCGTCGATTGCGACTGGCACACCGTTTCGCGTTGCTCAACGGGATCATGTCCTATCTCGCTTCGCCGCTGTGGCTGATTTTCCTCGTCCTCACCACGATCGAGACCGCGCGGCTGGTGCTGCTGCCGATCGAATATTTTCCCGACCAGTTCCAGTTGTACCCGCAGTGGCCCGAATGGCGGCCGATGC
>CAYZFU010000183.1:0-6989 GCA_964477725.1 uncultured Halopseudomonas sp.
GCTGTCCAAGCCGCATGCGTCTTGTCATCAGGAGAAACCCATGCGTGCCCAGCCTTCATCCCCCGTAGTTCAGTCTTCAGCAGAGACCAGCCCCCTCAACCGCGAGCGGCTCGAGGCCAACCTGCTGTATTACGTGGCCAATCCGCGTCTGATCAACCAGCGCTTGCATGAGCTGGACAGGGAATGGAGTATCGAACGTCTGCTCGAAGCCAACGCGGCCGCGCTGGCCGGTGCCGGAACTCTGATGGGCCTGTTACGCGGCAAGTACTGGTTGCTATTGCCTGCCGGCGCCACAGGCTTTCTGATGCAACACGCCGTTCAAGGCTGGTGCGCGCCGATGAAGCTCTTCCACCAGATGGGGTTCCGGCCCGCTGAAGAGATCGACGAGGAACGTTATGCGCTGAAAATCCTGCGCGGTGACCTCGAGCCTGTTAAAGAGGCGGACGTAGACGACATGGTCGCCGAGGTGGAACGCGCAATGGCGGCTGCGGAAGGATGAGCAGCCATCAGCGGCCCTGGCTTCCAGGGCCGCCCTTAGGTCAGCTCAGATTGACGATTACCCGACCGACCATCTTTCCTCCGAGGATCGTTTCGATCTGCTGCGGGAGCGCATCGAGGCTGACCTCGTGTTCGATGGAACTGAGATCGGTCTTCCACTGAACGGACAGCCGATCCCACATCGAAGCCTTAACCACCAGCGGCTGTTCAACCGAATCGATGCCCATCAGGTTAACGTTGCGCAGGATAAACGGCAGGACGCTGCCCTGGAAGCCGGTACCGGCCGTCAGGCCGCAGCAGGCGACGCTCGCTCCGTATCGCAGTGACTTCACGACGTTGAACAAAATGTCGCCACCGACAGTGTCCACCGCACCGGCCCAGCGCTCCTTGAGCAGCGGCTTGTCCTTGCCTGCCTCGAGCTCCGAACGTTCGACGATAGTCGTCGCACCCAGCTGCTTGAGGAACTCGGTTTGCGACGCCTTGCCGGTTGCGGCGGCAACCTCATAGCCCAGGCCGGCGAGCATCGCCACGGCAATACTACCGACGCCCCCGGTCGCGCCAGTAACCAGTATCGGGCCTTGGCCAGTGATCATGCCGCCCTGCTCTAGCTTGTCGATACACAGGGCGGCGGTGAGACCAGCCGTGCCGAGCAGCATGCTTTCGCGCAGCGTCAGGCCATCCGGGCGCTTGAGTACCCAGCCGGCAGGGACCCGAATGTACTGGCCGTAGCCACCCGCCGTATTCATTCCCAGGTCGTACCCGGTGACGATCACTTCATCGCCGGGATTCAGCTCAGGCACCGAGCTGGATTCGACCACACCGGCCGCGTCGATTCCCGGCGTATGCGGATATTGGCGGGTGACGCCCTTGTTACCGCTTGCAGACAGCGCGTCCTTGAAGTTCAAGGACGAGTATTTCACCCGTATCAAAACCTCCCCTTCAGGAAGGTCGTCTACACGGCGCGTAACCACCTGCGAAACATAGCGGCCGTCCTGTTCGCTGACTACCAGGGCTTTGAATTCTGACATGCGGGCTCCTACCAAAATTTCTGGTTGTGAAAGCGTGAAGCCCAGACGACCAGCAGGCGGTCAATGATGCCGGTGAAACCACCGGCCAGCTTGTCCTGCATGCGTTTGCGCGTCACGTAGTTGACTTCGAACACATCCGCTTCACGGACACGTCGAGTAATGTATTCGTCGCTGGTCTGCACCTCGTCTGCCAGTTTGATTGCCTGCGCCTCGATGCCAAACCATACTTCGCCGGTGGCGACTTCATCAACGTTTAGCTGCGGTCGGTAACGGCCGACAAAATCCTTGAACAACCGATGGATATTCTCCAGATCCTCGCGAAACTTCTCGCGGCCTTTCTCGGTGTTTTCGCCAAACACGGTCAGGGTGCGCTTGTACTCGCCAGCTGTCAGCATTTCGTAATCCACGTCATGCTTTTTCAGAACCTTGTGAAAGTTCGGCAGCTGCGCCACTACGCCGATCGATCCCAGCATGGCAAACGGGGCAGCCAGGATGCGATCACCAATGCAAGCCATCATGTAACCACCACTCGCCGCGACCTTGTCGACACAGACAGTAAGCGGGATTCCGGCTTCACGTACACGGACCAGCTGGGAGGCAGCAAGGCCGTAAGCATGGACCATCCCCCCGCCACTCTCCACTTTGACGATGACCTCGTCCTCAGCGCGGGCCATTTCCAGCACCGCAGTGATCTCGTGCCGTAAATGATCGACTGCGCTTGCCTTGATGTCGCCATCGAAGCACAGCACGAACACCCTGGCCCGTTCGTCAACGCTCTTGCTCCGGCTTTTGACGTCGAGCTTGCGGCTCTTCTGTCTCAACTTGAAGCCTTTCTTGTCCAGCACCGACTGGGCGAGACGGTCGGTCATGCGACCGATCTGTTCATTGACCTTGCTTACCGAAAGCGCACCGTCTGGGCGCCGGTGTCGATCCTTCAGCGAGACGACCGTCGCCAGCAATATGATCAATGCCAGCAGTATCGTCGCTGCCTTGGCCAGGAACATTCCGTACTCGGCTAACCATTCCACGCACAATCTCCTGTAAAGATGACTGAGCCAAGCATACAGGACGGACGCACGGGTGGGAGTGGCCGGCACCGTCTGGATTCAAACGGTTGTATGATTTTAGGTTGACAGGATATTGGCCCGCCCATACCCTCAGTCAGACATTTCCCGGACAGGCATAACAATACTGTGGGCAGCATTTATCTCATCCGTCACGGTCAAGCTTCCCTCGGCGCCGAGGACTACGATGTACTTTCCCCAGTTGGCATCAAGCAGTCCGAGTTGCTCGGCGAATATCTGAACACGCTGAACGTGCGCTTCGATCGCTGCTATGCCGGCAACATGAAACGGCAGATCGATACCTGCCATCACGCCTTGGCGCAGATGCCGGGTGCCCCCACTCGGGAAATCTCGATCGATACCGGATTTAATGAATACCGGTCCGACGAGGTCATGCACACCTACCTGCCGCGGATCCTCGAGACACAGCCGGACGCGAAACATTTCGTGGAAAATGCTGGCCAGCATCGCAAGGAATTCCAGAAAGTCTTCAGTCAGGTCATCACTTCGTGGATCACCGACGAAAACTGTCCTGCCGATTGCCAAAGTTGGCCGCAGTTCGTTGCGGGGGTTCGCGACGGATTGAAGCGCGTCATGGAAGAAGCGGAACGCGGCCAGACTATCGCTATCTTCACATCGGGTGGCATGATCACCGCCGCCGTGCAACTGATCACGGGAATGCCTGCCGCCAGCGCTTTCGAGCTGAACTGGCAAATCGTGAATACCTCTGTGAGCCGTCTACAATACCGTAGGGACAAGCTCAGTCTGGCCTCCTTCAATAGCCAGGCTCACCTTGATGTCCACCAGCGGTCCGAGTGGGTGACCTACAGATAATCCTCGCGGCGACGGAGCCGTCGCCGTCCACCAAGCAAATATAGGAACAGGGCCAATGACTACTGATCAGATCATCAACAACATGGAATCCAAGTTCAACCCGGCCGCCGCACAGGGTCTGAATCTAGTGTTCCAGTTCAACATCGAAGACGACGACAATTTCTTCGTAAAGGTCAAGGACGGCACCTGTGATGCGCAGAAAGGCGACGCCGAGAATCCCAACGTCACCCTTATCATGGATAGCGAAACACTGAACGGCGTAATTTCCGGCGAGACTGACGGCATGCAGGCCTTTATGGCCGGCAAGCTGCGCGCCGAGGGTGACATGATGCTGGCCCTGAAGCTGGGCGAACTGTTCCCGGCTTGATAAGCCAGTCATGAAAAGCCGGAGCCCTGCTCCGGTTTTTTTTGCCTGCCGGATCAGCTGCGCATTGACCCAGCCAATCTAGTCCCAACACGCAATCTGATAAGGGGAATCAAGCCGCTGTTCGAGCTTGTTCGGTATCTGCACCCTGCATTAGATTAACTGATTGTTCGAAACGACCATTATAAGGAAGACCATGACTCTGACCGATCAGGCCAGCGCCATTCGTGAGGGTGAAGAGCTGGACGTTGATGCCGTCGACCGCTATCTCAAGAGCCAGATCGATGGCCTGCATGGCACACCCACGATACGCCAGTTTCCGGGCGGCGCATCCAACCTGACCTATCTGATCGCCTACCCGGAGCAGGAATTCGTGCTGCGCCGGCCACCGTTTGGCAAAAAGGCCAAGTCGGCGCATGACATGGGTCGGGAATACCGCATCCTGAACCAGCTGAAGGAAGGTTTTCCCTACTGCCCGACAGCCTATGCCCACTGCACTGACGAGTCGGTGATTGGCGCGGAGTTCTATGTAATGGAACGCGTCCAGGGCGTGATCCTGCGATCGGAATTGCCGCCCGAGCTGGGGCTGGACGAAACACAAACGCGCGAACTGTGCAAAAGCTTCATCGACAAGTTCGTCGATCTGCATAATGTCGATTACGCCGCCTGCGGCCTGGCCGACCTGGGCAAGCCGGAAGGCTACGTGCAGCGCCAGATCGAAGGCTGGATCGACCGCTACCAGAAGGCTGCGACTCCGGACGCGCCGAACTGGGAACCGGTCATGGCCTGGCTACGTGACAAAAAGCCTGCCGACCATCACAAGCCGGGTATCGTTCATAACGACTACCGCTTCGACAACGTGATTCTTGATCCGCAAAATCCGATGCAGATCATTGGCGTGCTGGATTGGGAGATGACTACCATCGGCGATCCGTTAATGGACCTGGGCAACACGCTTGCGTACTGGATCGAAGCCGGGGACCCGCAGCCGATGCAGCTGATCCGCCGCCAGCCAAGCCACGCTCCGGGCATGCTGACCCGTCAGGAGTTCGCCGACTATTATGCTGAACGCGCCGGCATCACCATCGACAATCTCGATTACTACTACACCTATGGCCTGTTCCGACTGGCCGGAATCGTCCAGCAGATCTACTACCGTTTCTACCACGGCCAGACGCAGGACAAACGCTTCGCCTCTTTCATTCACATGAACAAGCTGCTCGAACAGGTCAGCTTGTCCGTCATCGGCAAATCGGCTCTTTGAGCCGCTGAATCAAGGACCTCCCATGGAAAAGACCCAACTGTTTGATCTTGACGGCAAAGTAGCTCTGGTTACCGGCGCCAGCCGCGGCATCGGCGAATCGATCGCCAAGCTTCTGGCTCAACAGGGTGCACATGTCATCGTGACCAGCCGCAAGATCGAGGGCTGCCAGGAGGTGGCCAACGCAATCGCCGCTGCCGGCGGGAAAGCCACCGCGATGGCGTGCCATATCGGCGAAATGGGCCAGATCAGCGACACCGTTGCCAAGATCCGCAGCGAGTTCGGCAAGCTGGATATTCTGGTCAATAATGCGGCCACCAACCCTTATTTCGGCAACGTACTGGACACCGATCTGACCGCTTTCCAGAAAACCGTAGACGTGAACATCCGCGGCTATTTCTTCATGTCGGTCGAAGCAGGCAAGTTGATGCGCGAAAACGGCGGCGGGGCCATTCTCAACGTTGCGTCCGTCAACGGCATGGTACCCGGCGACATGCAGGGTATCTATTCCATCACCAAGGCTGCCGTCATCAACATGACCAAGGTGTTCGCCAAGGAATGCGCCCAATTTGGCATCCGTTGCAATGCGCTTCTGCCAGGCCTGACGGACACCAAGTTCGCCTCGGCCCTGACCACCAACGACTCCATTCTCAAGCATGCCCTGCAGCGCATTCCGCTGCGCCGTGCGGCCGATCCGTCGGAAATGGCTGGAACCGTGCTTTACCTGGTCAGCGATGCGTCGAGCTACACCACTGGCGCAGCGATCAACGTTGATGGCGGCATGCTAGCCTGATACTGAACGCCGGCCTTCGGGCCGGCGGACTCAGTCCGGTTGGAAGCTTCGTTCGGCTTGTTCGTTGAGAGGCACGGGAATCAGACCGGTCGGACCAATCTCCAGCGCATACCACACGCCATCGGCAAGCGGCATGAATCGCACGGCAAACGCATCAGCCTGAACCAGGCGTGGCTCGTGTAGCTGATCCAGCCAGCGCCAGATGTCTCGCCATGCGGGCGTCTCATTCAGATCGGCCGGCTGTACTGCAGCCGCTGCTTCCTGCTGCTCCAACGCAACGAATCTGCCGGAAAGCCTGTTCAAACGATAGCCATCCTCGAGCCCCAGTAGCTTGGCCACGCCTTCCCAGCGCAACACCTGGGCGTCCAGTTCCCACATGTCGCCATGCAACACCAGTACCCGCGACCCTTCTTTCATTTGCAAGCGCGCTTCAAAACGCTGCGGAGCGAGCTCACGCAACTCCAGCGTCGCGACCTGTGCAGCTTCGTTCAGTGTGCGAAAACGAAAGATATCAACGGCCGCAAGGCAGACCGCCACCACCAGACCAAGCAGCAGCAGAACCAGGTTGCCGCGCAACCAGGGGATGAACCAGCCCAACCGACCACCCAGCCGCAAGGCAAGGACGAGGACGGCAAGTGCAACCAGCGCCAGCAAGCCGGCCAGACCGTAATATTGCATCGGATCCTCGGGGAATCAGGCGGGAATCGGTGGAAGTCCCAGCCCGCGCAAACGCGACAGGTGACAGTCGATAAGCCAGCGCGAGATGGTGCCCCGCGGCGGAATGCCCGGCAGTTGATCCGCGTGGTACCAGTTCGCCTCTTCTATCTCGCCAGGCTGCGGAACGATATCACCGCTGACATAGCGTGCATGGAAGCCCAGCATCAGAGAATTGGGGAATGGCCAGTTCTGGCTGCCGAGATACTCCAGGTTATCGACTTTGACCCCGACTTCCTCTTGAACTTCGCGATGCAGGCATTCCTCGGCCGACTCGCCAGGCTCGATGAACCCGGCGAGCGTACTGAAGAAACCGGGTCGGAAATGCGGGGAACGGGCGAGCAACACTTCTTCGCCACGAGTAATCAACACGATGATGCATGGCGCCAACTTGGGATACTGGCGCAGGCCACATTGCACGCATTCCATGGCG
>CAYZFU010000184.1:0-6975 GCA_964477725.1 uncultured Halopseudomonas sp.
TATACGGTGTTCGCCGGGACCCAGGGGGTGATGAATCACAAGAAGACCGACCGCATGCTCGAGCTGGCCGAGCAGTGGCGTCTGCCGTTGGTGTTCTTCACCGAAGGCGGCGGTGGGCGTCCCGGCGATATCGACAAGGTCGGCGTAGCCGGGCTCGATTGCACCACCTTCATGCGCATGGCCCGGCTTAGCGGTCAGGTGCCCCTGATCGGCGTGGTGTCCGGTCGCTGCTTTGCCGGCAATGCCGCGCTGCTTGGCTGCTGCGACGTGATCATCGCAACCGAGAACGCCACCATTGGCATGGCCGGTCCGGCGATGATCGAAGGCGGTGGCCTGGGTCGCTTTACGCCGGAAGAAGTCGGCCCAACCAGCATGCATGGCCCCAATGGCGTGGTCGACGTGGTGGTAGCGGACGAGGCCGAAGCCACCCGCGTGGCCAGGCAATATCTGTCCTACTTCCAGGGCGACCTGCCTGGCGGTGAATGCACCGACCAGCGCCGCCTGCGCCATCTGATTCCGGAGAATCGCCTGCGCGTCTACGACATCCGCCAGGTCATCGAGACGCTGGCTGACAATGGCTCGGTGCTTGAGCTACGCCGCCAGTTCGCCCCAGGGTTGATCACCGCGCTGGTGCGCATCAACGGCAAGGCGTTCGGCCTGATCGCCAACAACCCCATGCATCTGGGCGGCGCCATTGATGCAGTCGCCGGCGACAAGGCGGCGCGCTTCATGCAGCTGTGCCAGGCGCACGGCTTGCCGATGGTCTCGCTGTGCGACACGCCCGGCTTCATGGTCGGCCCGGATTCCGAGCGTCAGGCGACGGTGCGCCATGTCTCGCGCATGTTCGTCACCGCCGCGAGCCTGAAGATTCCGTTCTTCACCGTGGTGCTGCGCAAGGGCTATGGGCTGGGCGCCCAGGCGATGGCTGCGGGAAGCTTCCATGCGCCGATGTTCACCATCGGCTGGCCGAGCAGCGAGTTCGGCGCCATGGGGCTGGAGGGCGCGGTGCGCCTGGGCTACGCCAAGGAGCTGGCGGCTATCGAGGACGAAAGCGAGCGGCAGAAGCTGTTCGAGAAGCTGGTTGCCGAGCTTTATCAGCGCGGCAAAGGCTTGAGCATGGCCAGCTTTTTGGAGATCGACGCCGTCATCGATCCGGTCGAAACGCGCGACTGGCTGTTGCGCGGCCTTAGCTCGGCACCGCCGGAATCCCTGCAGCGCGGTCTGCGCCCGTTCGTCGATACCTGGTAACACCCCTCCTATCGGCGGTTCAGCTGGCTCCAGCTGAGCTGTCGGCCGGCGCGAGGCAGTGCTTCGGCGGCATGTGCGAACATCAGCACGGTGCGCCCTGCCAGCCAGGGTTCGAGGTTGTTGCGTATGCGTTCCGCTGTTGCCTCGTCGAGCCCGCTGAAAGGCTCATCCAGGATAATCAGGGGCGAGTCCTTGAGCAGGACCCGTGCCAGCGCAACGCGCCGCGCCTCGCCGCCTGACAACTGTCGACCAGACTCCCCGACCCAGGTACGGATGCCATCAACGAAACCTTCCACGGCATCACCGAGTTCGACCAGTTCGAGCGCCGACCATAGCTGTTCGAACGTGGCATCAGGCCGAGCGAGCCGCAGGTTCGCTTCGATGCTGTCGTGCAGCAGTTCGGTGCGCTGGGTCAGATAACCGACCTGCTCGCGCCAGCCCTCCAGGGACATGTCGCGCAGTGATAGGCCACCCGAGCATAGGGTACCGCGATCCGGATCGATCAGCCGTGCGGCGAGATCGGCGAGGGTGGACTTGCCGCAGCCGGAAGGCCCGATAATTGCCAGTCGCTCGCCTGGCTCGATCCGCAGGCTCAAGGCTTCGATCCCGGCATGCATAACGCAGACGTTCTCGAAGGACAGATCGGGACATCCGGATGATGTCGCGCCAGCACCGCCGGGGTCGACCACGCTCGACTGCACCCGCTGCTGCTCGTTGAGACGTTGGGCAGCGCGCCGGGTTGCGCCGAACATGGCGAAGGCAGCCGGCAGACCGACAACGGCTTCAGCCAACCCCATCACCGCCAGCGTCAGCATCACCGCAACCGGACCATTCAGCGCGCCGTCACGATAGGCCAGCAAGGCGCCAAGCAGCACACCCAGGGCGATGCCCTGCATGATGAAGGTCGATGCAGCCTGGACCAGTGCCGTGCGGCCGCGCAGCCCCTGCTCCTCGGTGAGGCTGGCAGCACTGATCCGCAGCAGATGGGTTTGATGACTGATCCGGGCGCCAGCGGCCGCCAGCTCGGCCAGGCCATGAACATGCTCCACCGCCTGGCTGCGCAGCGTGTCTACCCGCTCCACCTGGCTCGCGCCGAGACGCCGGGTCCAGTACGCCACCCCCAGCGTGCTCAGCACCAGCAGGGCGATAAGAGCGCCAGCGACCCACAGGCCAGACCAGGGTTGATACCAGCCGATCAGCAGCGATATTCCGACGATCCCCAGCAAGGCAACCAATGGCGGCGCCAGAAGCCGCAGATAGAGATTATCCAGCGCGTCGATGTCGGCAGTCAGCCGGTTCAGCCATTGTGCCGACCGCCAGCGCGCCAGCGTGGCGACATCGAGCCGACTCATGGCGCTGAAGTGCGCCCCTCGCAGATCGGCGAGCAACCGCAGCACGGTGTCGTGGTTGTACAGCCGTTCGGCGTAGCGCGACAGCGTTCGGGTGAGCGCGAAGAAGCGGATTCCGCCACCGGGAATGTAGACATCGAAAGGCATCCGGGTGCCGCTTGCCCAGAGCAAGGCGGTCAGCCCGGTCGCGGTAATGAACCAGCCGGACAGCGCCAGCAGACCGATGCCACCGGCGATCGTCAGGGCCATGAGCAGCGCCCCGACCACCAGGCGCACCCGTCGGGCGAGAATGAGCTGCACCCATGGCCAGAGATCACGCATGGTACAGATGCCCTCGCTCCAACCGCAGGCAGCGATCGGCAATCTCCATCAGGGCACGATGGTGGGTGGCAACGATCACGGTGCGACCGCTTGCAGCCAGGCGAGCAATCGCTTCGATGACCGGTTGCTGGCTGGCTTCGTCCAGACCGGCAGTGGGCTCATCGAGCAGCACCAGATCGGATTTGATCAGCCACGCCCGAGCCAATGCCAGCCGCCTGGCCTGCCCTCCCGACAAGCCTCGACCCTGCTCGCCGAGCGGCGTATCGAGGCCGTCTGCCTGGCGATCGAGCAGAGCCGCCAGGCCGGCAGTTTCCAACGCGGCACGCATCGCTGGCGGCCGCGCATCCGGCGCGGTGAAGCGCAGGTTGTCCGCCCAGCTGCCCTGTATCAGCAGCGGGCGCTGATCCAGCCAGGCGACAGGCAGCGAACCGGCCGACTGGCCAAACACGGTGATGGAGCCCCGGTCCGGCGTGAGGAACCCGGCGAGGCAGTGCAGCAGGCTCGACTTGCCGGAACCGGACGGTCCGACAAGCGCCACTACCTCCCCTCGCTGAACGTGCAACTCGACCCCGTCGAGCACGCGGCCGCGGCCCGGATAGCTCAACCCCAGCGCGTCGACGCGCACCTCGTCCGACCAGGCGGGAGAGGTCACCAGCGGGAGGCTGGATACGGGCCGCGAATCGCTGCCCTGACGTTCGAATTCGGCGAAAGTATCGGCTGCGCCCAGGGCTGCTGCACGATCGTGATAATGCTGGGCGAGCGTACGCAAAGGTTGGAAGAACTCGGGCGCCAGCAATAGGATGAACAGGCCCGAGAATAGCGTCAGTTCGCCCGCCGGGCCGAAATCGATATAGCCAAGCAGGCCGAAGCCTATATACATGGCCACAACGGCGATCGCCGCTGCGGCGAAGAATTCGAGCACCGCCGAGGACAGAAACGCCACGCGCAAGGTTCGCATGTTGATCTGTCGATACCGGTCGGCGGCTGCGCGCACACCCGCAACCGCTGCCGGCACCTGACCGAACAACTGCAGAGTGGTGAGGCTGCGCACGCGATCGAGGAAGTGCCCGGCCAGCCTGCCTGCCTGGAGTACATGTTGCTGGCTGAGTCGTTCGGCACTCATGCCGACCAACGCCATGAACAAGGGAATCAGGGGGCCGGCAAGGAAGAGAAACAACGCGGCGACCCAGTCCTGCCAGAGCACAACCACGCCGATCAGCAGCGGACCGACGAGCGCCAGCCATTGCTGCACGGCGAATCGAGCGTAGTAACCATCGAGCGCCTGGACCTGCTCGATCCATTGATTCGCCAGGGTTGCGCTGGAGCGTCCAGCAAGCCCGACCGGCCCGAGCGCGCCCCAGCGCTGCAGCAAATCGACGCGCACCTGCTGACGTACCCTGGCACTCGCCAATTGCGAACAGTAGTCCTGCAACGCCTGACTCAACGCTCGCAACAACACCGCACAGGCCAGGGCCATCGACGGCACCAGAAGCTGCGCAACCGGCATCTGATCGACAAGAATCCGGTGTACCAGCCATGCCATCAATCCCAGTTGCAGTACCGTGGCGATCACGTTGAATAGCGCTGCCACCAGCGCGGCGAACAACCATGATCTGACCGGACGCTGGTAACGCTGCAACCATTGCCGTGCCCGGGCGCGGCGCTGGCGGTCAGTGGTGATAGCCTTCACCCACCCGGACCTTTCCGCGGAACACCCAGTAGGCCCAGGCGGTGTACATCAGGATGATGGGTATGACGAACAATACCCCGATTAGCAGGAACAGCTGCGACTCGGGCGCCGAGGCTGCGTCCCACAGGGTAAAGTTCGGCGGGATGACGTAGGGCCAGCGGGTCCACAGCAGGGCGAAATAGGTGGAGGCGAACATGGCCATCGTCGCGAGAAACGGCCATGCCTGACGCCGCCGGAAGACGCTACGCAGTATCTGCACTGCACTCAGGGCCGCCAGTATCGGGAAAATCCAGATCCAGCGCACGTCGGCGAACCAGCGCTCGTATGCCGCCGGGTCCACCAGTGGGGTCCAGGCGCTGATCACCACGAACACCAACAGCACGGCCAATAGCAGCCAGGGAGCCAACCGGTAAGCCCATTCCTGGATGTAATCCTCGCTCTTGAGAATTATCCAGGTGCAGCCAAGCAGCGCATAACCGGCAACCAGCCCGAGTCCGGTCACCACGGTGAAGGGCGTAAGCCAGTCGAACGGGCCTCCCGAATAAGCCAAGCCTTCCGTTTCGTATCCCTGAATGTAGGTGCCTACCACCGCGCCTTGAGCGAACGCCGCCAGAAAGGAACCGCCGGCGAATGCCCAGTTCCACAGATAGCGTGAACTGCGCGCCTTGAAACGGAACTCGAAGGCGACCCCGCGGAAGATCAGCCCGGCGAGCATCAGAAACACCCCGATGTACAACGCCGGCAGAAGAATCGAGTACACCAGCGGGAATGCCGCCAACAACCCTACGCCACCCAGCACCAGCCAGGTCTCGTTGCCATCCCAGATCGGCGCCACCGAGTTCATCATCACGTCGCGGGCGTCCTCATCGGGCGCGAACATGAACAGGATGCCGACGCCCAGGTCGAACCCGTCCATCAACACGTACATGATCACCGCGAAGGAAATGATTACCGCCCAGATCATCGACAGGTCGAAATTTTCCATCTCAGTGCTCCTTGTTCTCATGTTCGAAGCGGACATGAGTCGCCGACAGGGGCCGCATCGGACGCTCGGCCTGGTCTGCATGATCGGACAATCTCGGATCCTCCACATGGATGCCCGCCTGCAGTACACCGAACAGGTAATACAAGCCAGCGCCGAAAATCGCTGCGTAAACGGCGATGTAGCCGATCAGCGTGAACAGCGCCATGCCACCGGTGAGCGAAGGCGTCAGGCCTTCTTCGTGGCGTACGATGTTATACACCAGCCAGGGCGCCCGACCGACCTCGGTCACGACCCAGCCTGCGAGCACCGCAATGAAGGGGGCCACACTCATCAAGCGCAGGCCCTGCAGGAACCACGGCGTGCGCCAGTAGCGACCGCCCCGACGCAGCCATAGCCCGGCCAGGCCGAAGCCGATCATCAGCAGACCCATCATCACCATGATGCGAAACGCATAGAATACGATCCACACCGGAGGCTGATCCTCCGGCGAGACTTCGCGCAGCCCGGGGACCTCACCATCCCACTGGTGGGTGAGAATAAGGCTGCCGAGCTTGGGAATGCCGATTTCGAAGCGATTGTCCTGCAGCTCGCGGTCAGGCAGGGCGAACAGCAGCAGCGGCACCTTGTCCTGCGTTTCCCAGTTGGCTTCCATCGCGGCGATCTTCATCGGCTGGTGCTTGAAGGTATTCAGACCATGCAGATCGCCGACCACGGCCTGGGTAGGCGCCAGAATCAATATGACCCACAGGCACATCGATAACGCCTTGCGGTTGGCTGCGACCTCGCGCCCGTTGAGCAGATACCAGGCGCTGACGCCGGCTACCACGAACGAGCCGGTGAGAAACGAAGCAATCGCCATGTGCGTGAAGCGATACGGGAAAGACGGGTTGAAGATCGCGTCATACCAGGAGGTCACATGGAAGATGCCATCGCGCAGCTCGGTGCCGTCCGGTGTATGCAGCCAGCTGTTTGTAGCGAGAATCCAGAAAGCCGAGACGAAGGTACCAATCGCCACCATGTACGCGGAAAACAGGTGCACCCCTTTGGGGACGCGATCGCGGCCAAACAGCAGTACACCGAGAAAACCCGCCTCAAGAAAGAAGGCGGTGACCACCTCGTAACTCAGTACCGGCCCGATGAAGTTGGCTGCCGAATAGGAGAAGTTGCTCCAGTTGGTGCCGAACTGGAACGACATGACGATGCCCGAGACGACGCCCATGGCGAATACTACGGCGAAAACCTGTACCCAGAACTTGGATAACTGTTCCCAGGCCGGATTACCGGTCTTGAACGACAGGGTCTCGAGGAACGCGATATACGAGGCCAGTCCGATGGTGAAGACTGGAAAGATCGCGTGGAACGAGACCACGAAGGCGAACTGG
>CAYZFU010000185.1:0-6845 GCA_964477725.1 uncultured Halopseudomonas sp.
ATGCCTAGTCTCACGCCGCGGCGGCCTCTCGCTACCCTGTTCATGCGTGAAGACATTCTGATCAAGCAGCTCGTCAGCGGCTCGCTGTCGGAGGACGTCTCGCCCTTGAGTGAAGACCCCGAAATGCCTCGTGCAGATTACCTGAGCCCAGACAGGCATTCGTGCAGAATGCATGAAACGCCGGTGGCACCCATTTCATAACTCATTGATTTAGTGGGACTTTATAAAAGCTAATCATTGGCACGGCCGTTGCAGCTAGTGTTAGCCGCACGACGCTTGGCGTCATGCACGACACGGGCGCAGCCAAAGGAGGTTCAGATGAAAGCAAACACTGTTCAATTCACATGGATGGCATTTTCGCTGTCGGCCATCGTCATGCTGGGCTTGCAGGGCACCGGAGCCAACCAGCCTTCCGAACAGGGTCTTTCGCGGAACTACTCCATCGAGCGCAATGCCGACCACAGCATCCAGCCCGTCGCACTTCCGGTCGTCACTCGCCAGGTCAGCCAGACCGGTCCGCACGCGCAACAGCAACAGACCTGGACATTCTGACACTGCTGATCAGTCTTCGTTCTATACGCCACCCCTGAGTTTCATCCGGCACTCACCGGGTCCGTCTGTCGCAAGCGGCGAACTCCCTGATGCTGTACCACGTCTACCGCTGCGGATGCGAGCGGGTCACCGCTTGCAGGAACGTCTCATGACCTGGGAGCCGCTTCATGAATTCAGATGATTTCTCACCTTCACGTCGCACAATTCTCCATGGCGCAGCCGCAACGCTTGCGGCCGGCATGGTTGCGCCGGCCTTCGCGCAATCCACGTCGCAGTCGAGCGCTGGCGGATCGGGCACGTCACACGCCCCGCCGCCGATGCGCAACCCGCAGAAAATGTATGCACAGCCGCCCTTCGATCCGGAGAAGCAACCCTGGCCCGGCCTGGCCCAGAAAATGAACCCGAAACCGGACCATGGTGAAGAAAGCTATCAGGGAAACGGCCGGCTGGCCGGCCGCAAGGCACTCATCACCGGCGGCGATTCGGGTATCGGTCGGGCCGCGGCGATTGCCTATGCCCGCGAAGGCGCGGACGTTGCCTTCGGTTATCTGGCTGACGAAGAGCCCGACGCTCAGGATGTGATCAAGCTGATCGAGGATGCCGGCCGCAAGGCGGTACCGTTGCCCGGGGATATCCGGGATGAGAAGTTCTGTCAGGACATGGTCAAGCGCGCTGTCGAAGAGCTCGGTGGGCTCGATATCCTGGTCATCAACGCCGCACGTCAGCAGAGCAATGATTCGATCATGGATATCACCAGCGACCAGTTCGACTGGACCGTGCGCACCAATCTGTATGCCATGTTCTGGCTTAGCAAGGCGGCCATTCCGCACATGCCGGAAGGCAGCTCGATCATCAACACCTCTTCGGTCGTCGCCTATGACCCGCCGGAAAACCTGCTGGACTACTCGATGACCAAGGCCGGCATCGTCAATTTCACCAAATGCCTGGCCAAGCAGATGATCGGACGCGGCATCCGGGTCAACACAGTGGCTCCCGGGCCATTCTGGACGCCGTTACAGGTCAGTGGCGGTCAAACCATGGAAAACCTCAAGACATTCGGCAAGCAAACCCCGATGGGGCGTCCTGGCCAACCGGCGGAGATCGCACCGCTCTACGTACAGCTGGCGTCCACCGAGGCCAGCTATGTCACCGGCGAAATGTTCGCCGCATCGGGCGGGATGATGCCGTACTGAGCCGTTGTCTTCCCTGTACGGAAGCCGCTTCGGTGAGGGAGGTCCGGCCAGGGCGCGGTTGGCCTCCCCGGCCGGAGCATCGATTTCGTTGTAGAGGGACGGCTGAACGATCAGATCGACACGCAGCCGAGTGACCCTCACCTTGCCCAGGCGAGTCGAGCGGGCATGGCCCAGCGAAATCCGACAGCTTGCCCCGCGTTGATCGGGCCGTCCTGTTACTCCCCCGCAAGTACCAGTACAATGCGCGGCTCGCCAATGCCAGGCGCTTCCCTACTCCGCTTGCAGGATCCTGTCTTGATCTCCACCGCTAACATCACCATGCAGTTCGGCGCCAAGCCGCTGTTCGAAAACGTTTCCGTCAAATTCGGCAACGGCAACCGCTATGGCCTGATCGGCGCCAACGGCTGCGGCAAGTCGACCTATATGAAGATTCTCGGTGGCGAGTTGGAACCATCGGCCGGCCAGGTGATGATCGAGCAGAATATCCGCCTGGGTAAGCTGCGCCAGAATCAGTTCGCCTATGAAGACTTCAGCGTGATCGATACCGTCATCATGGGTCATGAGGAGCTGTGGAAGGTCAAGGCCGAGCGCGACCGTATCTATTCGCTGCCCGAGATGAGCGAAGAAGACGGCATGGCCGTGGCCGAGCTGGAAACCGAGTTCGCCGAAATGGATGGCTATACCGCCGAGTCGCGCGCCGGCGAGCTACTGCTCGGCCTGGGTATTCCGCTAGAACAGCACTTCGGCCCGATGAGCGAGGTCGCGCCCGGCTGGAAGCTGCGCGTGTTGCTGGCCCAGGCGCTGTTTTCCGATCCGGACGTACTGCTGCTCGACGAGCCGACCAACCACCTGGATATCAATACCATTCGCTGGCTGGAAGAGGTGCTCAAGGCGCGCACCAGCACCATGATCATCATCTCCCACGATCGGCACTTTCTGAACAGCGTGTGCACGCACATGGCCGACCTGGATTACGGCGAGCTGCGCCTGTTCCCCGGCAATTATGATGAATACATGACCGCGGCCACGCAGGCGCGTGAGCGGCTGCTCTCGGACAACGCCAAGAAGAAGGCGCAGATCGCCGAGCTGCAGACGTTCGTCAGCCGCTTCTCGGCCAACGCCTCCAAGGCCAAGCAGGCCACCAGCCGCGCCAAGCAGATCCACAAGATTCAGCTCGACGAGGTCAAGCCTTCGAGCCGCGTCAGCCCGTTCATTCGCTTCGATCAGCACAAGAAGCTGCACCGCCAGGCGGTGACGCTCGATCGCGTCAGCCAGGGTTATGATGGCGAGGTACTGTTCAGAAACCTGAGCCTGCAGATCGAAGCCGGCGAACGCGTGGCGATCATCGGGCCGAACGGCATTGGCAAGACAACGCTGCTGCG
The DNA here is from genome assembly GCA_964477725.1 of uncultured Halopseudomonas sp. GTDB lineage: Bacteria > Pseudomonadota > Gammaproteobacteria > Pseudomonadales > Pseudomonadaceae > Halopseudomonas. Next base: position 3,128 of record CAYZFU010000185.1, read on the forward strand.
CACCCTGGTCGGCGAGATGCCGCCGCTGTCGGGCGAAGTGAAGTGGACCGAAAGCGCTGACGTAGGCTACTTCGCGCAGGACCACGCCGAAGACTTCAAGGACGACTGCACGCTGTTCGACTGGATGGCGCAATGGACCCAGGGCGGCGAACAACTGGTGCGCGGCACGCTGGGCCGCATGCTGTTCTCCAATGATGAGATCCTCAAGTCGGTAAAGGTGATTTCCGGTGGCGAACAGGGCCGCATGCTGTTCGGCAAGCTGATCCTGAAAAAGGCCAACGTGATGGTCATGGACGAGCCGACCAACCACCTGGACATGGAATCGATCGAGGCACTGAACCTGGCGCTGGACAACTACCCGGGCACGCTGATCTTCGTCAGCCATGACCGGGAGTTCGTCAGCTCGCTGGCCACGCGCATCATCGAACTGTCCGCCGACGGGGTAACCGACTTCAGCGGCAGCTACGACGATTATCTGCGTACCCTTGGCGTAGCGGTCTGATCAGACCAGCCAGGGGCGAATCAGCTGGCCCATGTAGCGTCCGTCCAGCACCAGCCAGTCGATCCAGAACAGCTGGTGCAGCGCGACGATCAGCCAGAACGTGGCCTGATACGATGCCTTGCGCGTCTTGTGCCTGAGCAATTGCTGAGCGACCAGCGCACCCGGCCAACCGCCGAGCAGTTCGGTCAGATGCAGGCTGCTTTCCGGCGTCCGCCATCGGCCCTTGGTAGCCTTCTGCTTGTCTGACCAGTACACCAAAAAGCTCAGCAGGCTGACGATCAGGTAACCGACAACCGCCCAGGCATTGCCCAGCGCAAGGAGGTGAATCGCCCCTGCGCCTGGCAGCACCAGCAGCGCAGCGAAGACCACCAGCTTGAGGGGCAGGTTGCGAACCGACGTAGACGACACGTTACGCGCACGGGCTCCGTGGGCAACGCCACGCTGCGTGGGTGACCTTTTGGCAGAGCGCGAATCATGGCGCGGCTTGCGGCGTATCCCCGGTCGGTCCAGCGTGAGTACTTCGCTGCGCATATGGTCGGCGCGCAGACGGCCCTGCGCGTCGCGTCCCGGTACATAGAGCACGGCATCGCCGGTAGCCGGCCTGGCATCACCGCGCATTGCCGAAATATGCACGAACACCCGTTCGCCGCCCTTGTCAGGCTCGATGAAGCCGAAGCCCTTCTGATCGTTCCAGCTCTTCAGCACACCACGTAGTTCCATCGCCTGTCCCTGTGATCCGAGGGTCTGTCATTCTGCGTCGGCCCGCTGCGCCTGCCAAGCCGCGCCGGCGTCCGGCTTGAACAAACCCTTCTCGCCAGTGTCTGTAATCGGCAACGCCCAAGCAAAAGACAGACCGGTGAACAATATGAACAAGTCCGTAATGACAGAAGAAGAACTACTCGCGCAGCCTGCCGATGCCTACATGAACGAGGAACAGCAGGCGTTCTTTCTTGACCTGCTGACCCGCGAGCGCGAGTCGCTGCGCGAGCGCATCGATGAAGAATTCCAGGCGCTGCGCAACAACGACAACATCCCCGGCGACGCCGCGGATGTTGGCAGTGCCGAAGAGCACCGGCAATGGCAGCTGCGCATGCTCGAGCGCGAGAAGAAGCTGCTCGACAAGATCGACCAGTCGCTCGATCGCCTCGCCAATGGCGATTACGGCTATTGCGAGGAAACCGGCGAGCCGATCGGCCTTCGTCGCCTGTTGCTGCGGCCCACTGCCACGCTGTCGATCGAGGCCAAGGAGCGCCAGGAACAGATCGAGCGTCACGTCGGCGAAACCTGATCCGCTGTCATCAGCTCGTCATAGGCTGCAGGCCATGATGATCCCCGTTCCGAGTCCAACCTCAAGCGGGGGTGCAGCATGGCTTATGACCTTGATCCGGCATTTGATGACGAGCAAAGCAGCAACAGTGCGCGCCGCGCCAGGCGACGTGAGCAGGACAGACAGCGCATGGCTTATCGCCGTGCGATCGAAGACTACCGCGACAGCCAGGCACTCCATGCCGCGGTATGTGATTTCCCCGATCTGAGCGACCTTCGTCAGGGCGGACCGCTGGTCTAGTCCAGCGCATCCGCGCTGCGCTCAACGCTCCGCTGGTCGCGGGTGCTCGAAGCGCCTGGCGACCCGGCGGATCTCGGCGCGCTCTTCGCGAAGGAAGGCGAGGAAGGCTTCAGCCACCGGGCTGAGTCGCTTACCGCGTGCGTGAACCGCGCACCAGCTGCGGTAAAGCGGCAGGTCAACGAAGTCGAGCTGCACCAGTTCACCGCTGCGCAGGAAACTTGCCGCAGCGTGGGCCGTGACCATCGCGATGCCCAGCCCCGCCAGCGCGCCCTGCACCAGCGCATCCCCTGATCCCAGCTGGATGGTCTGCTGCAGGTGTACGCGTTTGTGCTGCAGAAACTCCTCGCAGGCCTTGCGCGTCCCGGAACCAGCCTCGCGATGCAACACCAGATGCTCTTCCAGCGCCTTGAGCGGCAGGTCCGATACGCTTGCCAATGGGTGGTCGGGGTGAGCTACGGCTATGATCGGGTTATCCAGGAACGGAAAGAATTCCAGCGCCCTGTCCGCCGGTACCAGCGCCATCAGCGTCACGTCGTCCCTGTTGTCCTGCAGACGGCGGATCGCATCGGAGCGGCGCATTACCTCCATGCAATAGGTCACCTCCGGATGGCGCTCCCGAAACGCTGCCAGCAGATGCGGGGTGAGGTACTGGATGCTGCTCACCACACCGACCTTGAGCTCCCCACGCAAGGTACCCTGCAGCCGGGACAGGCTCATGTCGAGGTTGTCCAGACGATCGAAAATGTCTTCGCTGGCGGCCAGGAGGCTGTTGGCCGCCTCGGTCAGATACAGCTTGCGACCGACATATTCGAATAACGGCTGGCCCAGCTGTTCCTCCAGCTGACGTATCTGCTGGCTAACCGCGGGCTGGGTCAGCGCCATCTCCTCGGCGGCGCGGCTATAGGACTGGCTGGCGCAGACCGCACGAAACACCTGTAACTGGCGCAGGGTCATGCGGAGCAGGGACTTGCGCATGATGATCTATCCTCTGGTCAAGCTCGGCGGAACCATACATAAGCGATACCTTATGCAAAGTAGAAATATTATTCATTTTTCTATATGTCTGGCTAGCCGTAACGTAAATGGCCCGATCACCACCACGAGGAACGGACGTGATCAAGAAGATCCTTATCGCCAACCGTGGCGAAATTGCCGTACGCATCGTGCGCGCCTGTGCCGAGATGGGCATCCGCTCGGTCGCTGTCTACACCGACGCAGACCGCTACGCCCTGCATGTCAAACGCGCCGACGAGTCCTACAATATCGGTAGCGACCCGCTCGCCGGGTATCTCAATGCGCGCCAGCTGGTAAATCTTGCCGTGGAAACCGGTTGCGATGCGCTGCACCCCGGCTACGGTTTCCTTTCGGAGAACGCCGAACTTGCGGAAATCTGTGCCCAGCGCGGGATCAAGTTCATCGGCCCGGCTGCCGAAGTGATCCGGCGCATGGGCGACAAGACCGAAGCTCGCCGCAGCATGATCGCTGCCGGCGTGCCGGTGACGCCGGGTACCGAGGGCAATCTGGAGAATCTCGAAGCGGCGCTCAAGGAAGCCGAACGGGTGGGTTATCCGATCATGCTCAAGGCCACATCCGGTGGCGGCGGGCGCGGTATTCGTCGTTGCAACAGCCGCGAGGAGCTGGAACAGGCC
>CAYZFU010000186.1:0-6837 GCA_964477725.1 uncultured Halopseudomonas sp.
CGGTCAAGATTGATCGAGGTGATCGGCTGGTTCGCTTGCAATCCCATGTACTTGAGCGCCCGCTCGTAGCCGTTACGCTTGACCGCGTCGGGCTCCTCGACCGGATTGGGTACGGTTGAATCCACCGCTACGACCATCTCCGGAGACGTGCCCCAGGAAACCTGCGGTTTGATGTCTTCTGCGGCGAGCTCCACCACGGTATCGAAATGAGCATCGGCATCAGACACCAGGCCCTTCCATAACTCCACGGCCTTGTCCCAGTCTTCCCCGGCCGGGGAATACGGACGGCCCCTGACGTATTCGACCGTCTTTTCATCGCAGGCAACCAGGCCGACGCGTGCGCCCGCTTCGATCGCCATGTTGCAGATGGTCATGCGACCCTCGATCGACAGATCGCGGATCGCCGAGCCGGCGAATTCGATGGCGTGGCCGTTGCCGCCAGCGGTGCCGATCTTGCCGATCACTGCGAGCACTATATCCTTGGCCGTCACACCAAAGCCGAGCTTGCCCTCGACCAGCACCTGCATGTTCTTCATTTTCTTCGCTACCAGGCACTGCGTGGCCAGCACATGTTCGACCTCGGAGGTACCGATACCGTGCGCCAAGGCGGCAAAGGCGCCGTGGGTGGCGGTGTGCGAGTCGCCACAGACGATGGTCATGCCCGGCAGCGTAGCGCCCTGCTCCGGCCCGACGACATGCACGATGCCCTGGCGGCGATCGGTCATCTGAAACTCGAGAATGCCGAAGTCACGACAGTTGTCGTCCAGCGTGGTGACCTGCAGCTTCGACACCTGATCATCAATCCCGGAAACGCCCGCCGCTCGGTTGGTAGTCGGCACGTTGTGATCGGGTGTGGCAAGGTTGGCATCAATGCGCCAGGGCTTGCGGCCCGCCAGACGCAGGCCTTCGAATGCCTGCGGCGAGGTAACTTCGTGCAACAGGTGCCGATCGATGTACAGCAGCGCGGATCCATCGTCGCGCTGCTTCACCAGATGGCTATCCCAAAGCTTGTCGTAAAGTGTCTTGGCGGACATGCTGTGCTCCAAATCAGGCTGGTCGTCCGGGCTCGAATCGGCCACGAATCATCAGGAAGCGATGGTAAAAGCTGGCATCGAATAAAACAAATTCATATTATTCATGGAAACTATTCCTTAGAGGAATCCATGGATACCGCCAACCTCGCTGCATTTCTAGCTGTCGCCAAGAGTGGTTCGTTCTCCCAGGCAGCAGAGTCTCTTCATCTCACCCAACCCGCTGTCAGCAAGCGCATCGCCACGCTCGAACAGCAGCTCGCCACGCGACTGTTCGACCGTATCGGGCGACACGTTTCGCTGACCGAAGCCGGTCATGCCCTGCTGCCCCGGGCGACGCTGGTCCTGCAAACGCTGGACGATACCCGCCGCGCGCTGAGCAATCTGTCCAGCCAGGTGCAGGGGCGGCTCCTTCTAGGTACCAGCCACCACATTGGGCTACACCGCCTGCCATCGGTGTTGCGACGCTACACGTCCACCTATCCTGATGTCGCGCTGGATATCCGCTTCCTGGATTCCGAAGTCGCCTACGATCAGGTTCTGCACGGCGACATCGAGCTGGCGGTGATCACCCTGGCTCCGACACTGGACGAACCTGTCGTGGCACGGCACATCTGGGACGATCCGCTGGACTTCGTCGTGTCGCCTGAACATCCCCTAGCCAACTCGGGCTCGGTAACGCTCCGCCAGCTGGCTGAATACCCTGCAGTGTTCCCAGGCCCCAGCACCTTCACACACCGCGTGGTCAGCCGCCTGTTCCAGCGAGCAGGCGTGGCGCCGCAGATCAGCATGACCACCAACTATCTCGAAACCATAAAGATGATGGTTTCCATCGGCCTGGCCTGGAGCGTGCTGCCTCGGACCATGGTCGATGAACAGGTGGAGCCGTTGGAGGTCTCAGATGGAGAGATCAGCCGGCAACTCGGTTGTATCTGGCACAGTGGCCGGACCCTGTCCAACGCCGGTCGTGCGCTGGTCGAATTGCTGCAAACCGACGGCTGACGCGCGCTAGCAGCCTGTCCAGCTTGTCGCTTCAAAGCCTGCCTACTATGTTGAGTTGCGGGACAGTTGAAACAGAGGAAAGGCTATGGTCCATACGCCGGGCGCATTCATGGCCGACAATTCGTTTTATCAGGACGAGGCCTTTCGCCTGCTTTTTCATCGACTGCCCATGGCATGCATGTTGGTAGATCACCGCAGCGGCCGGATAATCGACCTCAATCACGCTTTTCATTTGCGCTTCGGCTGGCGGCCCGAATTGATCATCGGGCAGCCTGAGCGCGATTTTCCGTTGTGGAGCGACCCGCAACAGCGACGTCGTCTGCACGTCGGCCCCACCGACGCGTCATCCGAGCCGCTGGAGATGTTGTTGCGCGGACGCGACGGCACCATCAAGCCGTCGCTGGTTTCAGTGGAATACATCGATGTGGGCGGCGTCGAGGCACGCCTGTATACCGTGCAGGGGCATTCGGGAAGCATCGGCGGCCCCCGTCTGCCCGCACCGGCGCAAACGGACACCGCGCTCGCACAGAGTCAGGAACGGCTGCGCCTGGCGCTTGATGCGGCACAGATGGGGATATGGGATCTCAATCTGGCCAGCGGCCGGCTTCACGCCTCGGCGCGTGCATCGCGGCTGCACGGCTTTCCCGGAGCGGACTGGGAAGGCTCGCTAGCTGAGTTCATGGAAAACACCGCGCCGAGCGACCGCCGGGCAATGCGCAAGGCCTTTGTTGCCATTTGTCGCGGCGGCCAGCAGCGCTACCGTCTGACCTACCGCCTGCAACGCCGCTCCGGGGAGCCGCGCTGGCTGGAAGCGATCGCCACGCTAAGCCGCAGCGTCAGCGGCCAGCCCCTGGGCATGGTCGGTACGCTGGTGGATATCACCGAACGGCGGCGCAGCGAGCAGGCACTGATCGACAGCGAAAACAAGTTCGCCTCGCTGTTTCAGGGCTCCCCGGATCCTTACGCCCTGCTCAATACGAACACGCAGGTTTTCATCGAAATCAACCGCAGCTTCACCGAAGTGTTCGGGTATCGACCAGAAGAGATAATCGGCCGAACCTTGAGCGAGATCGGATTATGGAGCGAAACCGCGCTGGCGGATCGGGTACTCGGTGTCCTGGCCACGGGCGAGTCGCTGCACAACGAAACCATGGACTTGTGCGATGCCCAGCGTCAGCCCCATATCTGCGAGGTCTCCAGTTCATCTCTGAACATCAACCGTCAGCGCTGCGTGCTGTTCGGGTTTCGCGACGTGACTGAACGCAGGGCAATCGAAGCGCAGGTGAAACATCTGGCCTACCACGATGCCCTGACCGACCTGCCCAACCGTACCCTGCTCAAGGACCGGCTCGAGCAACATATCGCCCTGTATGACCGGCACCGGCTCAAGGGCGCCCTACTGTTCTTCGATCTCGACCACTTCAAACACATCAACGACTCGCTCGGACATTCTTGCGGCGATGCGGTCCTGCAGGAAGTCACGCGACGTCTGGCAGGGCACGTACGTCGAGAGGACACCGTGGCGCGCCTTGGCGGCGACGAGTTCGTGGTGCTGCTCAGCGGGCTGGAGGCGGACGAGGAAAGCTTCGCGGAGAGTGTTCAGACGACCGCCGAAAAGCTTCGATTTGTGCTGTCCGAGCCGATGGTGATAGAGGGACACAGTCTGCAGCTGAGCACCAGCATCGGCGTTGCATTGATTCCGGATCATGGCGAGAATCCCGACGACCTGCTCAAGCGCGCCGACATAGCGCTTTATCGGGTCAAGGAGGCCGGGCGCAACGGCGTAGCGTTCTTCGAGCAATCCATGCAGGTGACCGCCAGCAAGCGACTCGTAGTGGAAAACCAGTTGCGCAGGGCTCTGGCGCTGGGCGAGTTCCGAGTGCACTACCAGCCCCAGCTCGATAGCCTCTCGCGCCGGGTGATTGGTGCAGAGGCGTTGCTTCGCTGGGATCATCCTGAACAGGGCCTGATCGGTCCGGCCAGCTTCATCAACGTGCTGGAAGAAAGCGGGATGATCATCGAGGCCGGTCGCTGGGTCCTTGCCGAAGCGTGCCGGTTCTTTTCGCAGCTGCGCGAAAGCGGCCTGGTCGGGACTGATGATTTCAGCCTCAGCGTCAACATCAGCCCAAGGCAATTCCGTCAGAGCGGTTTCGTCGATCTCGTCCGCGACAGTATCGGCTCGCAGGACCTGCCCGCCGGGTGCATCAAACTGGAGATCACCGAAGGTGTGGTGATTGAAAATATCAGCGACACGGTGGATAAAATGCAGGAGCTGCGGCAGCTCGGCGTGAGCTTTGCCATCGATGATTTCGGGACTGGTTATTCATCTCTATCCTACCTCAAGCGTCTGCCCCTGGACCTATTGAAGATCGACCAATCGTTCGTCCGCGACTGCGCCAGTAATGGTAACGATGCGGAAATCGTCCGGGCCATTATCGCCATTGCCCGCAGTCTGAAGCTGGACATGATCGCCGAAGGCGTCGAAACCGAGCAGCAGCTTGCTTTCCTGCGCGGGATGGCATGCCACTGCTACCAGGGCTACCTGTTCAGCCCACCGGTTGACGAGACAGCCTTCCTGGACTTGCTGTCACGAAGCTGAAGGTCGCGCTACGAAAGTGCGATACGCGTCACACAGTTGCTCGAGCATCTGCCACTGCAAGCGAGACGGGAAAGACGAGCGCATGGCAATATCCGCGACAGGCGGGAGCTGATTCCCTCCAGGCATCAACCTAGCGGAGCTACATCATGAACAAGTCAATGCTGTCAGGTATCGTGCTCGGCGCTGTCATCGCCACAGCCGGCGGCGCCATTGCCGGTTACAGTGCGATGGCAAACAAGACCCCGACCCATGCCGAGGTGCTCAAGGTCGCCGAGATCAAGGAACAGGAAAAGACCCCGCGTCAGCTATGCCGCGACGTGACCGTCACGCGCCAGAAGCCGGTCAAGGACCAGCACCAGGTACTGGGCACGGTCGCCGGCGCAGTGATCGGCGGTGTGCTTGGCAATCAAGTGGGCGGTGGCAGCGGGAAGAAGGTCGCGACGGTAGCAGGCGCGGCCGCTGGCGGATACGCCGGCAACAAGGCCCAGGAGCATCTGCAGGCCAATAGCACCTACACCACGACCGAGCAGCGCTGCGAAACTGTCTACGATATCTCCGACAAACTTGTCGGTTATCAGGTCGATTACCGCATCGGCGAGCAGACCGGCACGGTGCGCATGGATCGTCATCCGGGCGACCGCATTGCGCTGCAGGATGGCCAGCTGGCGTTGAATCTGCAGTAACCCACAGAACGGCGTCGCCGGGGTCTTTTACTCTCCTGCCACCGGCGCTGCCTCACGACACATCTGGATCCAGCGCTGAATACCTGCACTGCGGAACTTGTTTTTCTGCAGGACAAAATAAAAACCCCGGCGAAAGTCCCGCTGCGGAACCGGCAGCGGGACCAGGCTTCCGCGGCGAAACGCATCGCCGAGCGTGATCGCTGAAAGACACCCAATCCCCAGCCCGGCCTCCACCGCTCGCTTGATCGCCTCGGTATGCTGCAGCTCCAGCTTGATGTCGAGTTCCGGCAGCAGACCGTGCATGGCCCATTCGAAGTGCTGGCGGGTACCGGAGCCCGGCTCTCTGACAATCCAGTCTGCCTTCAGCAGCTCGGCATCGGTCAGCCAGGGCTTGCCGGCCCAGGGGTGATCAGGCGCACAGAACACCACCAGTTCGTCGTCACGCCAGTGCTGCATGTCCAGCTCGGGATGATGCACCTCCCCTTCGATCAAGCCGATATCCAGTTCGAAATTGGCGACCTTGCGCGCAATGGTTGCAGTGTTGGCCACCTCGAGTTCGACGCGGGCACCAGGCTGCTCGACCATGTAACGTGCCATGATCTCAACGGCGAGATAGTTGCCGATACTCAGGGTCGCGCCGACCTTCAGATGACCCACGTCCTGGTGCTGCGCCAAAGCGGTTTCGAGACTCTTGGCCTGTTCGATGAGGCCCTGCGCTCTGGTACGGACCGTCTGGCCGAGTTCGTTGAGCTGAAGACGCTTGCCGACACGATCGAACAACTGCACGTCGAACTGACTTTCCAGATCACGCAAGGCACTGCTCGCTGCCGATTGCGACATCGACAGGCTGTCGGCGGCACGCGTGAGATTTTCGTGGAAGGCCGTGGCGAGGAACACCTCAAGCTGACGCAACGTGAACTTCATTATCGGTTTATCCGTTAACAGTTATGAAAATAACTCGCTTAACCGATATGTTAGCAGCCCCTACACTTGCCCACATCGCAAATGATCACGGGAGCCCTGCAATGTCCGGATTCAATACCGAGCGCGTACTCAGCGTCCATCACTGGACCGACACGCTGTTCAGCTTCACTACCACTCGCGACCCGGCTTTCCGCTTCAAGAACGGTCATTTCATCATGATCGGTCTGGAGGTAGAAGGACGGCCATTGATGCGGGCGTACAGCATTGCCAGCCCCAACTACGAAGACACGCTTGAATTTTTCAGCATCAAGGTGCCGGATGGCCCGCTGACCTCGCGCCTGCAGAATGTGCAGCCCGGCGATCAGATCATGCTCAGCCGCAAGCCAACAGGGACGCTGGTACTCGACCATCTGCTTCCCGGTCGCAATCTGTACCTACTGAGCACCGGCACTGGCCTGGCGCCTTTTATCAGCATCATTCAGGACCCCGAGACTTACGAGCAGTATGACAAGGTCATCCTGACCCATGGCTGCCGCTACGTGCGTGAACTGGCCTATGAAAAGCTGATCACCGAAGACCTGCCCAATCACGAATTCTT
>CAYZFU010000187.1:0-2621 GCA_964477725.1 uncultured Halopseudomonas sp.
ATGCTGGGGTATGCCTGCGTAAGAAAGTCGCCGCCGCCTGGCCATGTTGAGTCCATTCCGGTTTCGCAGGCGCATCTTGGCAGGAATCGCCGAGGACGGGGAAGAACGCGAGCGGCGACTAGATCACAGAACGCGGCAGAATACTCACCCAGAAATGTTCATCTGACCCAGATTTCCCCTTTGCCACTAGCTGAAAAATACGAAACGCCCGATGCGCTGCACCGAGCGTCTCAGTAGAAACAGGACTAGACACTAGCCAAGCGGATCAAATTCTAAAGGTACCAACCAAGGAGCGCAGCTGGTTAACCTCTTGCTCCAGCGACGTACAAGCGCGCAAGGTCGATTTCAGATTATCGACGCCTTCCTGGTTGAGCATGTTGATTTCGTTGATATCAACATTTAGGCTTTCGATTACTGAAGTTTGCTCTTCTGTCGCCGTCGCCACCGACTGGTTCATATTGTCGATTTCGCTTACGCCGGCAGTGATCTCGGCAAGCCGTTGACCAGCTTGCATGACCACCTCAACGCTACGCTGACTGAATTGCTGGCTTTCGCCCATGCGCTGAACGGCCGTGGACGCATCGTTGCGTAGATCCTCGATCATGCCGTGGATCTCTGCCGCTGAAGTCTGGGTCCTGTGCGCCAGGTTGCGTACCTCGTCTGCCACCACGGCAAAACCTCGGCCAGATTCGCCTGCTCGTGCCGCCTCGATCGCGGCGTTGAGTGCCAGCAGGTTGGTTCGCTCCGAGATACCCCGGATAACATCTAGAATCTGACCGATATTCGTTGTCCGGTTACTCAGCGACTGAATGGTTTCGCTGGACTGGCTGATCTTCGAAGACAACTCGCTCATGGCATGGACTGCTTGCTCCACCACCTGAGACCCCTGTTCTGCGCCTTTCCGAGCGCCGCTGGCCAGCCGAGAGGCTTCGCCGGCGTTCCGAGCAATCTCTTGCGCCGCCGCGCCAAGTTCATTGATTGCGGCTGCCACGCTATTGGTCCGCGCCGACTGCTCATCTGAGCTGGCCATGTTGGCGTTCGACGCATCGACGACTCTCAGCGCCACATCATTGAGCTGCACACTTGCCTCCGCTGTCTTTCCGATAGACAGGTGAATGCGCTCGACAAAGCGATTGAAGGCACCGGCCAGGCGACCGAACTCGTCGTTCACGGTAACGGGCAAGCGACGGTGAGGTCGCCCTCGCCCTGTGCAATATCTTCCAGGGCTGCGCCAAGCGATGTCAGCGGGCGAAGCAGAAACCCCATCAGCATCCCCAGCAGAACGACGATGGCTGAGATCGCAATCGACGTGGCCAAGAATGCCGACACACGGAACTCGGTCAAGCTTGCGAAAGCCTTTTCTCGGTCAATGGACAGACCAACCTGCCAGTCAACGCCTGGCAGTCCCGATACCGGCAGAAACGCCACCAGGCGATTGCCCTCGACCGAGACCGTTTCCTGAAGCTCTGCGGAAATCACCGGTACCTTGGAAGGGAAAAGCTCTTCGAGCGCCTTCATCTGGCGCTGCTTATCCGGATGAACCAAGACCTTGCCGTCGCCGCTGACGAGGAAAGCGTAGCCAAGCCCGTTGAAGTCCAAGGCATTGATGATCGAGGAAACCACTGCCAGATCGAGATCTCCGCCGACTACGTTTTGGCCGGATGGCGTCGCGATCGACATGACGAGGTCGCCACTGGAGGCGTCGATGTAAGGCTGGGTCAGCAGGGTTGCGCCAGATGACTCCACAGCCGTGTACCAGGGCCGTGTTCGGGGATCGTAGTCAGCCGGTATATCGGCTTGCGGATGCATGGAGAACGACCCATCAGCTTCACCCAGATAGCTGGTCTTGAACGTATTGACGAGCGTGCGGGACTGTAAATATGACTGGATGTTCCTATCCGATTCCGTGTTGAGGTCATACGCCAGATTTTCCAGCAACAACACCCGGCCAGATATCCAACTGGTGATGTTTTCTGCGGTCAGGTTGCCCGCATCATTGACGTAGGTGCGCAGGTTCTCGTTGATCGTTTCGCGCTGAAGTGCGTCGTTATAGACAGAAAATCCAAAGAACGCCGTGGTCACCACGACACACGCGGCGATAGGATTTTTAGCTTAAAGCTTATAGGGCGGGGCATAGGGGATTGCTCACAAATAATCAGACTGCAAGCTAGCGGCCCGGCCGGCGGATACTTTAGGTCAATCTTTTCGCCTGTAACGTTTTTTAACGATCGTCGCGCAGCTGATTTCGCTGCAAAAAGCCGACGGTGTGGTTGCCCTCTCGTTTGTACGGGGTGCTCGGCTCGGTACCGAAGGCTAAGCTACCCGCCTCAAGCAAAAAAGGAGCCGATCATGCCAAGGACAGGCCGACTCGTCATGCCGGGTCATCCGCATCATATCGTTCGGCGAGGCCACAATCGCCGACTGGTCTTCGCCGAGCGTAGCGCTTACGGGCACTACCTCGCCAGCCTCCGCGTGTCGGAAGTTTCGTCGACGCGATTGAGGCGACCCTCGGCCTGCGTGTGGAGCGCCGTGGCCTGGGCAGGCCCCAGAGTAGAAACCAAATCTGGGCCCCTAATCAAACGCCGCTTTCAGCGCTTACTCCACCATCCTGATCAAGCCCT
>CAYZFU010000187.1:2662-6812 GCA_964477725.1 uncultured Halopseudomonas sp.
CGGCCATCCTGGCTGTAGATGCTCCCTCGGTTGAGTCCGCGCGAGGCGCCGGACCAGGGGCTGTCCATAACGTATAGCAGCCAGTCTTCGGTTCGGATTTCAGCGGCGTGAAACCAGATGGCGTGGTCGATGCTGGCGGAGCGAATCTGGGGGTTGCGCCAGGTCACGCCGTGAGGCCGCATGCAGGTACTGAGCAGGGACAAATCCGACGCTTAGGCCAGAGTGGCTCGCTGCAATGGCGCGTTATTGCCTATCGACTCGCGGCTGCGGAACCACATGCTCTGCTGGTCGGTCGGCTCGACGCGCAGGAAGTTGGCCTCACCGTTAACCGGCCGGACCTCGAAAGGGCGCTCCCGGCTCAGCATGGGGTAGAGCGCCTCAGGAAGCTGGTCGGCGTGCGCTCGGGCGAGTTCTCGCTCATCAGGCAAGCCCTCCGGGCCCCGCTTCTCTGGCATAGGTTGCTGGTGGGACAGCCCCGGCTCGGGCGCCTGGAACGACGCCGTCAGGCTGAAGATCGGCTTGTCGTTCTGCCGGGCGACCACCCGGCGGTTACTGAAGCTGCGACCGTCCAGATCGGCGAAGACCTCATAGTGGATCGGCAATGCGCTGTCGCCGGGGCGCATGAAATAGTTGTGGGCAGAATGCACCTGTTTGTCAGGTGCCACCGTGTTGGAGGCCGCCATCAACGCTTGGGCCAGTACTTCGCCGCCAAAGATGCGGCCGCGATCACCCTCAAGGCGGTGCCCGATGAAGTGGGTTTCGTCGATCCGGCCCACGTCTAACAGGTCGGATAGCAAGCTCTTCTGTTTCGGTTCGTTCATGACGAAAGGTTCTCATGCCAATTGGGACGCGCCTTCGGCGGAGCGGAACCTTATCACAGACGACCTGCGCTGTTCAGCGTCTAGACTGGCAAGGCTACTCGCCGCAGCCATGAAGAAGGGCGTTGAGAGCCGCTCGCCCGCCGAGTCGTTAATCAGGCTGTTTGGCGGCCCAGCGTTATTGTCCCTGAGTCGCTGCAGCGCGCCCGAAGTTCCAGCCTCGACGTCGCATTACCACCACCAGCGTCGCTGTCACATACATCACGAGTGAGTAGAGTGCGGCGGGCACAGCCAGTTGCTCATCCTGCAGAAAGCTCGTGGCGATCAGCATGGCGAGCGTGCTGTTCTGGATGCCGGTTTCCAGAGTAATCGAGGTGGACTGCGCTGCATCAAGCCGCAGCAGCAGTGCTGACGTCAGGCCCAGCGCCATCATGATGACATTCAGCGCAACGATTGCCAGCCCGCTGCCCATGAGCCCGGTAACCACTTGATCGCTCTGGCGGTACAGCACACTGAGGATCAGTGCGCCGAGAAACAGCATGCCAAATAGACTGATTTTGGGTTCCAGCCAGAGCGCAAGCTTTTGGCTGCGCGAGCGTACCCACATACCGATGCTGATGGGTAAAAGCGTCATCAGGATCAGGCTCAGCATCATCTGCAGGGCAGGCACACTAATCGCCTGATAACCGCCCCCAAAAACCTGGAACGCCAATCCCACTATAAGCGGAATACTGGCCACCGCCAGAAGACTGCTGACCGCTGTGAGCGTCACGGAGAGTGCCAAGTCTCCCCGCGCCATGTAGCTGACCATATTGGAAGTCACGCCACCCGGGCAGGCCGCTAGAAGCACCAGACCAATAGCCAGTGCAGGTGTCGGCATCAGCCACGCCGCCAGAGCAAAGCCCACCAGTGGCAACAGCAGCATCTGGCCAACCAGGCCAGCCAGCGCCGGACGCGGGTAGCGAAAGATTCGAGTGAAATCCGCGGGTACGAGCGTCAGCCCCATGCCGAACATGATGATGAACAGACACAGGGGAAGTATTAACTGAGACAACAAATTGCCAGTCATGACGTATCCTCGCCAAGGCACACAAATTCATACCCGGGACGGTAGTGGGAGTCGGAAGCACTGATGCCATTGCGGCACACTAGCGCGGCGCGTCGTATGCGTATAATGATTGGTTTTCAGGTTATCCGATGAAAGAGCTTCATTTGGCGGGCGATCTCAATCTGTTTCGCGTATTGCTGGCTGTTGCTAACACGGGCAGTACCGTTGAGGCCGGAGTGCAGCTGAATCTTTCGCAGTCTGCGGTATCCCATGCGTTGCGCCGGCTCCGGGAGATGCTCGGTGACCCCGTCTTCGTCAAGCATGGCCGGCATCTGGTAATGACCGCCCACACCCGCAGCATTTTACCCAGCGTCCGCAGCGCCCTGGCAGATCTGTCCAGCGCAGCTCTGCGCAACATCCCTTTCGACCCAGCACGTTCAGCGATGACCTTTCAGTGCGGCCTTCGCGATGCGCTGGAGTACCTGCTTATGCCTGCCTTGATGAGACGTGCCCGAGAGCAGCGATGGCAGGTGCGCTTTCACAGCCAGCGTGTGTCGGGGGAAGATATTGAAGCACTGATACTCTCCGGGGCACTGGACATGGCAATCGGTCTGGAGTCGCCCATGGGAGAGCAGATAGCCAGCCGGGAACTGCTCCGGGAAGGACTCAGCGTCATGGTTGGCCCGAGCCATCCGGCCCATGCCAGCGGCGAACTGAGCCTTGAGGACTATGCTAGTAGCACACACGTGCTGGTCACGCTCAGCGAACGGGAGCGCGGACTGGTTGACCAGGACCTGCTCGGCTGGGGAGTCAATCCGCGTCAGATTGCCTTGCATTGCGAACACTATCACGCGGCTGCTCAGGTAGTAGCCAGCACCGATCTGCTGCTGACCATGCCGCGCACCTACGCTCGCAGTCTTGCGCAACTGAATGGGAATCGTCTGCTGCCAGTGCCTTTCGAGTGCCGCAGCATTCCGGTACGCCTGTACTGGCGCAAATCATCAGGCGAAGAGCCCTACATGATCTGGTTGATGAACGAACTGGAAAGCCTGTTGCGGCGGCTGCAAGCCGGCGCGAGTCAGTCTTAAGCTGGGCTGGCAAGGTTCTGTGTGACTCTTCCAGTTTGCAGTGAAGGAAAGGGGACAGTTCATTCCGTACGTTCTTTCTGAATTCAGCGAGCCGGTTCTTCTGGTTCCGCCTCATGATCGCCGCCCTGCTTGTCTCCAACGTCAGCCTCCGCCTCCGCATCCTTGACTATCCGCTTCCCGGCAAAGCGCGTGATCATCGGCCCAACAAGGCAGGTGACGAAGATCACGATGATGATGGCGTCGACGGTTGTTGGCTCGATCAGCTCTGCTTGCAGTGCGGTGACCGCCACCGCGAGCGTCGCGGCTGCCTGCGGCAGCGCGAGCGATGCCATGACGATTCGTGCGGTCGGCCGGTAGCCGAACCACCAGCCGGTCGCCCAGGCGGCGGCAAACTTGGCGAAAAGGATTGCGAGCAGCAGCATTCCGGCCTCCAGCCATGCTTCGCTGCCGCCGAGCAGCACGTCGAGCTCAAGGCGCATGCCGGTTGAGAGGAAAAAAAACGGGATGAACAGGACCTGACCCGCGAAGCGGACGTGCTCAAGGAGCGGCGGCTGCGACTTCAACGACCGATTCAGGCACAGACCGGCAAGGAACGCCCCGAGGATATTCTTGGTGCCTATCAGTTCAGCGGCCATCGATAACACGAACAACACGGCCAGCACTGCGAGTGCCTTATCGGCACGGTGCGCCCAAGGGCGCTCAAAAAACCAGCGGCTGGAACGTGGTAAAACCAAAAGAGCCGCGGCCACCAGTGCGACGAGTAGTACGAGCGGGAGGTAGCCGCCAGGCCCCTTCGTGTCGCCGCCGGCCGCCTGTAGCACCACGACCAGCAACACGAGTGCGAGCGTGTCGGTCAGCAATGTGCCGCCGATGGTCGCGACGATAGGGCGGTGATGCATCAACTTCTGTCGCTTGATGATCGGATAGCCGAGCAACGTGTGCGACGACAAGGCCGCCCCGATCAACAACGCACCGGCCCAGCCATCGCTGAATACGAGGCCGACACCGACCGCCAATACCATCGATAGGATGAACGTTGTCAGCCCGAATCCGATCGCCTCAGCCTTGTGATGGCGAACCACGTTAAGGTCAATCTCTATGCCGGCGAGGAACATGATGTAGACGAGGCCGACGGTGCCGAGCAGCCCGACCGCCGGCTCGCGCGGCACGAGCTCAAAGCCGCCGGGTCCGACCAG
>CAYZFU010000188.1:0-6800 GCA_964477725.1 uncultured Halopseudomonas sp.
GGGTGCGTTCGGATCGTTCTTGCCCATGACGATGGCGATCTTGCAGTGTTCGTTCATGGCTCCGGACGACCACCACTTGGTGCCGTTGATCACGTACTCGTCGCCTTCGCGGCGGATTTCGCACTCGATGTTGGTGGCGTCGGAGGAGGCGACATCAGGCTCGGTCATGGAGAAGCAGGATCGGATATCGCCAGCCAGCAGCGGCTTCAGCCACTTTTCCTTCTGCTCTTCGTTGCCGTAACGCTCGATGGTTTCCATGTGCAGCAGTTCCATGTTGCCGGTGTCCGGCGCGTTGCAGTTGAACACTTCGCCTGCAAAGGAAACGCGACCGAGGATTTCGCAGATGTGCGCGTATTCTTCGTTGGACAGACCAGCGCCACGCTCGGAATGCGGCAGGAACATGTTCCACAGGCCCTGGCTCCGGGCTTTCTTTTTCAGCTCTTCAAGGATCGGCGGGTGCCCCCACTTGTTCTGTTTGACCTGCTCGTAGAAAGTGCCTTCATTGGGATAGATGTGCTCGTCCATGAAGGCTTCGATTTGCTGTTTCAGGTCCTTGACGCGGGGGCTGAGTTCGAACATTTGAGGGTTCCTTTGAGGCTTTGGTGTCGTTCGCGCCGGGGTCAGCGCATTGCACCCGACCATATAGTCACCGAGACACAAGGTGAAGTATGTCCCACTGCTGGAATGAGGCTGCATAAGCAGGTTTGATAAGCCGGCGGGGTTACTATTACTCAGGCTGTTAAAGCGCGACGGACGTCACAGCTCGCCGCGCGCATCCTCGCGTAGCGCCTGATACCGAGCCAGATCGACTGCCTCGTCGACATCCCACAGTGTCGGACCGATCCATAGCGAAAGCCCGGCATCGACCAGCCGCTGCCGGGTATCCGTCATCACCCCGGCGTGACTCCAGGTCATGCCGCTGAAGGGCGCCGGATGTGGTTTGCTCTGGCCGACAAGCACATACCCGCCATCCTCACTCGGCAGCATAGCGACGTCGTGACTGGCGAGAGCGTCGGCGGCCTGCTGCAAATGGTCTACGGCCAAGCCCGGGCAGTCGGTGCCGATCAGCAGGGCGCCGGTCGGATGCTCCTCCATCGCGCCCAACATTCGTGCGCCGAGATCGCCATCGCGTTGAGTACGCCGGTGCAGCCTGTGCCGCTGCGCCGCGTCGATAAAGAAAGGGTGCGAGTCATCCGGAGCACAATAGAGGTAGCGCTCGCCCGGCCAGTTTGCGGTCTGCCGCAGGGTCCGTTCGAATAGCTCGATATACAGGTCACGAGCGCCTTCCGGGCCCAGAGCAGGGATCAGCCGGGTCTTCACGGCCCCGGCCACCGGCGCCTTGGCAAAAATCAGCAGCGGACGAATCATGCCTGTTCCGACCTACCGGGATAGTAGATGCGAACCAGCCGGTCCGGTGACACGCCGAGCCAGTACAGCAACCGCAGCCACCACATCAGCACGATGGTGCGCAGTACGCCTTTTTCCAGCCAGCGGCGACTGGAGGTGATGACCTTTGCATCCAGGCAGGCTGGCGGTGTCAGATAGCGCAGGCGACGGCTGAACTGGATATCTTCCATCAGAGGGATGTTGCGGAACCCGCCGAAATCGCGAAACACATGGGCGCGGACGAAAATAGCCTGATCTCCGGTACACACCCGCGTCAGGCGCGACCGGCGGTTGATCATCCAGGCGACCAGGTCCAGCCGTCGATTGCTGGGCTCGAATGACAGGTCGAAGCGGCCCCACAGGTGCGTCCCGTCAGCCAGGGCCTGGCGAATCAGCGGAAGGAAGCCCGGTGGCAGGAGGGTATCGGCATGCAGAAACAGGAACGCATCGCCGCTGGCAAACTCGGCGCCCGTGTTCATCTGGCGCGCCCGGCCCCGTGGCGCCAGATGCACCTGGTCGACCAAAGGCTCGGCGATAGCGCGGGTGCGGTCGGTGCTGCCGCCATCCACCACGATCAATTCGATCTCGTCACGCCAGCGCTGCAATACTGTCAGCGTGCGTTCCAACGTGCCCTGTTCGTTCAGCGTTGGAATGATCACCGAGAGCTTCAATCCAGCCTCCATTTGTGAAAGCGGCCAACCCAGCGCAGCAGTCGCTGCGGAGCATGGGCCTTCTTCCAGTTACCGGCTGCGTATTTGTTCGCTTCACCCATCGTCGGATAACTGTGCACGGTTCCGAGTACCTTGTTCAACCCCAGCTTGTGCTTCATCGCCAGCACGTATTCGGCGATCAGTTCGCCGGCATGCTCGCCGACAATGGTCACGCCGAGAATCTGATCCTTGCCCGGCACCGTCAGCACCTTGACGAAGCCCGTCCTGGCATCTTCCGCTATGGCCCGATCCAGTTCCGCCAGCTCGTAGCGGGTCACTTCGAAGCGAATCTTCTGATCGCGTGCTTCGGTTTCCGACAGTCCTACCCGCGCTACTTCAGGGTCGGTAAATACGCAATGCGGCATCACCCGATAATCCACGCGAAAGCGTTTGAACGGGCCGAACAGTGCATTGACCGCGGCATACCAGGCTTGATGGCTAGCGGCGTGGGTGAGCTGGTAGGGACCGGTCACATCGCCGACGGCGTAAATGTTGGGAAACCGTGTGGCGAGGTAACCGTCGGTTTCCAGCGTGCCGTCCTTGCGCAGGGCGAGCTCGAGGGTCTGCGCACCGAAGCCGTCGGTGTTCGCCGCGCGCCCGGTGGCGACCAGCACCGCATCGAACTCACGTGTGTGGCACTGGTCCGTTTCCAGGTTGCGCAGGGTTACCTGCTGGACGCCCTCAGTACGAGCGAAGCTTTCGGGATTGTGCCGGAGCAGCAGGTCGACACCATCTTCGCGCAGCGACTGCGTGACCAGCTCGCTAACCTCGGGATCCTCGCTGGGTAGTACCCGTTCGCCGCGCTGGACCTGTATCACCTGACAGCCCAGGCGCTGGAACGCCTGCGCCAGCTCGCAGCCGATCAGACCGCCGCCGATCACCAGTAGCCGTTCAGGGCGGTTGCGCAGATTCCAGATGGTTTCCGAGGTGTACAGATCCATCCGGTCCAGGCCGGGGATAGGTGGCACCTTGGGTCGGCCGCCGGTCGCGATGATGATATTGCGTGTGGTCAGTGTCCGACCACCGACCTCCACCGACCAGGGTGAGGTGATAGTCGCAGTATCCTGGAATACCTCAACGCCCAGATCGTTGTAGCGCTCGGCCGAATCATGCGGGGCGATCTCGGCGATAGCGCTGTGCACCCGCTCCATGACCCTGGCGAAGTCGACTTCCGCGCTGGCCTGGCTGTAGCCGAGGCGATGGGCGCGTTTGATGTCGGCTGCCAGTCTGGCCGAGCGGATCAAGGTTTTCGAAGGCACGCAGCCGGTGTTCAGGCAATCGCCGCCCATCTGGTTTTTCTCCACGAGACTGACCTGCGCCTTCACCGCGGCGGCAATGTAGGCGCTCACCAATCCGCCACTGCCTGCGCCAATCACCACCAGGTTTCGATCGAACCGTTCAGGTTTGTTCCAGCCGCGGTAGACCCTCCGGGCCTTGACCCAGTCGAGGATCTTGCGCGCCACCAGCGGAAACAGGCCGAGCAGGACGAAGGCGCCGATCAGCCCCGGCGAAAGGACGCCGCCCAGCGATTCCACCTGCGCCAGCTCGCGGCCGGCATTGACGTAGACCAGGGTGCCTGGAAGCATGCCGAGCTGGCTAACCCACCAGAAGGTCCGTACCCGAATGCCCATCAGCCCCATCGCCAGGTTGATGATGAAAAACGGAAGCGCCGGGACCAGGCGCAGCGCAAAGAGGTAGAAGGCACCGTCGCGCTCGATGCCGCGGTCGATCGGTTCCAGTTGCCGGCCGAACCGCTGGGAAACCCAGCCCCGCAGAACGAAGCGACTCATGAGCATGGCCAGTGTTGCGCCCGCGGTGGAGGCAAAGGACACCAGAAGCAAACCCCAGCCAAGACCGAACAGGGCGCCGCCGACCAGCGTCATCACCGCCGCGCCGGGAAGCGACAATGCCGTGACGAGCACGTAGATCCCCATGAAGGCCCCGGCGGACGTCAGGGGACGTTCGGCTACCCAGGCTTCCAGGGCGGCCTGGTGGGCTTTCAGGGCTTCGAGACGCAGATACTCATGCATATCGAATGCGATGAACAGAACGATCAGGACGGCGATAACCGCTAGCAGTATCCAGCGAGTGGCTTTCAAAGGTGCAAATCCTCCATGGCGCACAGGGTGCTGGCGAGCCGGAAGCCTCCCAGCAGAGCAGCCTCGGGTGGCGATGTGGTGCCGCGTTCGATTCGATCCCGGTAGGATGATTGCGCGGGAGAGTCGGCAGGCCACTGTCGGTCAAAGTCTGCGCAGAAGGCCCGGTGGTCGTAGTTGAGCGGGATCGCCTCGATGAACAGGTTCTCGCACGTGCTTCGGTACAGGGCGCTGGCGTGCGGTCTGGTGGCAATACGCGTGACCAGTCCATACCGGCAATTATCAAAGTTGGGCATGCCTGCCGCGCCATTGTTGATCACTACGCCATTGGCCAGCTGAAGCGCTGCCGGTGCGCAGGTATGACTGGTCGCGAGTACACGTAAACCGATCATGCGTAGCCAGTTATCGATTGCGGCCTGCCGCTCGGCCTGCTGCAACGCAGCGCGGTCACAACCCCAGCCAGCCAGCGACTGCTCGTCGCCATGGGTAATGCCCACCCTGGTTCCGGCCACGCTGACCACGGCGGTTGCCGGTCGCCGGGCCAGAGACCTTTGCATGCCGGGCAATCCGGCGACGGTATCGCAGAGGCGCGCATGGATCTGGTTCGACCACTCGACCGTCTGGTCCGGGACCTCATCAGGGTAAGCACATCCGCAACCCGCGGTCCCGGGCTCGCTTCGGCCGAGCTCGGTCTCGACGTTGCCACGCAGAACGGTATGCGCGGCGAGGCCGGCTTCTATCTGCAGGAAGATCTCTGGCGAAATGTCGAACCAGTGCGCGTCGCCATTGAATACGACCCGTGCGCCAGGCTCGGCTGGGAGGCGGCGCTGCAGCGCGTCGAGCGCCTGGCGATTGCCGTAGAGGCCCCCGACCACGTAGAGCGTGTCGCAATCGAACAGCGCCTCGCCAGTGAAACTGTCTGGTGCCAGGCGATAGTCGAGCGGGCACTGCCGACCGGCCTTCATCGACGATTCATCCTGCCGGCCAGCAAGTACAACGCGGTACAGATCAACAGGCCGTACAGGTTCGTGCCCAGCAGCAGTGCGTATTTGCCGTCACCGATGGCCCAGCTGACGGGAATCCAGCCCAGTGTGAGCGCAACGCCCAACGCCAGACCGGTCCAGAAGCGGCCGAACCAGCCCGTGCAGCACGAACACCGGGGCCAGGCCCATCACCATGGTGCCGCTGATGGTAGTGGCCTTGAGGATGTCGGTTCCGGCGAGCATCGGCAGGTTGCCCAGCAGGGCAAACACGGCCATGGCGAACATGCCCAGACCTACCGCGCGAGTCCCCAGATCACGCCCGGCAAGTGCCGGCAGCTCGCGGCCGGTCAGCCGAGCCAGACTGGAAAAGGTCGAATCCAGCGTCGAGCCGGCGGCAGAGATCATCACGATGGTCATTACCAGCAGCGCGCCGATGCCCAGTGAGCGGGCCAACGCGGCAGGCACGTTGGACGAGGCGCCGACGCCGACCAGATCGGCGTGCACCCCGATCAGGCTGAACGCCAGGATGGCGAAAAAGCCGAGCGCGCCGGCGACTGTGAAAGCGCGGAGCATGCTGCGCTCCTGGCTGATAAAGCCGCGGTCGGTCAGTACCGGATCGTGAAACGGATAACTCACCAGTTGCAGGCAGGCAACCAGCAACAGATCGACGCCCGCGTTCAATGTCCATGAACTGGTGCTGGCGAGTTCCGCTGCCGAGTGCTGCGGCAGCACCAGCCCCAGCACGCATACCAGGGCGATGATAAAGATGCCCGCCTGGGCAGCGTCGGTGAGTATCGAGCTACGAAGCCCCCCGCGCATGCTGTAAGCAAGCGTGACGGCTGTGAACAAAAGGGCAGAGATGACGAAGGGCGCGCTGCCGGGTTCTCCGTAGTAGCCGCCAACCACGGCGGTGTTGCTCCAGACTTCATTGAACAGGCGGATGAGTATCGCAGCGGAGAAGGCCAGCGCCGCGGCGCGGCCGTAGTTGCTTGTCAGAAAGCCGACCAGGCTGGTCGCGGCAAAGCGACGTCGCAGACGGTAGATCACCAGGCCGCAGAGCGGTATCGAGAGCCAGTAGGTGGCGTAGGCGAGCCCGCCGACGAGGCCGAACTCGGCGCCCAGATTGGCTGCGTTGGTCACCGACTTGGCGAAGATCCAGCTGATGAAAATGCTGGTGGTCAACAGCCACGGCGAAGCGCTCCGGCCGTGACTGTCCTCGCCATTGAAAAAACCGCCAGCGGTCACGGTACGCGGCGACAACCAGTACATCAACCCGCCATAGGCAAGCAGAAACCCCCAGAAAAACACGCCCAGCGAACCGGACA
Organism: uncultured Halopseudomonas sp.; assembly: GCA_964477725.1. Lineage (GTDB taxonomy): Bacteria > Pseudomonadota > Gammaproteobacteria > Pseudomonadales > Pseudomonadaceae > Halopseudomonas. The sequence goes on from CAYZFU010000188.1 coordinate 6,501, forward strand.
TTGCCATACTTCATCCCCCGATTTGTCCCTGCTTTCGCAACCGTATGCCTTATGGCAATCGATTGTGTTTCGCGGTCATGCCCGCTCCCACAAAACCCTGCCCGGCTTCCAATGTGGGAGCGCACCCGGGCGCGAAAGCGAAGCCCGAACCCTCTTCGCGGTCATGCCCGCTCCCACAAAACCCCGCCCGGCTTTCAATGTGGGAGCGCACCTGGGCGCGAAAGCGAAGCCCAAACCCCATCGCGGTCATGCCCGCTCCCACAGAACAGCCCAAACCTCTTCGCGGTCATGCCCACTCCC
>CAYZFU010000189.1:0-6675 GCA_964477725.1 uncultured Halopseudomonas sp.
CAACAGGGTGGGCGTGACGGTACTTATCGCCAGCCATGACCTGTCCCTGATCGCCCGGCTCGACCACCGCATGCTGACCCTGGGTGAGGGGCGGCTGCTGCATGACGGGGATCAGTCATGAGCGCGCGCCAGTCTGATCGCAAACCGAACGACAGGCGCACACGCCAGGCCGGCGCCGCCCGCTCCGGGCAGGACTGGCGGCAGCCGCTACGCGGCTGGCTCGGCAGTCATCGCGACAGTGCTCGCCAGGCGCTCGCCCGTATTCGGCAGCAGCTCTTCAGCAGCGCGCTGACGGTGCTGGTCATGACCGTCGTGCTTGCTCTGCCGATGGGTCTGGCGGTGTTGATCGATCAGGTCGAGCGGCTGGGCGTCGACTGGCAGAGAGCAGCGCAGCTGTCGGTTTATCTCGATGATGATGTGGTGGCAGCACAGGCCCGCGAATTGCACGACGAGATCCTTCAGCTCGACGAAGTCGCCGAGGCGCAGCTGCTCGACAAGGAGCTGGCTCTGGCCGAATTCCAGCAGCATTCCGGGCTGGGCGACGCGCTCGATCAGCTTGCCTACAATCCATTGCCCTCGGTGATTCTGGTCACCCCGCACAGTATCGATGGCGGGGCGACCGCGCTTGCTCCGCTGGGCGATCGCCTGGCCGCCTTCGACGGCGTGAATACGGTGCAGATCGATCTGGAGTGGGTGGAGCGGCTGAGCGCCATTCTTGGCATGATCGAGCGCTTCACCGGTGGCCTGGCACTGTTGCTGATTCTGGCGCTGCTGCTGGTTATGGCCAACACGATCCGCCTGGCGATCGAAAGCCGCCGGGAAGAAATCCAGGTCATCAAGCTGGTCGGCGGAACCGATGCTTTCGTCCGTCGTCCGTTTCTTTACGTGGGCGTCATGTACGGCCTGCTAGCCGGTTTGCTGGCGTGGTTACTGTTGTCAGCGGGGCTGGCCTGGCTGAACATCGCCGTACGTGACGTCGCCGCTCTCTATCGCAGCGATTTCGCCCTCGATGGGGTGCCGCTCGAGGACGGGCTCACGCTGGTCGGTGGGGCGATGCTGCTGGGTCTGGTCGGCGCCTGGCTCGCGGTCGGTCGGCACATACGCGACATCGAACCGCAGTGACTGGTGAGCCAGCCCGACATTGCCAGCGAAGCCGCATGAAACCTGACCTGGGCTTGAACTTGCGCTGCCATTCACAGTCTTATACCGCGGTGATAAACTGAGCCGTCAACTTCTCTCGGAGTTCAAACATGAGCACTGCTTTGCAGCCCATACATAGCCTGGTTCCCGGTGCGAACCTGGAAGCCTATGTTCAGACCGTAAGCAGCATTCCCGTCCTTAGTGTCGAGGAAGAGCGGGAGCTGGCTGATCGTTTGTACTACCAGCAGGACCTCGAGGCGGCCCGCCAACTGGTCATGTCGCACCTGCGGTTCGTGGTGCACATCGCCCGCAGTTACTCGGGTTATGGCCTGGCACAGTCTGACCTGGTCCAGGAAGGCAACGTCGGCCTGATGAAGGCGGTCAAGCGCTTCAACCCGGAAATGGGCGTGCGACTGGTGTCGTTCGCCGTTCACTGGATTCGTGCAGAAATCCACGAATTCATCCTGCGTAACTGGCGTATCGTCAAGATCGCCACCACCAAGGCTCAGCGCAAGCTGTTCTTCAACCTGCGCAGCGCCAAGAAAAAACTGACCTGGTTGTCGCATGACGAGGTCAACGCGGTAGCCGGCGATCTTGGGGTCGCAGCCCGCGAAGTTCGCGAGATGGAGAGCCGCCTGTACGGCCAGGATCTGGGCTTCGACGGAGCCCAGGACGACGACGATGACAGCGCCGCCTACGCGCCGGTGCACTATCTCGAGGACAAGCGCTACGACCCGGCCACGCAGCTGGAATCGGCAGACTGGTCCGATAGCTCGGTCAACCTGCTACAGCAGGGGCTGGAGCAGCTCGACGAACGCAGTCGCGATATTCTCTACCAGCGCTGGCTGGCCGAAGAGAAGGCGACCTTGCATGAGCTCGCGGCCAAATACCAAGTATCTGCCGAGCGTATTCGTCAGTTGGAAAAGAACGCCATGAACAAACTGAAGAAGAACCTAGAGGTCGAAGTCGAGGCCTGATCAGCGGCAGTCAATGCAGGGCACCTCAGGGTGCCCTTTTTATTGCGCCGATACGCCACCCAAGGAGAACAACAATGAGTCCACGCACGGGCGTTCGCCTCGTCACCATCTTCAGCGCCGTGATACTGGCGTTTTTCCTGTTCGGCGACTGGCTGGCTCAGCGTGACGCGCCCAGGCCGCTAGCCTGGTACGAGAACTATCGGGAGTCGCTCTGGCAACCTATACAGCAGCGCAGTCTCACCCTGCTGCAGGCTGATCAGGCGCTGGGTCGTGGTCACCTGTGGATGATCAGTGCGGATGGGGAGCCGGCGCTGGTCAGTCGCTATAATCTGGAAAGCGAGGACCGGCTATGGCAGGCGCAAGCGGTGATCGGTCTGGGTGAAGATGAAATGGAAAGCCTGGTCGAGGCGCAAGCCTGGGAGCCGGGCATTCGCGATCAGCCAGTATCCCCCGCGGTGGGCGAAGCCCTCGGAGACCGGCAGATTCTGCGGATGAGCATGATTCCGGTCGAGCCGCTGGAGCTGAACAGGATCGAGGGCACGTTCGGTAGTCCCGATGTGCGCATGCCGGTCAGCGAAGGCGAAGCCTGGGTTTATCCCCAGGCCGGCGCGGTAGTAGCGGTGGGTGAGGAAGAAGCGTTTTCCATCATGTTCGGACTGCGCGACGGGTCCTGATCGGCCGCTCAGATACGCTCGCGCCAGTAATCCAGGCTCATCCAGCCAGGTAGCTCACGGCCCGACTCCATTTGATCGAGATAATGCCGGCCGCCAAGTTGGCGGGACTGGCGCTGAATCCAATTCACGCGTCGCTGCACGTGCGCCGGTGGGCGGCTGGCGCTCCAGCGCAGCGGACTTGGCAATACCGCGGCGAGCTGCGCTGCCTGCCGGTTCGAGAGCACGCTTGCGCTGACGCCGAAGTGATGCCGGGCTGCCGCCTCGACCCCGAACACTCCCTCGTCCCATTCGGCCAGATTCAGATACATTTCCAAGATGCGCTGCTTCGGCCAGAGTATCTCGATCCATAGCGTGAGCCAGGCTTCGACGCCCTTGCGCAGCCAGCTGCGGCCGGACCAGAGAAACTGATTCTTGGCCACCTGCTGGGTCAGCGTGCTGGCCCCACGCACGCTGCCGCCCTGGCGGTTATGCTCGATGGCGGCGCGAATCGCCTCGAGATCGAAGCCGAAATGCTCGGCAAAGCGCTGATCTTCGGCGGCAATCACTGCCATTTTCATGTTGTCCGGTATCCTGTCGTAGGCAATCCATTCATGTCGGATATCCAGCCCACCGTGGCCACGCGCCTCAGCCCAGCGTTCGATCATCAGCATGGAGCCGGGTGTTGGCACCCAGCGCAGTATGATGACCGGGACCAGGCTTAAAGCCATGGCGATGAGCAGCCATTTGGCTGCCTTGGCGAGAATACGTTTGATCATGCATTCACTAGTTGCGGGACAGGCCCGCAGTATAGACCGGGAGATTTCAGGGTGGCCAAGATATTGCTTTTGCTCGCTTCTTTCAGCGGCTTCACCGGGGTTGGTCTGGGCGCGTTCGCCGCGCATGGGCTGCGCAGCCGGTTACCGGACAATCTGCTGTCCGCGTTCCAGACCGGCGTACAGTACCAGCTATGGCACACCGCAGCGTTGGTAGGTGTTGCCTTGCTGCTGTTGCGCAGCCCGGATAATACCTTGCTCAAGGCGGCAGGCGTTCTCTTTGCGCTGGGCATCCTGCTGTTCTCGGGAAGCCTGTACACGCTGGCACTCAGTGGCCTGGGCAAGCTGGGTATCATCACCCCGATAGGGGGTGTGCTGTTTCTGATTGCCTGGACCTGCTTCGGGGCCGGTGCCTGGCGGTTGAGCTGAGCCCATCGCCGCGGTTGCCCTCGGCAGCGCCGGCGAATAGCGGTATCATGTCGGCTTTCCCATCCGTCCTCGAGTGCAGCATGCAGATCCAGCTGAACGGCGAAGCCTATTCTGTCGAACCATCAACCACTCTGGCCGATCTGGTCGAGCGACTGGGGCTCACGGGCAAGCGGCTGGCCATCGAGCTGAATCTCGATATCGTGCCGCGCAGCCAGTTTGCGCAGACGCGGCTGACCGAGGGTGACCGGGTGGAAATCGTCCACGCCATCGGCGGCGGCTAGCCCAAGCGGAGCACACCATGACAGACCTGACCCAGGACGCGCTGGAAATTGCCGGCGTACGCTATCGTTCGCGCTTGCTGGTCGGCACCGGCAAGTACAAGGATCTCGAAGAAACCCGCCAGGCCATCGAGGCCTCCGACGCCGAGATCGTCACGGTAGCGATCCGTAGGACGAATATCGGTCAGAATCCCGGCGAGCCCAACCTGCTCGATGTAATCCCGCCGGACCGCTATACCATCCTGCCCAACACGGCCGGCTGCTACACCGCCGAGGATGCAGTGCGCACCTGCCGCCTGGCGCGGGAGCTGCTCGACGGTCACAAGCTGGTCAAACTCGAAGTACTGGCCGACCAGAAGACGCTGTTTCCCAATGTGCTGGAAACCATCAAGGCTGCCGAAGTTCTGGTCAAGGACGGTTTCGACGTAATGGTTTACACCAGTGACGATCCGATCATCGCCCGTCAGCTGGCCGAAATCGGTTGTGTCGCAGTGATGCCGCTGGCCGGTCTGATTGGTTCGGGCCTGGGTATCTGCAACCCGTATAACCTGCGCATCATTCTCGAGGAGGCCACCGTGCCGGTGCTGGTCGACGCTGGAGTGGGGACAGCCTCTGACGCGGCCATCGCAATGGAGCTGGGCTGCGCCGGCGTGTTGATGAATACAGCCATCGCCCACGCCCAGCAGCCGGTGCTCATGGCCGAGGCGATGAAGCATGCAGTGCTCGCCGGTCGCGGTGCATTCCTTGCCGGCCGCATGCCTCGCAAACTATACGCCAGCGCCTCTTCGCCGCTGGCCGGTACCTTTTTCTGATCGAGCAACCGATGTCCGATAACCTGCAGAACCAACCCGAAACGCCGGATCAATCCGAAGAGGCGCTGCACCGGCGCGCGATACGTAGCTTTGTGATGCGCGCCGGCCGTATGACCGACGCGCAGAAGCGCGGAGTCGATCAGGGTTGGCCGCGCTTCGGGCTGTCGCTCGATATGGGCATGCTCGATCTCGACCAGATATTCGGCCGCCAGGCTCCGCGTACCCTGGAGATCGGCTTCGGCATGGGACAGTCGCTGCTGGAGATGGCTCAGGCAGCTCCAGAGCAGGATTTCATCGGCGTCGAGGTGCACCGTCCCGGCGTTGGTTCGCTGCTCAACGGCGTGCTCAACGCGGGGATCGGCAATCTGCGTGTGTTCGATTGCGATGCCATCGAGGTGCTCAACCGCTGCATTCCCGACGGCAGTCTGGACCGGGTATTGCTGTTTTTTCCTGACCCCTGGCACAAGAAGAAGCACAACAAGCGACGTATCGTGCAGCTCGCCTTCGCCGAGGCGCTGCGTCAGAAACTCAAGGTCGGCGGCGTGTTTCACATGGCCACCGACTGGCAACCCTACGCCGAGCATATGCTTGAGGTGATGAACGCGGCACCGGGCTATCGCAACCTCGCGCAGGACGGTACTTATGTGCCGCGACCGGAGGAGCGGCCAGTGACCAAGTTCGAGCGTCGTGGCGAGCGGCTGGGTCATGGTGTATGGGATCTGAAGTTCGTCCGCACTGCCTGAACAAGGCATGCGCGTGGGCTATGCCCGGTCATATCGAAATGCAAAGGTAATGGTCTGATGCAGGATGGGCTCCTACACTGATCCGATCCCAATCGGACAGACAGGAGCCAGCCGTGAATTATGAAACGCTCGACTACCAGGTCGAAGAAGGCATTCTCACCCTTACACTGAACCGCCCGGATCGCATGAACGCCTTCAACGGGGCCATGCGTCGTGAATTGATCGCCGCGTTCGATGCCGCTGATGCCGACGACGCCGTGCGGGTAATCATCATGACGGGCGCCGGCAAGGCCTTCTGTGCCGGTGCAGACCTGGAAAAAGGCGGCGATACCTTCAATCGTCACAAGCGCCAGAGCGAGCCGGAAGGTGACGAGCTGCGCGACGGCGGCGGCACTGTTTCCCTGCGTATCTACGAGTGCACCAAGCCGGTGATCGGCGCGTTCAACGGCGCTGCGGTCGGTGTTGGCGCGACCATGACCCTGCCGATGGATATCCGCTTGGCCTCGACCAAGGCGCGCTTCGGCTTCGTCTTTGCCCGTCGGGGCATCACCATGGAGGCCTGCTCCAGCTGGTTCCTGCCACGTCTGGTAGGCGTTCAGCAGGCGGCCGAGTGGGTGTATACCGGTCGCGTGTTCGATGCTGAAGAAGCCCTGCGCGGCGGGCTCGTGCGCACCCTGCACGAGCCAGACGAGCTGTTGCCCGCGGCGCGTGAGCTGGCCCGGGAAATTGCGGAAAACACGTCGGCCATGTCGGCCCTGCTCAACCGTCAGATGATGTGGCGCATGCTTGGTGCGGATCACCCGATGGAAGCGCACATCGTCGATTCCCGAGCCATTGCTTTCATGGGCGAATCGGAAGATGCAAAAGAAG
>CAYZFU010000190.1:0-6644 GCA_964477725.1 uncultured Halopseudomonas sp.
GAAGTTTCTAAGTTATCGCCTCTTTCCAGCATTCCGGTCTGCACGGACCATCATTTGTTATTTCAGGATATTATTATGTCTACTACTACTGGCACGGTTAAATGGTTCAACGAAGCTAAAGGCTTTGGTTTCATTGAACAGGCAAATGGCCCGGATGTGTTCGCACATTTCAGCGCCATCAGCGGCTCGGGTTTCAAGACTCTTGCTGAAGGCCAGCGCGTTGAGTTCAAGCTGACGCAGGGCCAGAAAGGCCCGCAAGCTGAAAACATCATGGCCATCTAAGCCTTCGGGCGCCTTGCTCGCCTGAGTGCGAAGAACCTAGAAGCCCAGCGAATGCTGGGCTTTTCTGTTTGCATAATCGTTACAGGTTGCGACATCAGTTGGCGGGGCGGCAGCGTGCAAGGTTAATGCCGTTTACAATGTCAGTCAGGCCTGGCCGATGTATCGTTGCGGGATATTCCCGGCGATTGCATGGTCGGTTGTTGCACACGCCATCCGAACGGACTGGCCTCATGCTTTTAAGTGCCTCGTACGAAGGGGCCTCGGTAAATGGAGTACCTATGCAGGAAGAACCGACACACACCCTCAACCCACCGGTGTTTTACGGCTCCGCAGCGCTCATACTCGCGCTGGTGCTGTACAGCGTTGTGCTACCGGAGCAGGCGCAGGTCGTGTTTAGCGAGTTGCAATCATGGATCACGACCAACGTCGGCTGGATCTATATTCTCGCAGTTGCGGGCATCCTTCTGACGGTCACGCTGGTCGCTGTCAGCCGCTTTGGTGACATCAAGCTGGGACCTGATCACAGCGAGCCGGACTACCGTCGGCCGACCTGGTTCGCCATGTTGTTCTCCGCCGGGATGGGTATCGGCTTGATGTTTTTCGGCGTCGCCGAGCCGGTCATGCATTTCCTCGATCCGCCTGCGGGGGAGGGCGGCAGCGCTGCCTCGGCGCGGGACGCGATGCGCATCACCTTCTTCCATTGGGGGCTTCATGCCTGGGCGATCTACGCCATCGTCGCGCTGATCCTGGCGTATTTCAGTTATCGTCATCGGCTGCCTCTGACGCTTCGTTCGGCACTGTATCCGCTGATAGGTGACCGCATCTACGGCCCTATCGGCCACGCGGTCGACATATTCGCCATCATCAGCACCTTGCTGGGTGTGGCCACATCGCTCGGTCTGGGGGTCAGTCAGATCAATACCGGGCTCAATCACCTGTACGGGTTGCCTATTTCGGTTCCGGTGCAGGTAGGTCTTATCATCGCAACCACAGCATTGGCGACAGTGTCAGTGGTAACGGGGCTCGACAAGGGCGTACGGAGACTGTCGGAAGTCAATCTCATCCTTGCGGTAATTCTGCTGGCTTTCGTGCTCATTGCAGGCCCGACCGTGTTCATCCTGCAAACGTTCGTGCAGAACACCGGCAGTTACCTGTCGAATCTGGTCAACACCACGTTCAATCTGTATGCCTACGAGCCGAACGACTGGATTGGTGGCTGGACACTGTTTTACTGGGGTTGGTGGCTGGCCTGGTCGCCCTTTGTCGGGCTGTTCATCGCTCGTATCTCGCGCGGCCGTACTATCCGTGAATTCGTGACCGGTGTGCTGCTCGTGCCAACCGGCTTCACCCTGTTCTGGATGACTGTATTCGGGGACACCGCGATACACATGATTCTCTGGGGTCAGGTCGAAGATCTCGGACAGGCAATTGAAGCGAACTCTGCCCTGGCACTTTTCGCCTTCCTCGAGCAATTCCCGTTCGCCGCGGTATTTTCCATGGTGGCGATCCTGATGGTGGTCGTATTCTTCGTTACCTCTGCCGACTCCGGCGCGCTGGTCGTAGACCTTCTGGCATCGGGCGGTGTCAGCCCGACTCCGGTCTGGCAGCGATTGTTCTGGGCGGTATCCATGGGTGTGGTGGCCATCGCGTTGTTGCTCGCGGACGGACTGACCGCTCTGCAGACCGCCACAATTGCCAGCGCGTTGCCGTTCACCCTGGTTCTAATGATCTGCATCATCGGGTTGCTGAAGGCGCTGCGGCTGGACGCCACCAAGCGCGACTTGCGGTTCCAGACACCGACTACCTCGCCGACGACATCCACCGCGTCTGGCGGCTGGCGCCGCCGGCTGCGTAACCTGGTTCGCTTCCCGAACGAGCCAGAGGTGGAGCGGTTTCTGACCGAAACTGTCCAGCCGGCTTGCGAAGCGATCTACGGCGAATTCGATGCGCAAGGATTCGAGACACGGGTTACCCGGGGCGAAGACTTGCGGGTCCGGCTTGAAATCCTCCATCAGGGCGAAACGGACTTTGTTTACGAGGTACGTCCGCGCGCTTACGAGCGGCCCAGTTTGACCTCGGCGAGCGAAGAAGAGGGTACGACAGACGAGTACTACCGTGCCGAGGTGTATCTGAACGAAGGTGGGCAAAACTACGACGTGATGGGCTGGAGTCGCGACGAAGTCATTGCCGATGTTCTGGACCAATACGAACGGCACATGCATTTCCTGCACGTTGTGCGTTAACCGGAGGGCCGGCGATCGTCAGGGCAGAGCTGTCGCCCCGGGAGCGATCGGATTCGGCTCTCTCCGTCATTTGATTTGCTATTGTTCTTCACCCTCTTCACCCTCTTCATCCTCTTCGTCCTGTTCCTTTTCTTCGTCAACGCTCAGTTTGGCCGAAGCCATGCCGCCAGCGGCTGGTTCGGCGCCTCGAAGCGGCGCAGGCAAGGCATTCAGGTTCGGTATCTTCGTCGGATCAACCAGGATCAGCGAGTAGACTCGGCGGTAAAACCCGGTTATTTGTTGGTATCCCGTTTCGAGGAGATGAAGGTTGAACTACGAAGACGTCGTGATGGGGCGCCGCAGCATTCGCGCCTTTCAGCAGAAATCGGTGCCGCGTAGCGTCATCGAGGAAGTGATCGCACTGGCCAGCCGAGCGCCATCTTCGATGAATACGCAGCCATGGCACCTGCATGTGCTAACCGGTGAACCGCTCGACCTTATTCGTGCTGAAAATACCGAGCGCATGTTGGGCGGCGTCCCGCCGAGCAAGGAAAGCCGGGGCATCGGTTCCTATGAAGGAGCGCATCGGGACCGGCAGGTTGAAATTGCGGTGCAGTTGTTCCAGGCCATGGGCATCGCTCGGGACGACAAGGATAAGCGCCAGGACTGGATCCTGCGTGGATTCCGCCAGTTCGATGCGCCGGTTTCCATCGTCGTGACTTACGATCGCGTGCTGCAGGACGGTGACATAGCCCAGTTCGACTGTGGCGCGCTCGTTAATGGCTTGGTCAACGCAGCCTGGTCACGCGGCTTGGGCTGTGTGGTCAATAGCCAGGGCATCATGCACTCGCCCGTGGTCCGCAAGCATGCCGGCATCCCTGAGGATCAGGTGATCATGATCTGTGTTGCGATGGGCTATCCGGATGAAGCGTTCCCTGCCAATGCGGTTGTGTCGAAGCGACGACCGGTCAGCGACGTAGCCCGATTCGTCGGCTTCGACTAACCCGCCCGGTGGACAAGCTTTGCGTTGTCCACCCTACGCACCGTTCGGATTTGCGTACGCCCGTAGGGTGGATAACCGCGTAGCGTTATCCACCGCTTTTGAGCGTTGTATGAGCCCGCTCGGTGGACAAGCTTCGCGTTGTCCACCCTACTTCAGATGTTCGGCCGCCTGCGTTTCCAACTCCGACTTCAATCTGGGCTCGAGTTGCAGCTGGCGTGCCAGTTCGTCAAGATAGGAGCGTTCCATGAAGTTCTGGTCATCGACCATGAGAATGCTCGCCAGATACATCTCTGCCGCTATTTCCGGGGTCTTGGCCGAGCGTGCTACCTCGGTAGGGTCGAGCGGCTTGCGTAGCTCCTGGTCGAACCACTGCCTGAGCTGAGCGTCGGACGAAAGCTTTTCGATTTCGCCTTCGATCATCTGACGCTCACGATCGTCGACGTGGCCGTCGGCCTTGGCGGCGCCTATCAGAGCACGCAGGATCGCCTGGCTGTGCTCTTCCACCTCATTGGAGGGTACGCGGTCTACAGTGCGTAGCTGACCCTCTGGCTGAGCCATGCCGGTCTGCACTTCATTCTGGCTTTGCCAGTTGCTGTATGCCTTGTAGGCGACCAGCCCGAGTGCGGCGAGCCCGCCATAGGTGACAACCTTGCCGCCCATTTTCCGATGCTTCTTGCTGCCCATCAACATGCTGATCGCTCCGCCACCCAAGGCGCCGCCGCCGACGCTGCCGAGCAAACCTCCGAGTGCCGATTCGATTCCGGAACCTGATCCCGAGTGTGAACCCTGCCGCGACGTGCCGCTGCTCTGGTTCTGGAGCAAATCCTTGCCGCTGGTGAGCAATTGATCGAGCAGGCTACGTGTGTTCATGGGAACCTCTGCGGACGGTGATCGTTAGGTCAACATACGTTCGAGGCCGACATGTTCGCAAGCTCGCCGATGAGAGTGTTGTAACGGCCTCTTACGAATCAGAGGCCGTTACACGAAAAACTCATCCCATCCGATGCAGGGCGCAGATCTTGTTGCCAGCCGGATCGCGGAGATAGGCGAGATAAATTTGACCGGTAGAGCCCTGGCGCACGCCCGGCGGGTCCTCGCAGGTCACGCCACCATTGGCGATACCGGCTGCATGCCAGGCATCGGCCTGCTCGGGGCTGTCCATGGCGAAGCCGATGGTACTGCCATTGCCGTTGCAGGCGGGCTCGCCGTTCAAAGGCTTGGTGATGGCGAAGACGCCGGTTTTGCTGAACCAGAAGCAACGACCCTTCTCGTCCATGACGCCGGGTTTGCACCCGACGACCCCCAGTATGGCGTCGTAGAAAGCTTTTGATTCTTCGATATCGTTGGCGCCGAGCATGACATGGCTGAACATTGCGTTTCCTTTCTTTTGGGTTGATTGTTGTTTTGGCGTGAACAGCCTTCCGCTTAATGCGATGCGAGTCAATAGTTCGCTGGCGTGTGACCCAAGCGAGCGAGGCGGACGAATCGAGAATGTAAACGCTTAGCTTTCGAACTACGATAAGAGTCAGCATAACCCATTGTCACTGCTGGGTTTTTCCGCATCAAATCTGGCAATGCGAAGGCCGCTTCGGCACAATGGACGCACTCACTACAGCTTCGGGATATCAGCACCATGAAAGGCCACCAGGAAGTTATCGACTGTCTCATCGAGCTGCTGCGCGGAGAGCTCGGCGCGCGCGACCAGTATTTCCTGCACTCACGGCTTTACGAAGATATGGGCTACGCGAAGCTGTACGAGCGCATCAACCATGAAATGGAAGAGGAAACGCAGCACGCCGACGCCATTCTCAAGCGCATCCTGTTTCTCGAAGGTACCCCGGACATGCGTCCGTCGGTTATCCATCCTGGCTTCACCGTGCCGGACATGCTCGCCGCTGACCTGAAGCTGGAATATGAAGTGCGGGAGAACCTGGCTAAGGCCATCGCGCTATGCGAGCGCCACGGCGACTATCAGACCCGCCAGATCCTCGAGATCCAACTGAAAGACACCGAGGAAGACCACGCGTACTGGCTCGAGCAGCAGCTACGCCTGATCAAACTGGTCGGGATGCAAAACTACCTGCAGTCGCAGGTCTGATTTCGCCCCTCGCGCATCAGGCAGGCGAAACGCCGATCACGCATGGAGACGTCGATCCGTCGCTATCGACCAGGCGAAGAGCGCGCGTTGCTGGCGCTCTTCCTGCAGTCGATTCGTCAGCTTGCGTCGCGTGATTATTCAGCTGAGCAGATCGAAGCCTGGGCGCCGAGCGCCGTCAATGACGCGTTTGTAGCTGATTGGACCCGGCGTATCCAGGCCAACCAGCCATTCGTGATCGAGACCGGCGGTGCGTTAGCCGGGTTCGCTGACTTGCAGGCATCGGGCTATATCGATCAATTCTTCGTATCGCCTCGTTATGCAGGGCAGGGCCTGGGCTCGCAGTTGATGCTGCATTTGCTCGATGAAGCTGAGTCGCTGGGTATCGCACGCTTGTCGGCTGATGTGAGCCTAACCGCCCAGCCGCTCTTCACCCGGCATGGCTTCGTGATTGAACGGGAGCAGCAGCCTGTGCGAAACGGCGTGGTGCTGCGCAATGCCTTGATGGTCCGTATGGCAGGTGTTCCGCTACGCAGGTAGATAGCTGTATCTTGCTGCTGCTTGGGCCTGCGCGTATAAGATTCGCTCGCCCAAGGACCCTCTATGACTACACTCGACCTGAACGCCAAGCCCGAATGGCAGCCTGCGGGACGCCGCGAATGGCTGGGTTTGGCTGTGCTGGTGTTGCCAACCCTGTTGCTTGCGCTCGATATGACAGTGCTGCATCTGGCCGCGCCGCATCTGAGTGCCGACCTGCAACCAACCAGTTCACAGTTGCTGTGGATACTGGATATCTATGGATTCATGGTGGCCGGGTTTCTGATCACCATGGGCACGCTGGGTGACCGGATCGGGCGCCGTCGGTTGCTGCTTGCCGGAGCGTTTGCCTTCGGCCTGGCGTCGGTCGCGGCGGCGTTCGCCACATCCGCAGGCATGCTGATTGTCACACGTGCGCTGCTCGGCATCGCCGGAGCGACGTTGATGCCGTCGACGCTTTCATTGATCCGCAACATGTTTCATATCGAGCGCGAACGCACCCTGG
>CAYZFU010000191.1:0-6582 GCA_964477725.1 uncultured Halopseudomonas sp.
AAGGAAGGCACGACGTTGTTCGACAAGGCAGCCATCGAGGGCAGCTATGGCACCCCCGGCATCGTGCTGTTCGATGAACTGGAAAAGGCCAGCGAGCCGGTCGTACGTGCATTGATGAACATCTTCGATAACGGCCAGCTACGACTCAGCTCCGGCACCGCAACGCTGGACTTTCGCAATAGTCTGATCTTCATGACCAGTAACATTGGCGCTCAGGCGCTCTGGGAGTACCAACAGCGCCAAAGCCGTGGCTGGCGTAAATGCCTGCCGCATAGCTGGCAGGTCGATGCGGAAGCGAAACTGGTCGACGAGGCACTGGAAAAGCACTTTTCGCCAGAGTTTCTCAACCGCATCGACCATCGCGTGAACTTCCAGAGGCTGGGCGGCGATCAGGTTTCCGAGCTTGTTGATATGGCTCTGGAACGGCTAAACGAGCGCCTGGCGCGCCAGCATATGCAGCTGATGCTCGACCCGGCCCTCAAGACCTGGCTCGGTGAGCGAGGCTTCGACCGTCGGTACGGCGCACGCTCGATGGCGCGAGCATTTCGTCACCATGTCGAGCCAGCGGTGGCGAGGCTGCTGCTAAGTCAACGCACCGGCAAACCGGGGAGCGTGCTGCTCGCTCGGCTTGAGAGAAGCAGAGTGGTCGCAGACTTCCAGCCTGCGAACCCTGCTTGACGATGTAAGCCAATCGCTTATGCTTCGTGGCGGTCGTTGCCGATTCCAGCGCCGATCGATTGGGTAGCATTGGTTTCACTAGGCATGGATTAGCCGCCGAAACCGAAATACCAGACGGCTACCGGGACAGCCGACAACAGCACGAGCGACGCTATGACCAGCGCACCGTCCCGCGTCAGCAGACCGGCGGCAAACAGGGCGATCACGGCCGAGGCGATGGAGCCTGAGGTGGGAATGATCTCCATGAACGGCATGAACAGCGTCAGACCCAGGATGAGGGTCAACGGCAACCAGATCCATGGGCGATGGAAAAGGTGAGTCCACCGCTCTTTCAGATATCGCTCGACGAACTGCACCGGCTTGCGCAGCCAGCCGATCCCCTTGCAGAGCTTCTCGCTGGACATTCGCCTGCGGGTGATGAAGCCCGGTAACCAGAGGCAGTTGCGCCCCGCGATCATCTGCACGACCAAAATGAACACGACCGTCGCGACGACCGCCGTGATGCCGGGAATAGCGCTCGCCGGAGAGGTGGAGATGAGCGAGAACACCAGCATTAGCGAGGCAAACGAGTGCGACCCGAGCTTCTCGATCACCTCTTCTACCGCTATGCTTTCGTCGTGGACGGAACTCTCGAGTTGATCAAGAACGTCGCTTAGGGCGCGTGTTACTTCTGCCATAGGTTACCCTACCGAGTTGCGTTATATCGAAGGCCGAACAAGCGATGTTCCGGCGGAAGAACATTCGGAGCGGAGCATCTGCTTCGATGCTCTCAGAGCTTTTGGCGGCGGTCATGGAGCACGCCTCGCAGGAAGGTTTGATCCCGCAAATGTGCAGGAATTCCGAGCCGAAGCCTTCAGCTCTTAGCGTGGGACACAAGAATGGCGGGAGTGTCCGCTTCATCCGTGAAATTAGTTTCTCTAAGGAAGCCGCAGGGCTTGCTCCGACTGGCCGCTTCGGGCCGTCAGCAGCGGCGTCACAAGGCCTGCTTCGGGTCGAGAATCGCCCTGATGAAAGTCGCTGTTTCCGGGCTGAAAGCCGGCTCACGATAAAGCGTAATGGACTGCACCCCAAACGCTTACGATGACCGGCGTGCACCGCTCACATATCCGGGATAAAGCCGTCGAAACACGGGAGTGACATTTTGGACACCACGAAAGCGTTCACGATTCGCCATATGGACCCTGAACGGTACCGCCAACAGACGCGCAAAAGCACATTGATTGTAGCGGTGAGCTTTGCCGTGCTGGCGATGTCTCTTTCCGCTCTCGCTGTCGCATTGTTCGGCAGCCCGGAGGGCGACAATTTTCGCTGGAATCTGGCCGGCGTAGCCCTCGGGCTAGTTGCCGCTGTCATGTTGGTACGCAACGTCTTCTGGACACAGCCGTGGATGGATGCGGCCGCCTATGGCTGGCGGCTCAAGCGCAGCCTGATGAGCATCACCAACATCATGCACCACGTTGAAACCGGCGTGAAAATGCGTTCGCCTGAGGCGATGAAGTTGCTGAGGTTCTATCATCTTGGCCAGATCGAGATGCATAGACTCGACGGCAATACGCAAGCATTGAACGATATGAGCGCAGAGATTGAAAGGCACAGGCAGGCAATGCTTGAAGAAGGCCTGGATGCAGGCCAGTACCGACTTGATCCTGCCTGGTTGGAGCACCAGAACTGGAAAAACCATGGGCTGAGTTAGCGCAGCTTATTTCTTTGAATGATCGGCTGGGTTAAGCATTCCAAGACGGGATCGCTGATATGTCGATCACCAGGCTGGGGCTGCTCCAGCCTCCCACTTCAGCTCGCCCCGGGTAACCGATAGTAATTGCCTTTGCAGAGCGCTGACTGCTGTGGCTGGCAGGCGCACTTGCAACCGCACTGCTTGCCCATGGCTGACCGCGAGCAGCTCGCCGCCGAGCTCGGTAATCAGGTTGCGAGCTATCCCTTCGTGGGCATAAGCGAATTCGCAACATAACGTCTGGCTGGGGATGTGTTCGATCTTTTCGGCCTGCAGCAGCGCCTGCGCCACTGCATCGGTGTAGGCACGCACCAATCCACCGGCGCCCAGTTTGACCCCGCCGAAATAGCGCACCACTATAGCCAACACCCCGTCCAGCTCATGGTGACGCAATACTTCGAGCATCGGGCGGCCTGCTGTACCGGAGGGTTCACCATCGTCCACTGCCGCGCTATGGCCGCCGGCCAAAAGCGCCCAGCACACATGAGCACAGCCGGGATGCAGCATTCGCAGCTCGTTCACCCGGGACTGCGCTGCGCCACGATCGGCGATGGGCTCGACCCAGGCGAGAAAACGGCTTTTCCGGATCTCCAGAATACTGGTGACGGGGTGAGCAATACTGTACATGGGCTCAGCATAACCCGGCGTCAGCTTTGCATACAGTATCCAGTCCAGGGTCTTACCAAGCCCCGGGCCGAACGACGGGTTCTGACAGCAAGCAGCCAGTGGCCCAGGCACTTGGCCACCCGAAACGGTGGTCGAGCCTGGATAAACCTGTGCTCGTCCCCTCCTCGCTGATTTCGCTAAGTCGCGCTCCATCCGTCCTCCTCGCACAGCGCGAGCAGCCGTCGACGCAGCGAAAGGTATCGGTCATAAGCGGCATCGAACCGGGACGGGTCGGAACACAACCCGAGCTGCTTGGCGGTCTCGGCGAGTCGACGTCTTTCGCTGTTTGCCGATTCTGTCGAAACATTGCCAGCCCTGCTGAACTCGACGAAATTATCGATACTGCTCTGCAGGACCTGCGTGACACCCCTGAACGATCCTGAAGGCTCAAGGTTCAGCAGAAACAGCGTATCTCCGAGCAACAGGACTCCCCGTGCCGGCGACAGCTCCGACTCGGTGGCGTGAAAATACTTCAGAACCGGAAAGGCCAGATGCCGCAACCCCTGTTGGTCGATAGCGGCGGACAGGCTGAGCAGGTAGTTCTTCAAGGAGCCCTGTGTATCGTCCAGGTTGGCGTTGCGGATGATTTCTTCTTCGCTCTTTCCCATGGCGAAAATGCCGGTTGCCAGGCTGCGACGCAGGACCGCAGCCGAGACGACGGAAAGAACGTACGATAGCGACACGGTCAGCACGATACTGGCTACGAGCGTTGCAAATGTGCTGAGGAACGTCCAGGGGGGGCCCGAAGGAACCCACTCGCCGTAACCCAGACTGGAAGTCGTGGTGTTCGTGAAATAAAGCAATTCGACTGCGTTGGCGGGCGCTTTGGTCGTGCTGTCGATTACCGACCCCGGATGAGCCGCCAATACCATGAACACAGCCAGCCCCAGCAGTAGATACCATGTCACGATGCTCAAAAGAATCATCGCAGGCCCAGCGTATTTCAGGATCCTATGGATCGGTTTGCGCCGATGTATTGCGAGCAAAACGTGCCACAGGCCCTGGCAACCTAGCCGGCTCAGCGGCCCGGCTCCGCCAGTGCTGAACACGGTCACGAACTGGTCCCACAACGTTATCCCGGCAAGCAGAACGGCTAGCAACGTCAGCGCGATATCCATTGGCTCTCTCTGATTGTGATCTTCGCTTGTGACTCCAGTGCGCTGCCGGTGTTCGGAATGACGGACAAGAGCATGGGTATCCGAGAACGGCGAACAGAGCACACCGCTTGAGGCCACCATGCTTGCGCTGTCGTGTACCGTTTGGACCGAAACATCGACATCTCCATGCAGGCAAGGCAACAATCTAGTCGTCGTTTACACCCATGCTCACCCCGACCTTTGTCACCATCTCGTCCTCGACTGAAAACACCGTAAGCGTGGCGGTCGAGAGCTTGATCTGATCCCCTACTACCACGCCCTTGCCGGTGTTCTTCTGGAAAAAATCGGCGACCGAGCTATCGCCTCGGGCGCCTTCCAGGTCAATCTCGTATAGATCCGCGAGTTCGCGCAGCGATACGCTGGCATCCATGACAAAATCGCCAAAAAATCTCAAATCCTGG
Source organism: uncultured Halopseudomonas sp. (assembly GCA_964477725.1). GTDB lineage: Bacteria > Pseudomonadota > Gammaproteobacteria > Pseudomonadales > Pseudomonadaceae > Halopseudomonas. The sequence goes on from CAYZFU010000191.1 coordinate 4,635, forward strand.
TCAGCATCTGGCGCTTCGCTAAACAAGCGATTCAACGCGGGCAGGTCATTTTCTTTGCCCACCACGCATATGGTGTCGCCGGTTTGAAGCTTGGTACTTCCGGATGGATGCAGCAGCGTATCGCCACGAAACAGGGCCGCGATGCGCGTGCCGGCCGGCATGTTGAGTCTCCTCAGCGGTACGCCGATGCACCATTTGTCCTTGTTTAGTCGGTACAGAAACATCTCCCATTCGCTGGTGGGAGACAACTCAAGGCCGGCTCGGTAGGCCGGTTCCGGGTCAGGAGGGACCGTCACACGAAGCCGTTTCGCTGCGGGGTTAAGGGTGGTCCCCTGGATCAGCAGGGAGACCAGTACTATGAAGAACGCCACGTTGAAGAAAAGCTGGGCGTTCTCAAGCCCGGCCATCAACGGGAACACGGCCAGGATGATCGGTACAGCGCCACGCAAGCCCACCCAGGATATGAACGCCCTTTCGCGCGTTTGAAAAGCTCGGAAAGGTAGAAGGCTGACCGCTACAGCAACGGGGCGGGCCAGACAAATCATCCACAGCGCCAGCAACAGCGCCGGCACGGCGATAGGTAGGAAATTGGCGGGCGTCACCAGCAAGCCCAGCACCACGAACATGGCTATTTGCGCAAACCAGGCCAGGCTATCCAGCGTAAAAAGGATGCCATGGCGAGATCGTATGACATGGTTGCCGAGGTACAGGCCACACAGATAGACGGCCAGGATCCCGCTGCCCCCCAGGGTATTCGCCACGGCAAAAATGATAATCCCGCCGCTGGTTACGATCAGGGGATACAGTGCGCCCGGAAGCCGCAAGCGGTTAACCAACGCCCGAAGCGCTTTGCCGCCCGCCAGACCGACGATAGCGCCTAGCCCGAACTGCTGAATGAAGCTGAAGAGCCAATACCATGGGCCGGTTGATGAGTCGCCGGCAATCACCTCGATCAGCGTGACGGTCAGGAAAACCGCCATGGGGTCGTTGCTGCCCGATTCAATTTCCAGTGTGGAACTGACCCGCTGGTTCAAGCCACGCCCACCCAGCGTCCCGAAAACGGCCGCAGCGTCGGTCGAGCCGACGATCGCGCCGATCAGCATCCCTTCAACCCAGCTGAGGTTAAACAGCAGGGCAGCGCAAAGACCGGTTAGACCGGCGGTGAGTGCGACTCCAAGCGTAGCGAGCGAGAGTGAGGGCCACAAAGCCACCCGAAAGGTTGAGGCTTTGGTACGCATGCCGCCGTCAAGGAGGATGATGGCCAGGGCCAGATTGCCAATCAGATACGCGACAGGGTAGTTGTCGAAGACGATTCCGCCGGGACCGTCTTCTCCAGCAAGCATCCCGATTCCCAGGAAGATGAGAAGGATTGGTACGCCCAGACGTGCCCCGACAGTGCTGGCGATGATGCTAAAAGCAATGAGCACACCGCCGAGCAGAAGCAAATGGTTGATTGTCGATACGTCCAAATCCCACCCACCCTGTTTGCCCTGATCAGATCCTCTTACCCAGACAGCCGCCGGTCAGTGAGGGTTCAGGAGCCGGGAACGGAGCTTGCGTCGTAGGGGCTCGATGCGAGAGCAGGCGTTTGTGCGTCCGTGATACTCAGGATCGCCCCTCGGCGGGTGGATCCGGGCTCAGTTATGGTCCGTGTCGAACAGAGAATGAGGTCAGATCTCCCGAGCCCTTCGGGGGAGGATGCAACGAAACTTTTGGGTTTATTCAGCCCGCGCACCAGTCTCCAAGGGCCCCGGCTGCTGTTTGTTCGTCATACAACGTCTTGCAGGGAATCTGGCCGCCCCCCACGGAGAGCAAGCTGGGCCCCGTCGACATCAAGCGCAGCCTCAGCGAGCCTGCCGCCTATCATCGACACGGGTCCGTCAGAATGAATCACACCGGGTTTCGTGGAGGCCTCAACTCTTGAGAGAATGAGGCATGAAGAAATCTA
>CAYZFU010000192.1:0-6532 GCA_964477725.1 uncultured Halopseudomonas sp.
CAGCCGAGCTATGATGCGCGTTCCACCGCGCTATCCCAGGGGAGCCGAAAAATCTATCAGCGGCTCGGTGTCTGGGATCGACTGCAACAGCGAGTCGAGCCGATCCGCGAGATCCACGTGTCCGATCGCGGGCACCCTGGTGCTGCGCGCATCGAAGCCAGCGCCGAACGCGTCCCTGCGCTGGGCTATGTGGTCGAGAATGCCTGGATGTACTGTTGAACGCCCTGGATCGGGATGTGGTGCAGTGGCTGGCGCCGGCTCGGGTGCTGAAGGCGCATGCCGAGCCAGGCGGGTACCGGCTGGAGGTCGAAGCCGGTGACGCGCTCGAGGAAATGCATACCGATCTGTTGGTGGTCGCCGATGGCGGCCGTTCCAGCCTGCTCGATCAGTTGGGTATCTATCGTAAGGTGCAGCCTTATGCGCAGGCAGCCCTGATCGCCAACGTGACCACTGCCGCGGGGCATCGCGCTGTCGCTTACGAGCGGTTCACGCCGACTGGGCCGCTGGCCCTGTTGCCCTTGTCAGGTAACCGTAGTGCACTGGTCTGGACTTTGCCGGAGGGCCAGGCTGCGGACGTCGCACATCTTCCCGTCGACGAGTTCCTGGATCGCCTGCAGGAGGCGTTCGGCTTCCGTATGGGCACGCTGACGCAGGTTGGCGAGCGCGCCTGCTACCCGCTGAAACTGATCGAGGCCGAGGAGCAGGTTCGCTCGGCTCTAGTCGTGCTGGGCAACGCCGCGCACAGTCTTCATCCTATTGCCGGGCAGGGCTTCAACCTCTCTCTGCGCGATGTGCAGGCGCTGGCAGAAACGCTCGCGCGCGCGGGCCGGGAAGGGCGCTCGCCTGGCGAAATGGGCGTTTTGCAGAACTATCTGGACGGCCAGCGTGGTGATCAATGGTTGACGACTGCGTTCAGTGACCGCCTGACCCGGCTGTTCGGCAACCGCCAGCCGATCATCACATTGGGGCGCAACATCGGCCTGCTGGGCCTGGATGTATTGCCACCGGCCAAGCGCCTGTTCGCCCGTCAGGCCATGGGTCTTTAGTTTGTCTTCGGAGGCGCTCATGGCGCAGCAGTTTGATCTGATTGTGGTAGGTGCGGGAATGGTGGGCGCAACGCTGGCGCGCGCAGTGGCAAACCTGCCGCTGCGTATCGCGCTGGTCGATGGCATGCCGCTGCCCCGCGCCACGAATGCGCCGGATACCGGGTCAGGCTACGACTCGCGGGTGAGCGCGATCAGCGCTGCCTCCGAAACGATCCTGGATAACCTCGGCGTGTGGCAGCGCATCCCGGAATCGAGTCGCTCGCCGTATCGATACATGCGGGTGTGGGACGCTGAAGGTACCGGCGAGATCGGTTTTGATGCCGACGCGCTGGGTGAGTTGCGCCTCGGTCACATCGTTGAAAACCATTTGATTCAAGGCGCCTTGCTCGAGAGTCTGTCCGAAACCGGCATCACTTTGTTCGGGGCGCAGCGGGTGGAAGGGCTTGTGCGCGATCCGCACGGTTGGCGTCTGCTGCTCGAGGGTGGCCAGGCGCTGCAGGCCCCCCTGGTTGTGGCGGCGGACGGGGCCAAGTCGAAGTTGCGCGAACTGGCGGGCTTCGAGATGCGCGAGTGGGACTATCTACACAACGCCATCGTCACCACCATCCAGACAGAGCGTCCGCACCAGGCCACCGCCTGGCAGCGTTTCATGCCGACCGGACCGCTGGCGCTGCTGCCCCTCAACGATCGCGGGCAGGCGCATTACTGTTCCATCGTCTGGTCTGTGGTGCCAGAGCATGCCGGACGAATCATGGCGCTGGATGACGAGGCGTTTCGTGAGGAGCTTGAGCATGCATTCGAAAGCCGCCTGGGTCGGATTATCGCTGCCGATGCGCGTCACCGGATTCCGCTGCGTCAGCGCCACGCTAAACGCTACGTGATGCCGGGCTTGGCGTTGATTGGTGACGCTGCGCACAGCATCCATCCGCTGGCCGGGCAAGGCGTTAACCTGGGGCTGCTTGATGCCGCCGAGCTGTACGATACGCTACGCGTTGCGCTTCATCGCGGTGAGGGCATCGGCGCGCTGACTGTGCTACAGCGGTATGAGCGCCGTCGCATGGGTGCGAACCTTGGCATGATGGCAGCGATGGAAGGCTTCGAGCGGCTGTTCCACGCCGACGCGCTGCCGTTGCGTTGGGTTCGTAATGCCGGGATGCGCCTGCTCGACGGCCAGGCACTGATCAAGGGTGGAATCATGCGCCGGGCGATGGGACTCTCCGGGGATCTTCCTGCACTCGCTCTAAGCGTCGAGTTTGGTCGCGCGGAAGCCTGATGGCATGCGGGTTGCGGGGCTAGATTCAAATGATTATCATCTAGCCTCTGTTTCCTATTGAGAGGCGTTTCCATGTCCTTCTTGCGCTCCATCGCTGCGGTCGGCCTTGCCGTCACCGCATTCAGCAGCTTCGCCGCACCCAAGGAACTAGTGGTCTATTCCTCGCGTCAGGATCACCTGATCCAGCCGGTATTCGATCTGTACACGGAAAAGACCGGCACCAGGATCCAGTTCATCACCGACAAGGAAGCTCCGCTGATGGCGCGCCTGCAGGCCGAGGGCAAGAACACACCTGCGGATCTGCTGATCACGGTCGACGCGGGCAATTTGTGGCAAGCCGAGCAGCAGGACCTGTTCCGCGCCTTCGACTCTGATGCGATCGAAGACAACATTCCCTCCCAGTACCGCTCGCAGAACGACAAGTGGACCGGCCTGTCGCTGCGCGCCCGCACCATCGTGTACTCCACCGAGCGCGTCGATCCGAGCGAACTGAGCACCTACGAGGCGCTGGCTGACGAGAAGTGGAAGGGTCGCCTGTGTCTGCGCACCTCGAAGAAGGTCTACAACCAGTCGCTGACCGCCACGATGATCGAATCGCTGGGCGAAGAGAAGACTGCCGAAGTCATAAAGGGTTGGGTAGGCAACCTGGCTGCGCCGGTTTTCTCGGATGACACTGCGCTGCTGGCTGCTATCCATGAAGGTCAGTGCGATGTGGGCATCGTCAACACCTACTACTATGGCCGCCTGCATGCGGATAATCCGCACCTGGCAGTCAAACTGTTCTGGCCGAACCAGGACGGCCGCGGGGTCCACGTGAATATCTCCGGTGCCGGCATCACCAAACATGCGCCTAACCCGAAAGAAGCGCAGAAGTTTCTCGAATGGCTGACCACCCCGGAAGCGCAGCGTATCTTCGCTGACGTCAACCAGGAGTTTCCGGCCAACGAGTCGGTAAAGCCGTCCGAAGAAGTTCAGGCATGGGGCGATTTCAAGCGCGACACCGTCAATGTCGAAGTGGCTGGCCGCCGTCAGCCGGAAGCGATCATGCTGATGGACCGCCTCGGCTGGAACTGATCGTTCATTGACTCTCGGCAGGATCCCGTCAGGCAATTTGCCGATATACTGCGCGCCCGGTCACTGACCGGGCGTGTTCGTTTCTGATTCCGGAGTCGCTGTGCCCCACCGTTCCATTCCATCCAGACCCCAGTGGCAGCTGGCAGCCTATGCATGCGCGGCGCTCGTTCTGCTGCCGCTGCTGGTGCTTGTCGTAAGCTGGCAAAGTGTGGACGGGCAGATATGGGCTCATTTGCTGGAAACCCAGATGGCGCGGCTTATCGGAAACACCTTGGTGCTGGTTATTGGCGTCGGCGCGGGCGTGATCGCCCTGGGTGTGAGCCTTGCCTGGCTGACCAGCCTGTGCGACTTTCCCGGCCGCCGAATCTTCGATTGGGCGCTGATGTTGCCCTTCGCTATTCCGGCTTACGTGCTGGCCTTCGTCAGCATTGGCTTGCTGGATTTTGCCGGGCCCGTCCAGTCGACACTGCGCGACTGGTTCGGTAGAGACTTTCGGCTGTTCTTTTCGATCCGCTCGCCAGGCGGCGTCGTCGCGGTGCTTACGCTGGTATTTTATCCGTACGTGTATCTGCTCGCGCGTAACGCCTTTTTGGCCCAGGGCCGCGGTCTGATGGAAGCTTCGCGCATACTCGGGCACACGCCTTGGCAGGGTTTCTGGCGGGTCGCCGTGCCCATGGCACGTCCGGCAATCGGTGCCGGCGCTGCATTGGCATTGATGGAAACGCTGGCGGATTTCGGCGCGGTGTCCGTGTTCAACTACGACACCTTCACCACCGCCATCTACAAGACCTGGTACGGATTCTTCAGTCTGCAAACGGCGACCCAGTTAGCTAGCGTGCTGCTGGTGTTCGTCTTCCTCGCGCTTTACCTGGAACGGCGCGCGCAGGGCGCGCGGCGCTTTCCAGGTGTCGACAAACCCCGGCGGGGTGCGCTGTATCGTTTGAAGGGTCCGCTCGCCTGGCTGGCTAGCGGATATTGCCTGCTGGTGCTCTCAGTGGCGTTCATTATTCCATTGATGCAGTTGGTCTACTGGTTATGGTCCAGCGCAATCAACGATCTCGATCAGCGCTATTGGGCGCTGATTCGCAATACGCTGAGTCTTGGCGCAACGGCGGCCGTGATGACCGTAAGCCTCGGCGTGCTGCTGGTGCTGGCGCGGCGGCTACAGCCGTTTCGCCGCGTGCGCAGCGCGGTGGCATTGGCCAACCTCGGCTACGCGCTGCCGGGATCGGTTCTGGCAGTTGGCATCATGTTCGCCTTCAGCCACATCGATAATCACCTGCTGATTCCGCTGCGCACCTGGCTCGGAGAAGAAGACCCCGGCACACTGCTGGTGGGCGGCTTGTTCGCGCTGTTGCTGGCCTATCTGATACGCTTCATGGCGGTAGCCTATGGTCCGCTGGACACGTCGCTCGCGCGTATCCGGCCGTCGCTGCCTGAAGCAGCACACAGCCTGGGTCAGACCGGCTGGGCAGTCTTCTGGCGGGTCTACCTGCCACTGATCCTTCCCGGCGTATTGAGCGCGGCGCTGCTGGTATTCGTCGATGTTCTCAAGGAGATGCCTGCCACGCTGCTGATGCGTCCGTTCGGCTGGGACACCCTGGCGGTGCGTATCCACGGGCTGACCGCTGAGGGCGAATGGGCCCGCGCTGCGTTGCCGGCGATCACCCTGGTGCTGGTAGGCCTGCTTCCGGTTATCGTGCTGATCCGGCGTTCCGCCCGCCGCTGATCTGCGGCGTGTTGGCGAGGCTGCACATACCAGGCGATTTGGCTACAATTCAACCCTTGCACACTGCTCCACTAAGGAACGTCAATGGGATCGCGCACACCGCTCTATGAGCAGCACCTCGCCGCGGGCGCCAAGATGGTCGATTTTGGCGGCTGGGACATGCCGCTGCACTACGGCTCGCAGATGGAGGAGCATCACCAGGTTCGGCGCGACGTGGGCATGTTCGATGTCTCGCACATGACCGTGGTCGACGTATCCGGCACCGAAGCCAAAGCCTACCTGCAATATCTGCTGGCCAATGACGTTGCGAGGCTTACCCTGAGCGGCAAGGCGCTGTACAGCGGTATGCTCAACGAAGACGGTGGCGTCATCGACGATCTCATCGTCTATCTGGTTGGCGACGCCTACCGCGTTGTGGTCAATGCAGCGACCCGCGACAAGGACCTGGCCTGGATGAATCTGCAGGCCGAGCCCTTTGCCGTGAAGCTCGTCGAACGCGACGATCTGGCCATGCTTGCCATCCAGGGCCCGCGAGCCCGCGCTGTGGTTTCTCAGGTGGTCAGCGACAGCCGTGCCGCGCTGATCAACGATCTCAAGCCATTCCAGGGCCTTCCCGAGGGTCAGTGGTTTTTTGGCCGCACCGGTTATACCGGGGAGGACGGACTGGAAATCATGTTGCCTGCCGACCAGGCGGGCCTGTTCTGGGACGCGCTGCTCGAAGCCGGTAGCAAGCCCTGCGGCCTCGGCGCCCGCGATACGCTGCGTCTTGAAGCCGGCATGAATCTGTATGGCTCGGACATGGACGAAAGCGTTTCTCCGCTGGCCGCCAACATGGGCTGGACCATTGCCTGGGAGCCTACCGAGCGCGAATTTATCGGTCGCAAGGCGCTTGAGGCCCAGCGAGAAGCGGGCGACCAGCCGAAGCTGGTTGGCCTGGTGCTGTCCGAGCGTGCTGTGCTGCGGGGCCATCAGAAGGTTATCGTCGATGGTGTCGGTGAAGGTGAAATCACCAGCGGCAGCTTCTCCCCGACCCTGGGCGTGTCGATTGCCCTGGCACGTGTGCCACGTGCTACCGGTAATGCCGCCAAGGTAGAAATTCGCGGCAAGCAGCTCGACGTCCGTGTGGTCAAGCCAAGCTTCGTACGCAACGGCAAGCCCGTATTCGAATAAGCGTTACCCCAACTTTTGAGGACAGTTCAATGAGCAACATCCCCGCCGACCTGCGTTATGCCTCCAGCCACGAATGGGCGCGCCAGGAAGCCGATGGCACCATTACCGTGGGTATCACCGATCACGCTCAGGATCTGCTGGGTGATGTGGTGTTCGTCGAACTGCCGGAAGTCGGCCGCCAGGTGAACGCCGGTGAAGAGTGCGCCGTGGTCGAGTCGGTCAAGGCCGCCTCTGATATCT
>CAYZFU010000193.1:0-6463 GCA_964477725.1 uncultured Halopseudomonas sp.
GAAGAAGAAGTGCCCGACCCAGGCGAACCCGTAACCGGCCAGTGGCAATACCAGCAGCCAGCTCCAGCTTTGCGTGAACAGGGCGTAACCGAGGATAACCAGCACCAGCGTGCTACCCAGATAATGCAGGCGGCGGCTGGTATCGTTGGAGTGTTCGGCCAGATAGAAGGGATAAAACTCGGCGAAGGATGCGAAGGTCTTCTGCGCCGATTGGTCGAGCATCGGTGATTCCTGCATGGCGGTGCCTCCTCTTGTACGATTATGTACGGCATTGCTTTTAACTATAGTGGAGGCACATCGGGTTGCCATGACCAGGGCGGCCAAAGCGTTACCCTTGTGTGCGGAGCGATCACCGGCCTATCATCCAGGCCATTGAAATAACGATAATTTGTGCCGCAGCTTCGATTGCGCGCCAGGATTGCCATGTCGAACACCGAACGCACCACATCGTCGAGTTGGGCCAATGCCATCATTCAGGCGCTGGAGCTCGATGGGCTTGATGGGCGTCAGCTGTTCAGTGAGCTGCAACTTGATCCGCAGCTCTTGACGGACCCCGACGCACGCATTCCCCAAGATCGGATGACCCGGCTCTGGCAGCGTGCCGTGATCCAGTCGGGCAATCCTGCGGTCGGGCTGAACATGGCCAAGGTGATACGCCCGGCGCATTTCAATGTGGTGGCGTTCTCGCTGATGTCCAGCAGCAGCCTGCGCGAAGGTTTTGCGCGTATCGTGCGCTATCAGCGAATCATAGGGGAGGCTGCGGATATTGCCTTGCAGCCGCTACCTGACCGCTACCGGCTGGAACTTGCAATACACGGCGATACGCTTCCTGCTCCAGCGCAAAGTCATGACGCGGTCATGGCCTACGCCATAGCCTTCTGTCGCTGGATGACCGGGCAGCAACTGATGCCGCTCCAGGCGAGTTTCACCTACCCGAAACCGGCTGATACGTCGGCATATGAAGCGCTGTTTGGCTGCCCCTTGGTATTCGGAGCTCCGCGCTACAGTCTGGACTTTTCCCGGAGCGTCATGGAGGCCCCGCTGGCTACCGGCAACGCGGCTCTGGCACAGGCACATGACCGGCTAGCCGGCGAATATCTGGCTCGCTTCGAGCATTCTCGCGTCACGCATCAGGCGCGTCAGGTATTGTGCCGGCTGTTACCGCAAGGCGAGCCGAAGCGACTGGCGGTCGCCGGCGCGTTACGCATGAGCACACGTACCTTGCAGCGTCGCTTGCAGGAAGAGGGCAACAGCTTTCAGCAATTGCTCGACGAGACACGGCGGGAGCTGGCCTTGCAATATCTGGGTCAGCCACAGCTGACACTGCTTGAAGTAGCCTATTTGCTTGGGTTTGCCGATCCCAGCAACTTTTTCCGGGCATTCAAACGCTGGTTCGGTACGCCTCCGGGACAATACCGTGAACAGTTGAAAGCGAGTACCGCGCTAAAAATCGACGAGGTGAAATAATGGATGCGCTCGATGCGCTGCACCAGCGGGTATCGGTCCCGCGTCTGGTTGGCCCGGCACCGACCGCCGCGCAGCGAGAGGCAATGTACCGCGCGGCATTACGTGCGCCAGACCACGCCTACCTGCGACCCTGGCGATTCCTTGTCATCGAGGGCGAAGGCCTGGAGGCGCTTGGGGAGTTGTTCGGCCGCGCTGCGCTGGTTCAGGCGAACGGCGACCTGTCGGCAGATGTCTTGGCTCGCTACCAGGGGCTGCCGCTGCGCGCGCCATTGCTGATCGTAGCTATCTGCTCCCATAGCGAGCATCCGAAAGTGCCTTCGATCGAACAGGACATGGCCTGCGCCGCGGCGGTGAGCAACATGCTGGTGGCGGCACACGCGCAAGGACTCGGGTGCGTCTGGCGGACCGGCGACCTGGCATACGATCCGCTTGTCAGGGAAGGCCTTGGCCTCGGCTCGCATGAGACGATTGCGGCTTTTCTCTACGTAGGGCACCCGGCCGGCGAGCTCAAACGCATTCCGGAGCTCGACCCTCAGGACTTCTTTACCAGCTGGCCGCCGGTACAAGGCAGCGCTACGCGCACCTGAAGCCCGCCTCCTGGGGCATGGGCGAAGCGCAACGTGCCGCTATGCCGGGCAATGGCTCGCCGGGCGATAGCCAGGCCCAGGCCATGGCCGCTATCCGGGGGTTGGCCCGGCACCCTGGCGAATGGCTCACCAAGCCGCGGCATCCATTCGTCCGGCACGCCAGGGCCCTGGTCATCAATGACAATCTCGCATCCCGCAGGGCTCCGAGAAAGGCTGACCTTCACTTCTCCATCATCCGGCGAGAAGCGCAACGCATTACGCAGCAGGTTATCCAGCGCGCTGCTGATCTGCTCTGGCCAGCCGGCGATGAAACATCGGGTTTCTCCACGAAGCGTAAAGCGCTGCTGATTTGCTGCGAAGCGGGCGTCGTCGACCACGCTTGTCACCAGCGAGTCCAGCTCGAACGTCTTTGCCGGAGAGTCCTGAGTGTCGAGGCGGCTCAAAGTGAGAATGTCATCGATCAGATGATCGAGCCGCGCACACTCGCGGTCTAATCGCTCCCATAACGGGTCCGCGTAGGTGAGCCGCTGTTTACTGCCTATCGCCAGGCCGATACGCAGGCGCGCGAGCGGTGAGCGCAGCTCGTGGGATATATCGCGCATCAACTGTTGCTGGCTGTTGAGCAGGCTCTGCACGCGGTCGGCCATGCTTTGAAAACTGCGTGACAGATCGCCGATCTCGTCGCGGCGCTGAACCACGCCGGCCAGCGACCTATGATCGAACGGCCCGTGACCAAGCGATTGGGCAGCCTGCCCGAGCTGTTGCAATGGGCGCGTCAGATAGCGACTGAGCAGCAGACTCAGCGCCGCCAGCACTGCCATAGCGAGCATGATATTGGCTATCAGAGCGAATGGAGTTCGTTGCCAGCGCGACAGGGTAGGTGGTGGAACGTAGACCATGAGCTGATAGTCTGCAGCTTCAGAGCTCCAGGCCAGTTGGAATAGTCGGCCGTGGCGTACGCCGGGGTCGGGTTCGCCGCGGCGTTCACCGCGCAGCGTCCCGAATCGCTCCCTCGACGGCAGCGTGCCGTCGAGTAATGGTTCGTTTTGAATGTCGTACAACTGGGCTCGCAGGCGATGTTCGGATCGCTGCTGCTCCAGCCATTGCTGCGTGGCAGCGGCCCCTTCGCGCTCGTAATGCGTAACCACATCTTCTGCGAAGTCCCGCAGTTGCGGGTGGAACTGCAGGAGCAGCCAGTCCTGTTGCAGGGCGCGGCTGACCAGAAAGCCCGAGCCGCCAACCAGCAGCGTGGCTAGCCAGAGGACGGCAAAGACTTTCCAGAACAGCCGCATGCGGATCAGTTGCTATCGTTCGAGCGCTGCTCTTCACCGTACTTCTTCTTCATCCGTTCCTTGCGTTCCTTGTGCATCTCTTCGAGCTTGCTCTCCTGCTCGTCGTCGAGTACCTCGCTCATGCGCTGCTTGCCTTGTTCCTTAATTTCCTTGTGCTTCTGCATCTGCTCCTGATAGATGTTGCGTACCTGCTCCTGTTGTTCGGGAGTCAGGTTCAGCTTTTCGGTCAGGCGCTGCATGTGGCGTTCGCCATGTTCCTTGTCCATTTCCGTGTTGGCCATCGAAGGGGCGGAGATGGCGGTCGCCAGGGCAAATGCGCTTGCAATGAGAATGTTCTTCATGGGTAGCTCTCCTGTTGCGATGCAGACCGGCGTATCCGGTCATTGCCTTGAAAGTGTAGTCATCGCAACGTCAACGCAGGCTCGAATTGGGTAAAGACTGTGTAAAGCCGGTCAGCTGTAGAGGTAGCCGCGCCCGCGTATGGACTGTATCCGGTTGCGACCATCGCCGTGCAGCCCGAGCTTGCGCCGTAGATTGCTCATGTGCATGTCGAGGCTGCGGTCGTAAGGCCCCAGCGGTTTGCCGAGCGCCCGGCGTGACAGCGCCTGCCGATCGACTAGCTGTCCCGGACGTTCCAGGAGTGTTCGCAGTATCAGGGCTTCGGTCTGCGTCAGCGCTAGCGGCTGATCTCCCAGCCAGGCGAGCAGTGATTCGGGATCCAGGCGCAGATCGCCGACCTGCAGGGACGCATTGCCGGCTGATTGGCCGTGGCTTCGACGCAACAGGGCGCGCAGCCGGGCAACCAGTTCGCGTGGATCGCAGGGTTTGGGCAGGTAGTCGTCGGCCCCCAGCTCGAGACCCAGAATTCGATCGATAGGCTCGCCCCGCGCACTGAGCATGAGCAGGGGCGTGTTGCAGGTCTGGCGCAGTGTGCGCAGCACCTCCAGGCCGTTCATGCCGGGCAGCATCACATCGAGAATGATCGCCTGGAACTGTCCGCTGCGTGCCGCCTCGAGCCCGCTGGGCCCATCATGAGCGCAGCGCAGTGTGAAACCTTCGGCTCCCAGCCAGTCGGTCAGCAGTTCGCACAGCTCAACATCGTCATCGATGAGCAACAGCGGGTGTTCGTTTAGTTCAGCCACTCTCTGCGCTGCCCCCTCCTGCCCGACCGGCCGACGATGAAGCCGACCAACAGGCTGCCGGCTACAGTGCCTCCGCCGATCAGGAACCAGCTCCGTCGCTCCTCATCGCGCTGGGCGGCCGCCAACAGGTCGGTTTCCTGCAGGCGTTCGCGAAGCCGCTGGTTGTCTTCCTGCAGCGTCTGCAGCTGGTCGGCATTACCGCCAGCCAGCTCGTCGGCCAGTCGCTGACGCTCGGCCTCGACCCGGGCCAGCTCTTCCTGCAACACACCGAGGTCCTGTTGGTCGTTATCCGCTTCGACCCGTTCAGTCCCCGCCGGCAACATCGCCTCGGCGGGCGCAGCCTCGTTGTCGGCTGATTGCGCAAAGGCGCTGCCGCCACTGATGGCCAGACACAACAACCAGGCATATGTAATGTGTTTCGGCATCGACGGGGCTCCTTGTCAGGCCGGGAAAACGCGCTTGAAGGGTTTGACGATGACCTGCTCATAGATGCCGGCGCTAACATAAGGGTCCGCGTTGGCCCAGCTTCGAGCGGCCTCCAGTGACTCGAACTCCGCAACCACCAGGCTGCCGGTAAAGCCAGCGGAGCCAGGGTCGTTGGCATCTACAGCGGGGTGCGGGCCGGCCAGCAAAAGTCGTCCCTGCGCCTGAAGAGTTTGCAGACGTTCGAGGTGGGCGGGACGGGCGGACGATCGTTTGGCGAGGCTGTCGGGTACATCGCTGGCCATGATGGCGTAGAACATGTCGAATCCTTTTTATGAGTTCCGGTCGATAAGTTATGCCATTCGATTAGGCGTTGTCAGCGTTCGCAGCCCATAATGGTCAAATAATTTTCATGCGCAACAATGCCCTGGAGACCAATTTGCTTGCTGACCTGCACATGCACAGTACTGCTTCGGATGGATCGCTTCACCCGGCCGAACTGATGGCGCGCGCCGCCGAAGCGGGGGTGGAGCTTGTTTCGCTCACCGATCACGACTGTCTCGACGGGCAGGCCCCGGCGCGTCGTGAGGCCGAGGCAAGGGGTATGCGTTGGCTTAACGGCGTAGAGTTGTCTGCGCAATGGCAGGGGCACACGCTCCATGTGCTGGGGTATGGGTTCGATAGCGATTCGGCGCAGCTGCTCGAGGCCATCGAAGCGGTGCGCCTGGGTCGCTGGAAGCGTGCCGAGCAGATTTCGCAGAAGCTGGCCGGCAAACGGATGCCGGGCGCGCTGGAAGGTGCGCTGGAGCTCCAGCGAGCGACAGGTGCCGATCTGTCGAGCCCGCCGGCCCGACCGCATTTTGCCGACTGGATGGTTCAAGCCGGCCATGCGCAGGATCGTGCCGAGGCCTTTCGCAAGTGGCTGGGCGCCGGGAAACTCGGTGATATCAAGCAGCACTGGCCCGAGCTGGGGGAGGTCGTCGCTACGTTGCGCGGGGCGGGCGGTGTTGCGGTGCTGGCGCACCCCTGGCATTACGGTTTCACCCGGCAGCGGCTGCGCCGGTTGTTACGCGAATTTGCGCAAGCAGGTGGACAGGGTATCGAGGTGGTCAACGGTCAGCAGCCGGTCGATCAGGTCGCCTATCTCGGCAAGCTTTCCAGCGAGTTTGGCTTTCTGGCCAGCTGCGGCAGTGACTTCCATAATCCTGACTCGCCCTGGATGGCACTTGGTCGAATGACCGCTATGCCTCCAGACTGTACCCCACTTTGGAACCATCCGCGTTTCGCAGCGCCGATGGCATAACCGACAGGACTATTCGACGTGAGCCAGTTTTTCACCGTTCATCCGGACAATCCCCAGGCGCGATTGATACGCCAGGCGGTGGATATCATTCGTGCTGGCGGTGTGATTGCCTACCCGACTGATTCTGCGTACGCGCTGGGATGTCATCTGGGCGATAAAAATGCGCTCGAGCGCATCCGCCGACTTCGTCAGCTTGATGATAAGCATAACTTCACACTTGTTTGTCGGGACCTGTCTGAGCTAGGCGTT
>CAYZFU010000194.1:0-6356 GCA_964477725.1 uncultured Halopseudomonas sp.
CCTCGGCGCAATCGCAGCGTTGCGGTGGATAACGCTGCGCGGTTATCCACCCTACATATCGGGGCTATCGTAGGGTGGACAACGCGAAGCTTGTCCACCTGGCCTCGGCGCAATCGCAGCGTTGCGGTGGATAACGCTGCGCGGTTATCCACCCTACATATCGGGGCTATCGTAGGGTGGACAACGCGAAGCTTGTCCACCTGGCCTCGGCGCAATCGCAGCGTTGCGGTGGATAACGCTGCGCGGTTATCCACCCTACTGGAATAGCGACTCGCCGGTCAGGCCGTGCTGCTCGAGAATATCGCGCAGCCGTTTCAGCGCCTCGACCTGAATCTGACGAACCCGTTCCCGGGTCAGACCGATCTCCCGGCCGACTTCTTCGAGCGTGCTGCTTTCATGGCCACGCAGACCGAACCGGCGTGCAACGACTTCGCGCTGTTTCTCGGTGAGCTCTGACAGCCAATGATCGATACTGGCGTTGAGGTCGTCACCCTGAAGCAGCTCGCACGGGTCGTTGTTCTGCTCATCGGTAAGAGTGTCGAGCAGCGTCTTGTCCGAATCCGGTCCGAGGGACATGTCGACCGAGGCAACCCGTTCATTCAGGCCCAGCATGCGCTTGACGTCTTCCACCGGCTTGTCGAGCAACTGCGCGATTTCTTCCGGCGAGGGCTCGTGGTCGAGCTTCTGGGTCAACTCGCGCGCGGCGCGCAGGTAGACGTTCAGCTCCTTGACCACGTGAATCGGCAGACGAATCGTCCGGGTCTGGTTCATGATGGCGCGTTCGATGGTCTGGCGTATCCACCAGGTGGCATAGGTCGAAAACCGGAAACCACGCTCCGGATCGAACTTTTCCACGGCACGGATCAGGCCGAGATTGCCCTCTTCGATCAGGTCCAGAAGGCTGAGCCCGCGATTAACGTAACGACGGGCGATTTTCACCACCAGGCGCAGGTTGCTTTCGATCATCCGCTTGCGGCCCGCAGCGTCACCTTTCTGAGCAAGCCTGGCGAAGTGAACCTCTTCTTCAGGGCTCAGCAGCGGAGAAAAGCCGATCTCGTTGAGATACAGCTGGGTGGCGTCCAGCTGCTTGGTGAATTCGAAGGAGTTTTCGCGACGATGCGAACGTGGCGACGCGGCTCGATGCTCCGCTCGCGCATCCAGACCCAGCTCTTCCACTTCCCTGGCCTCAGACTCGACCATAGTCATTTCGTCGTCGCTGAGAACCTGTTCGGGCTGGTTATTATTGACTGCCATTTTGCTTGCCCCATGTAAAGTACGTCTGGATTAACGAGGAGATTCCGCAGTACCTTGCCGCCCCCCATCTTTCACATTTATTGACCGACCAAGCCACCGCTTGTTCCGGCCTGAACTATACTTTTGCAGATTATCTGCCGAGCATTACAACAATGTGCCGATTTCCGGCGTCGGTCAACGTTTCGGAAGATGTCCGAGCGGGTCGACCGGCTTGCCCCGCTGACGTATCTCGAAGTGCAATTTCACACGATCCGTACCGCTGCTGCCCATCTCCGCGATCACCTGGCCACGCTTGACCTGATCCCCTTCGCTGACCATGAGCTTGCTGTTGTGGGCGTATGCGCTCAGGAAGGTATCGTCATGCTTGACGATGATCATGTCGCCGTAACCGATAAGCCCACGGCCGGCATATACCACGGCACCATCGGCAGCCGCCTTGATCGGCTGTCCCAGCGTGCCGGCTATATCGACCCCCTTGTTCAGGCTGGTTTCGGACTGGAAGCGTGAGATGAGCGGGCCATCCGTAGGCCAGTCCCAGCGCGAAACCTTCGCCGGCACCTTGATGGTGCCTGTCGTGTTGGCCGGCGCCGACTGGGCAGGCGTCGGGGCCGGAATAGCCCGTGTAGCAGGTGCCGAAGCGGTTGGGCCTGACGGAGGGGGCGACGGCTGTTTCGGAGGCGGCGCGACAGCGGCCGTACGCGGAGAGCTGGTGCCCAGCGCGACCCGCAGGTTCTGGCCGGGAAAAATGGTGTACGGCTGCCTCAGGTTGTTATAGCCGGCCAGGGTCTGCCAGTCCGTCCCATAGCGAAAAGCGATCTGATAAAGAGTCTCACCCCGACGCACGGTATGCATACCGGAAGCGGGAACGTCTGCCGCACGTGCCTGAGCGCGGGCAGCCTGCCCGCCACGACTGCGATCATCGATAGGAACGTGGCCGGACGGCCCGGCACAGGCTACCAAGAACAACACGGCAAGGCCTATCGCACATTGCCGCCAACCACTAACGATCGCAAAACGCTCTGACACACACTGCCCCTGGCCTACGCCAACGTTTCCTTCGGTACGGCAGGCCCTTCAGGTCCGCCGCCCCCATCTTTCCAGTGCCATCACTAATACCACGCCCAGCGCCATCAGCGCCAACCCAAGCAACCAGTACGACGGGCTCCCGGTGAGCTGTTCATACTGCAACGGGCCGACGTTGGCCTGGATGAGCGGTACCATCTCGCCATGACTGTCCTGTCGCCAGGTCACTGTCTCTTTCCAGGGCCATACCTTGTTCAGCGAACCAAGCAAAAGCCCGGTGAGGAAAGCCAGGGTGATATTGCGCGCGTAGTCGAGCAACCAGGACAGCAGGCGCGCAAAGCTGAGCAGCCCGCCGATACAGCCAAGCATGAACACGCCGAGCAGGGCAAAATCCAGGTTGCGAACTGCCTCGAGCACCCCGGCATACAGACCCAGAAGCAGCAATATGAAACTGCCCGAAATGCCCGGCAGGATCATCGCACAAATGGCCACCGCTGCGCCGAAGAACAGCGTCAGCATGGTTACCGGTAGTTGGATCGGCACGGCCACCGTCACCAGATAAGCGAACGCCGTGCCAGCAAGAAACGCCGCCATGCTGCCAGCATTCCAGCGTTCTATCTCGCGCCCTACCAGCAGCACCGAGGCGACGATCAATCCGAAGAAGAACGACCAAAGCGGCTCGGGATGCTCATCGAGCAGATAACTGATGAGCCTGGCCAGGCTCAATATGCTGGTGACAATCCCTGCCAGCAATGTGAAGAGGAACGCGCCGTCCACCGCCTGCCAGGTTTCGCGGAAGCGCCCCCGGGCCAGCCAGACAAGCTTGTCCGGGCTGCAGGCGGCAATTGCGTCGATCAGTCGATCGTAGATGCCGCTGATGAAGGCGATCGTGCCGCCGGAAACGCCGGGGACTATATCCGCAGCGCCCATCGCCATGCCTTTGAAATATACCGAGATGTACTGTGCGAAACGACTGCGAGATGCGCTCAAGAGGTGATGGCTCCTGCCAAGAGTGGTACGAATCGTACCGGTTCGACCTGATGTCTTATGAACTGTTCGCCTTCGCGGATAACCAGCGTCAGATACTGCTCGCTCTCACCTACCGGTATGACCATGCGGCCGCCGTCGGCCAGCTGCCCGAGCAGCTCGGTCGGAACATCCGGAGGGGCGGCGGTCACCAGAATCGCGTCGTAGGGGCCATACTGCGGCCAGCCCCAGTTGCCGTCGGCGTGCCGGAACACCACATTGCGGACGTTGATGTCCTTGAGCACCAGCTTGGCCCGCTCCTGCAGCGGCAGGATCCGCTCGACACTGAACACCCGCTCGACCACCTGCGCCAGGATGGCGGTCTGGTATCCGGAACCGGTACCCACTTCCATGACCTTGTCCAGCGGGCCACCGCCAAGCAGCAGCTCGGTCATGCGCGCCACGATGTAAGGCTGCGACAGCGTCTGGTTATGTCCGATCGGCAGCGCCGTGTCTTCATAGGCCCGATGCGCCAGGGCTTCGTCAACGAAGAGATGCCGCGGCGTACGCCGAATTGCCTCGAGCACGTGGAGATTGCGGATACCTTCTTCGAACAGGCGCTCGAGTAACCGCTCGCGGGTGCGCTGCGAGGTCATGCCGATGCCGTTTCTGTAAATATCGTCTCTCACGTCTAGCCCAGCCGCTCGAGCCATTGGCCGAGATGATCGAACACCTCGTAATGCGTTTTATCGATCCGTAGCGGAGTAACCGAGACGTAACCCTGCACCACTGCATGAAAGTCAGTGCCTTCCCCACCGTCCTCGGCATCACCGGCTACGGAAATCCAGTACCCCTCCTTGCCGCGAGGGTCCACCCATTTGACCGGCCGCGCGGCGCGCGAACGATGTCCGAGCCGGGTCAGACGTATACCCTTGATGTGATCGAGCGGCAGGTTGGGGATGTTCACGCTCAGCACCGTGCGTGGCGGCAGATCCAGATGCTCGTGCATTTCCACCATGTTCCGGGCAATCGCAGCAGCGGCCGGAAGATTATCCGGCTGACGCCCCACAAGCGAGAACGCCATGGCGGGGCGCGACAGGAAGCGACCTTCCAGCGCTGCCGCGACGGTGCCGGAATACAGCACGTCGTCGCCAAGGTTGGCGCCAAGATTGATCCCCGCCACGACCATATCGACGCTGTCCGGATATAACGCATTGAGACCGAGATGGACGCAGTCGGTGGGCGTGCCGTTCAAACCGATGAAACCATTGGCCAGGGTAAACGGACGCAGCGGCTTATCCAGGCTGAGGGCGCTGCTGGCACCACTGCGGTCTTCATGGGGCGCCACCACGACACAGTCGGCATAGTCGCAAAGAGCGCCATGCAGGGCAGTCAGCCCAGGCGCCAGCACTCCATCGTCGTTGGCAATAAGAATACGCATCAACTCTCGCTTTCCAGTCCGCCACCGGGTTCGTCGGTCAGCTCGACAAGCTCGCGTATGACCGCAGTGGCGAAGCAACCGGTCGGCAGGGTGAATTCCAGTTCAAGACTCGTTGGGGACGGATAATGCCATGCCAGCGCGCCTATTGGGAGGCGCAGAATGCGCCTGGCCTGCTCCAGGCCGGCCTGCTCCAGCCAGGCCGTCAGCGTTGCCTCGCTTTGCGCCGTGTCCCGCTCCAGCGCTGCGACGGTCGGGCCGACGGACGGCTCGCCGCGCCCCCACAGCGGGCCGGTCGGATGAATGTCCAGTGCGAGCAGACGCGGATCATCGGCTGCCAGGCGCGCAGCCGGGAAGTGACTACGACTGTCGGTAAAGGCTACGCAATCGTCGCCGAGAATGTCGTTCCAGGTGGTCTGCGCGACCCGCTGTGCCAGTACCCGGTTGAACAGCAGACTGCGTGCGGTACTGAGCAGACGCGATCGTGTGCCCCGGGCTGGCGGCAGTGCACCTCTTTCGGCCCAGCTGCGCGCGTCGGTTAGATTGCTGCCGTTGTGGCCGAAACGTTGCGGCCCGATGTAGTTGGGCACACCTGCGGCGGCTATGTGCTGAAGACGCTCG
Organism: uncultured Halopseudomonas sp.; assembly: GCA_964477725.1. GTDB lineage: Bacteria > Pseudomonadota > Gammaproteobacteria > Pseudomonadales > Pseudomonadaceae > Halopseudomonas. The sequence goes on from CAYZFU010000194.1 coordinate 5,303, forward strand.
TCCAGCAGCTCACGTCTGGCCTCGAGCTGACTGAGAACGATAGCGAATCGATTGGCACGGTGTGCTCCGCGCTGCAGTTTGCGACGATGGCGAATGGACTCGAGGCACTGCAGTTCATCGCTCCACAGCGCCGCAAGATCCGGATCGGGCCGGCCCGGCAGCTGGACGCTGAACCACTGGCTGGTTACTGCCCGCCGGTCCTTCAAACCGGCGTAGCTGACGTCACGAAGCGAGACGCCGCATGCACGCGCCAGTCGCCTGGCAACCTCTTCGGTATTCAGGTCACGCTTGAGCAGATGCAGCCAGAGATGCTCGCCGGATCCGTCGAGCTCGATATCCACGACCTCGCTGACCCGGAAGTGCTCTGGCACTGCCTTGAGTACTGCCGTACCGCATGCGGCACCCCAGGCGCGCGGACCGAGAAGCTCGTCAACGCCGCTCACAACGCCAGCAGGAGCGCAACCGCATGAACGGCTATGCCCTCTTCCCGGCCGGTAAAGCCCAATTTTTCGGTGGTCGTTGCCTTGATATTGACCTGATCGAGCTGCACCTGCAGATCTTCAGCGATCAACCGACGCATGTCGACGATGTGCGGAGCCATTTTCGGGGCCTGGGCAACGATGGTCGCGTCGACATTGGCGACCTTCCAGCCCTTCTGGTTTATCAGGCTGAGCGCATGGCGCAGAAGAACACGGCTATCGGCGCCCTTGAAGCGGGGATCGGTGTCCGGGAAGTGCTGGCCGATATCGCCGAGGGCGGATGCCCCCAGGAGCGCATCGGTCAGCGCATGCAGTAATACGTCACCGTCCGAATGAGCGATCAGACCGTGATGATGCGGGATTCGTACCCCGCCGAGAACAATGTGGTCCCCATCACCGAAGCGATGTACGTCATAACCGTGGCCGATGCGCATGAACAGTCCTGGGTCGATATTCGGTCGTCGATTCTACCGAGTGCGCCCCGGCGATTGAAGCGCCGACCCGAGAAGACACGGAGAAAACCAGCGATAGTTAGGTGATGAGAGGCCGGTCACGCACCTGCGTGACCGGACGTT
>CAYZFU010000195.1:0-6348 GCA_964477725.1 uncultured Halopseudomonas sp.
CTCGGGTTTCGGCTCGGGTTCAGGTTCAGGTTCCGGTTCCGGTTCCGGTTCCGGTTCCGGTTCCGGCGTAGGCTCCGATTCAGGAGCGGGGGCAGGTATCGGTTCCGGCTCAGGCGGCGGGCTATCCGATCCTCCTCCCCCGCCTCCGCCGCATCCGGCAGTCAAAAGCAATAATGAAGCCCAACAAATCGCTTTCAGCCTCACAACGCCTCCCGATATCCTCGTTCCGTCCGGAACCTGGTTTTTCGAATGCTGGAGTGCCGGCGGGGTGTCTCGCTTCGCCGCCTACTGTCGGTGTGAAAACAAAAGACACAAAAAGTGCAACGCGTGCTCGGGCTTTTGCCATGGAATCATTTTGCCTACTCAGGTTCACAACCCTTACGAGCCAGATCCACCTCGCTTGGCAAGGAGACAATCGTGACGCTGCGAAACGCCGCACAGCTCATCTGCTATCCAGATCGGATAGGTCGCACGATCAATGATCTGCGCGAGTTTCTCGAGAAGTCTGTCGGGGACGCGGTGGGGGGATTGCACCTCCTGCCTTTTTACCCTTCCAACGCTGACGGGGGCTTTGCACCAATCACTCACAAGGAGGTCGATAGCAGGTATGGCAACTGGGACGATATCGCCCGGCTGGCCGAACGTTACGACCTCTGCGCAGACCTTACCGTCAATCATATTTCCGATGAGTCCCGGGAGTTCCAGGATTATCTGAGACACGGTCGAAACAGCCGTCATGCCGGCTTGTTCGTGGATGTCGATGCGCTGGGTGAGATAACGCAGGAAGACTTGCACAAGATTCATATCCGAAAGGAGAAAGAACCGTTTCGAAAGGTGCAGTTCGACGACGGATCGTCAGGGCGGGTCTGGTGCACCTTTACCGAACGGCAGATCGACCTGGATTATCGATCGGAGCAAACTTATCGGTTGATGGAAGAGTACATCGCTTTTCTCACCTCCAAAGGCGTGAAGCTTCTAAGGCTCGATGCCTTCGGCTATACCACCAAGCGAATCGGTACCAGCTGTTTTCTGGTCGAGCCAGATGTCTACCGTGTCCTGGAATGGATCAACGATACGGCCGCCCGCTACGGGGCCGAATGCCTCCCGGAAGTGCACGACCATCCCAGCTTTCAGTACGCCATCAGCCGGCGGCACATGCACCCGTACGCATTCGCACTCCCGCCGCTGGTGCTATATAGCTTGCTCGAGGACGACAGCCGCTATCTCAAGCACTGGCTGCGCATGTGTCCGCGAAACGCCGTAACCGTACTTGATACACACGATGGCATCTGCATTCCGGATGTCGAAGGCGTATTGCCACAAGACAAGATAGAAAAGCTGATCAACAACCTCGACGCGCGGAGCGCCGATCCGGTCCTTCGCCGAACGGCTGGGCGACGGGACAGCGTCGGGGCCATATACCAACTGACCTGCACCTTCTACGACGCGTTGATGCGAAACGACGACAGTTACATCGCCGCCCGCGCGCTACAGTTCTTCACCCCTGGGATCCCACAGGTTTACTACGTAGGGTTGCTGGCTGGCTGTAACGATGAGGCTCTGATGGAAAAGACCGGCGAGCTGCGCGACATCAACCGGCATTATTACAGTATGGAAGAAGCGGACCAGGCAGTGGACGCAGCGGTAGTACGCCGGCTTCTGACGCTGATGCGCTTTCGCTCAAGCTACCCCGCATTCGATGGCCATTTCGAACTGAACTACTCGGACGACACCAGCGTGGCCATGGCCTGGCGACACGGCGAGCACCACTGCCTGCTCACGGTGGACCTGTTGAATGACAACACGCGGATCGACTACATCGACCCACAAGACGGCTCCCAACGGCACATGATCTGTTGAAAACCACGTTCAGGCACTGGCGCGTTTGACCAGCGCCAGCAATCCGGCTGCGCCAGCGAATAACCCTGCGAAGCTACGATTGACTGCCCTCTGTTGACGTCGTGATCGCAGCAGCCGCAGAACTCTGGAAGCCAGGCCGGTATAGCCGGCCATGACGATCAGGTCGACCACCACCATGGTCGCCGCCATAAGCGCATATTGCGGCAGCAGCGCACGGGTCACGTCAAGAAACTGGGGCAGGACGGCCAGCATGAACACCACCGCCTTTGGATTGCTGGCATTAATGACCAGGCCACGCAGCACCAACTCAACGGGACGACCGGCATTGCCGGGGTCAGCGCTGGGTTCGATGTTGCCGACCGGAGCATGCCACTGGCGATAAGCAAGATAGAGCAGATACAACACGCCGAACCACTTGATTACGCTGAACGCCAGTGCCGAGGTCGCCAGTACGGCGCCGACACCTGCCGCGACGATACCTACCTGCGCCAGCAGCCCCAGCTGCAGCCCGACCGCATTCCAGTAACCGCGGGCGAAACCATAGTTAAGCCCGCTGGCCATGGACGCTATTGCGCCGGCGCCTGGGGAGAGGCTGATGATCCAGCACGCCAGCAAAAACGCGAGCCAGGTTTCCAGGGTCATGATGTACGTCCATTTGAATACGCCAAGCGCGGTGCGCGGGATGTTATCACCGCCGCCTGGCGCTCAATAGTTCTGCACAGATCGCTGATCTCGAGCTATCGACTGCTACTAGCCCTGCGAAGCAGGCCGGACCGGTCCGACGGGCTGCAGCACTGGCAACTTGCTCCGTGTCTCGCTGGCAAGCAAAATACTGGATAACCAACCAGCAAGCGAATCATGCAGCTTCCCGACCTCCCAGCCGACTATTATCTACGCAACTTCCGCACAGCGATGGACTGGGTGGCGGCCCGCTATGCTGACTTGCTGAGCGAAGACGAAGCCGTTTTTCTTGACGAGTTCGCGCGGTTACCGGAGCCGAGTCAGGCGCTGCTGGTCCGCCTGGTTATGCGCAAGGGACCGCATTTCCGTTTGTCGCGTCTGAATTATCCAGAGATCGGTTGCCTCAGGTCCGCCGCCCGTCCGCTGCTCGGTAATGGCTGGCTGCGCGACGACCATCCGCTCGGCATAACTGATCTGTGTGATCTTTTGCGCCGGCAAGAGCTCCTCGAACACTTCGCCGGGAAGGTGCCGCACCGCAGCATCGCCAAAAGCGAACTCGTCGCCCTGCTGCAGACCGACTGCGCAGAACAGAAGCCGTTCAAAGCCTGGTGCCCCTCCCTTGAGGACACTCTGCTCACACCGACGATAGGCGATTGCTGCGATCGCCTACGATTGTTGTTCTTTGGCAACCTCAATCAGAACTGGTCCGAATTCGTTCTGGCTGACCTGGGCGTATTTCGTTACGAGCAGGTAGCCTTCAGTACTGCATCGCGTGGGTTCGCCTGTAGGCGTGACGTCAACGACTATCTACACCTGTTCCGCTGCCGCCAGGCGTTCGACGACGGTCTGGATGTCGGCACGGTGCTGGAGCGTATCGGTACGTTTGACAGCCCCAATCGCCAGCTGCGCATGCGGCACGCCAAGCTGCTGTTTCGCATGGGTCAGCAGCTTGAACGCAGTGGAGAATTCGATGCAGCGCTTGATCTTTATCGCCGCAGCGCCTTTCCCGGCGCCCGTCAGCGCTGCGTGCGGGTGCTGGAGAAACTGGCCCGCCATCAAGACGCATGGCCAATCGTCCACGATGCCCTAGAGTCACCGGAAAGCGACAGCGAATGGCAGCTGATGACCCGCGCCCGGGCGCGGTTGGCCGGCAAGCTGGGCGAGCCACGCCCCAAACGCCCGCCCGCGCCCAGGCATGGAATAATTGAGCTGACTCTGCTGCGCCCGAGTACCGGCTCGGTAGAGAACGCGGTACGCGAACATGTGCAGCGGCCCGACGCACCCGCCTTCTACGTGGAGAACACGCTCATAAACAGCCTGTTCGGCCTGTTGTTCTGGGAGGCGATCTTCGCTCCGCTGCCGGGCGCCTTCTTCCATCCTTTCCAGGCTGCGCCTGCGGACCTGCTGGATGCCGACTTCCGCACCCGGCGGCAAAGCTGGTTCGCAAAAGGCTTTGCCGAACTGGAAGACGGCAGCTATACCGCGACCATCCGCGCGACCTTTCGCGACAAACACGGCTTGCAATCACCTTTCGTATATTGGGGAGCACTGGGCGAGCCGCTGCTCGATCTGGCGCTGCGGTGTCTGCCGGCGAGGCAACTCAAAGCCTGTTTCGACCGTCTGCTCGATGACATCAAGTCCAACCGCTCAGGCATGCCCGATCTGATCCAGTTCTGGCCTTCCGAACGACGCTATCGGATGATCGAGGTGAAGGGTCCTGGCGACAGGCTGCAGGACAATCAGCGCCGTTGGCTGGCGTTCTGTTCGCTCCATGACATCCCGGTAGACGTCTGCCAGGTACGATGGGCCGAGCAATGAACTATCGTATCGCGGTACGGGCGCTGTGCGAGTTCACTGCCAAGGAAGGCGACCTGGACCTGCGCTTCACCCCCGCGCCAACTGCACAGGAAGGAATCGCCGGACATCGCACAGTGGTGTTGCGCAGAGGCGCGGACTACCTCAGCGAAGTCACGCTCGCTGGCGAATATCCGGGCTTGCTGGTAGCCGGCCGCGCCGATGGTTACGACCCGCAGGCCAATCTGCTTGAAGAGATCAAGACCCACCGCGGCGATGTTCAGCGGATTCCGCAGAACCACCGGATGCTGCACTGGGCCCAGGCGAAGATCTACGGGCACCTGATGTGCGCCGAGCAGGAGCTCGAGGAGATCGATCTAGCCGTCGTGTATTACAACGTGATCACGCAGAAGGAAACCGTATTCCGTGAGCGCTTCGATGCCGCGACCCTGCGCGAATTCTTCGAACTGCAATGCTCGCGCTTCGTCGCCTGGGCGCGTCAGGAAGATGCGCATCGCCAGGCGCGCAATGCCAGCCTGGAGCAGTTGCGCTTTCCGTTCGACAGTTTCCGCAAGGGCCAGCGTCAACTGGCCGAAGCCGTGTATCGCGCTGCCCGCGATGGCAACACCCTGATGACGCAGGCCACCACAGGCATCGGCAAGACGCTGGCCACTCTGTTCCCGCAACTCAAGGCCTTCCCGGGGCAGAACCTCGACCGCCTGTTTTTTCTCACCGCGAAAACACCGGGCCGGCGCCTGGCGCTCGATGCACTGGCGGTGCTGCGCAGTCAGGAAGCGTCGATGCCGCTGCGGGTGCTGGAGCACGTGGCGCGGGACAAGGCTTGCGAGTATCCGGACCGCGCCTGCCATGGGGAATCCTGCCCGTTGGCGACAGGCTTCTACGATCGACTGCCGGCCGCTCGCCAGGAAGCATTGGCGAGCAACTGGCTTGCGCAGCAGCAGGTTCGCGAGGTTGCGCTAAAACATCAGGTCTGCCCGTATTATCTGAGCCAGGAGCTATGCCGCTGGGTAGACGTGGTGGTGTGTGATTACAACTACTACTTCGATATGACTGCACTGCTCTTCGGGCTCACCCTGCTCAACGAGTGGCGCGTGACTCTTCTGGTGGACGAAGCACACAACCTGGTCGATCGCGGGCGCGGCATGTACACAGCCGAACTCGATCAATGCCGCTTCAACAAGATGCGCGCGGTCGCGCCGAAGGCGCTCAAGTCATCGCTGGATCGCGTCAACCGCCACTGGAACCAGCTACACAAGGAGCAGCAGGCGGATTACCAAATCTATCCAGCTATCGCCGACCTGTTCATACTCAGCTTGCAGAAAGCCGTCAGCGCCATCACCGACCATCTGACCGACCAGCCCACCGGCAACGATGCCGCACTGCTGCGCTTTTACCTCGACGCCATGTTGTTCACCCGGCTGGCGGAAACCTACGGCGACCACTCCCTTTTTGATGTAACCCGTCACGCACGGCCCGGAAAGCGCACACTCTCCACGCTCTGCCTGCGCAACATCGTTCCGGCGCCCTATCTGGCCACGCGTTTCGCGCTGGCTCATAGCGCAACGCTGTTCTCCGCTACCCTGAGCCCGTCTCGGTATTACATGGACCTGCTTGGGCTGCCCTCGCGTACCCGTTGGTTGGAGGTCGAATCGCCCTTTTCAGCCGATCAAGTGGAAGTGAGCGTCGCACGCAATGTGTCGACGCGTTACCAGCACCGTGGCGGCAGCCTCGAGGCGATCGGCCGGGTGCTGGCTGACCGATACAGGAGCCAGCCGGGCAATTACCTGGCGTTTTTCAGCAGCTACGCCTACCTACAGCAGGTGCTCGATCATGTGCGCATCCATCACCCCGACGTGCCGGTATGGGAGCAATCGCGCAATATGAGCGAAGCCGAGCGCCAGGCCTTCCTCGACCGTTTTACCGACACGTCGCAGGGTATCGGCTTCGCCGTGCTTGGCGGCGCGTTCGGCGAAGGCATCGATTTGCCCGGCG
>CAYZFU010000196.1:0-6344 GCA_964477725.1 uncultured Halopseudomonas sp.
GACCACGTCCTGACGTGCGCCGTTGCCGACAGCCAGCATCACAACCACCGAGGCCACACCGATGACGATGCCAAGCAGGGTCAGCACGGTGCGAAACAGGTTGGCTTGCAGAGCGCGCAGGGCCATTCGCACGGCTTCGCCGGTATCGGCCAGGGCAGCGCGCCGCGCGGTTCCCGGCTCCGGCCTCGGTGCCGCGTCTGTGGTTGAGGACGGCTGCCCGGCACGCCCGACCGCGCCGCTGTCGTGAATGATATGCCCGTCGCGGATTTCCACCAGACGATCGGCGTGGCTTGCCACTTCGCGGTCGTGGGTGATGACGATCACTGTTTTGCCACGGGCATGCAGCTGCTTGAGCAAGGCCAGTACGTCTGCGCCGCTCTTGCTGTCCAGCGCGCCGGTTGGCTCATCGGCGAGAATGACCCGGGCGTCGTTCATCAGTGCGCGGGCAATCGATACCCGTTGCTGCTGGCCGCCGGACAGCTGGCTGGGGCGGTTGCCGAGTCGCTCGCCCAGGCCCAGCTCGCCCAGCAGCGCCTGCGCCCGGGCGTGCCGCTCAAGCCGCGGCATGCCTGCGTAGATAGCCGGCACCTCGACATTTTCGGTGGCCGTGGCGGAGGGAATGAGATGATAGCTCTGGAATATGAACCCGAACGTCTTGCGCCGGAGGCTGGCCAGTTCATCCTTGTCGAGGTCGGCAACGTTTTCACCAGCGAACCGATAGCTGCCGCTGGTGGGCTTGTCCAGACAGCCCAGCAGGTGCATCAGCGTCGACTTGCCGGAACCGGATGCCCCCATGATTGCAACGAACTCGCCTTCCTCGATGGCCAGCGAGACGCCGTGCAGCACGGTGGTAGACAGTTCACCGTTGCGGTAGGTGCGGGTGATATCCCGTAGGCTGATCAATGATCCGCACATGTCACATGTACCGGCGGGGCGGGCCGCTACGGGTTTCGCCAGCCGAGCCGTTTACCCGCCCGGTAATCACCTGCTCGCCTTGCTCGAGCCCTTCGATGACCTCAACCGAGACCCGGTTGCGTGTGCCGACGCGAATCGCCCGAGGCTTCGGCTCACCATCGGTACCGAGTACCTGTACCTGCTCGTGGCGCTGGTCTCCCGGGCTTCGCCCGGCTGCGGGCGGCTGCAAGGCACTGACCGGAATCGTCAGCACATCCTGCGCTGCGGCACGCACGAAAAAGACCTGCGCGCTCATCTGCGGGAGCAGGTTGCCGTCCGGGTTGGGTACGTCGAACAAGGCATTGAACAACACCACGTTGTTCAGAACTTCCGGTGTCGGCAGGATCTGGCGCAGCGTGCCCTCCCAGCGCCGATGAGGCTGGCCAAGCGTGGAAAAGTAGGCGGGCATGCCCACTTGCAGCTGGGCGATATCCGCTTCCGACACCTGGGTGCGGACGGTCATGGTACTGAGGTCGGCGATCTGCACGATGATCGGCGCTGTCTGGTTGGCGTTGAGCGTCTGTCCCTGGTTGGCCAGTTGTTGTACCACCGTACCGCCCATGGGTGCGTAGATACGCGTGTAGTTGAGGTCGGCTTCCTCGCCCTTGAGAGCCGATTCCGTCTGACGAATCTGCGCTTTGATCGCCTGGATCTGGGCGGTGGCCGAGCGCAGTGTGGCCTCTGCGCTTTCGACCTGTTCCTGGCTGGTCGCGTCGAGCTTGATCAGGTTGCGCTGCCGTTCGGCCTGCAGGCGCGCCAGCGTTTGCTGCGCTTCCCGATCGGCCAGTTGCGCGCGCAGATTGGCCAGTTGCGCCCGGGTGGCTTCCACTCGGGCGAGGTACACCGTCGGGTCGATTTCAGCGAGTAACTGACCTTCTTCGACCTGATCGCCCGGCTGCACGTGCAGCACGCTGAGCTGGCCAGACACCTGCGTGCCGACGTCCACGTAGTTAAGTGGCTCCAGGGTTCCCAGGGCGGTGATGCTGTCTTCGACGTCGCCGCGCTCGACCGTCGCGGTGGCAAACGCGGGCTGGCGATTCACGTTGCTTGACCAGCTATACCAGCCGGCGAGTGCAAGGATCAGAACTACCGCCGTGACGAGCCAGGCACGGCGCCGGCGCTTGACGGATGAAGCGGAATTCATCGTGGAGAGGTCTCTGCAGAAATCGTGGCGCCAGTGTACTGTGTCAACCGTCAACCGCGATCCCGGCAGCGTAAAGACTTCGTAAAGATCTGCGTCAGGCGTACGCCGTCAGACTGGCTGACCGGTTACCGAGGCGCGCTGCGATAACTCGATCCAGGTTCCGTCGGGGTCCCGCACAAAGGCGATGCGCGCGGTGCTGCCGAGCGTTGTCGGCTCCCTTGCGACGGTAGCGCCGGCGGACACTGCACTGGCGAATGCCTCATCGCAGTCAAATACCTGGAATGTCAGATAGCGAATGCCGCGCGCGGCCAGTGGTTGCTCCGACGCATTGCCCGTATCGCCAGCCACGAGCCGCAGCTGCCCGCGACCGCAGTGCAGGCGGTTCTCGGCGACCGCGGTCATGCCGAGGGCGTCACGGTAGAACGACAAGCTAAGCGTCGGATCGCTCACCACGAGCTGTGCGGCCAAGCCGTGGATATCCTCATGGCCTGGCGGCACCAGCGTTACCCGGTTGCCATCTGCATCCCTCAGTTCAAGAGGATTGGTGACGGTCGAGCTGGCTACCAGAATCTCGCGAATTGGGCCAGGTCCGACATCGATCAGCGGGTCACGGGCATCGTTCAATTTCAATACGGCTTCATCCGCCCGGTAACGATGTTGCAGCACGCCACCACCGAGCTTTTGCGTATGATCGAAGGGCAGACCGGCGCGTTCGGTCCAGAACTGCTGTTGCGCCTCGCGCTGATTGGTGAACACGCCGATGTCAAAAAACGCCTTGGCAAAAATCATGCGACCCCTCCGTTTGAGTGCTTTCAACCTAGGGCGAATAGGCACGGTAGGCCAGCGTTAACAGCCGGCGGAATCGCCCGGCATGCGGCCGGCTTATTAACGCCGCCTCATTCCAGCCAGCGATACAGGGTGCGCCGGGTAATCCCGAGGATGTCTGCCGCCTTGCGCTTGTTGCCCTGGGTAGCGGTCAGGACGCGATGTATATGCTTGCGCTGTACCGTTTCCAGATCGGGCAGCGATTCTGCCGCCGCCAAATCGCTTTGTTCACCCACCGCGACCTCGTTGGTGGATGGCTCGGCAGCCGCGGCGCCAAGCATTCGCTCCGGCAAATGGCGCGGTTCGATCAGAGGCGTATCACAGAACGTCGCTGCCCGTTCGACTGCGTTCTGCAATTCGCGGACGTTCCCGGGAAATCCGTAGCTGGCGAGCAGCGCCAGGGTGTCGTCGCTGAAGCCCTTTACGCTACGACCCTGCCGCGCATTGAACCGCGTCAGGAAGAACTCTGCCAGCGGCCGGATATCGTCGCGGCGCGAGCGCAGCGGTGGAATCTGGATGCCGAAGGTTTCCAGGCGATAGTACAGATCCTCGCGAAAGGTACCTTCGGAGACTGCCTCGGTCAGATTGCGATTGGTGGCAGCGATGACCCTGACGTCGACCTGGATCTCGTGATCGCTGCCGACCGGACGCACGCGTCCGTCCTGCAGGGCGCGCAGAAGTTTGGCCTGCAAGGGTGGTGGCATCTCGCCGAGCTCGTCGAGCATCAGCGTGCCGCCGTCTGCCTGCTGAAACAGACCGGCGCGCTGGGTTCTGGCCCCGGTGAACGCGCCCGCAGCGTGGCCGAAGAACTCGCTCTCCATGAGCTCGCCAGGGATGCCGCCGCAGTTAACCACCAGGTATGGCTGATTCTTGCGTGAGCTTTGCTCATGAACAGCCCGCGCGACCAGCTCCTTGCCGGTGCCGCTCTCGCCGAGAATCAGTACCGGTCCGTCGGCACCGGCGATCTGGCGAATCTGGTGGAACAGCTGCTGCATCGCCGGGCTCTGGCCGATGATGCCGTGGAACTGCTCCACACCCAGAATAGAGCGGTAACGCTGCACTTCGCTGCGCAGGCGCCGATTGTCCAGCAAACGGCTGACGGTAAGCAGGAAATGATCCATCTCCAGCGGCTTGGTCAGAAAGTCGTCGGCACCGGCCTTGAGCGATTCGACTGCCTGCTGGACCGAGCCGAAAGCTGTGATGATCAGTGTCGACGGTTTGGGTGAGCATTGCGATATCGCCGGCAGCAGGCTCAGCCCGTCGGCACCCGGCAACCTCAGGTCACTGATGACCAGCTCCGGCAGGTGGTCGCGAATCGCCAGCAGACCGGTTTCGGCGTCAGCGCAGGCGGTCACCGAGTAACCTTCGGCTTCCAGCTCTTCCTGCAGCAGTTCACGCAGCCCGCGGTCGTCCTCGATGAGTACGATGTGCTCTTTGTAAGTCATGCTGTCTCCGAGTCCGGTTTCGTCAATAGCGGCAACGACAGCCGCGCTTCGCAGCCGCCGCCCGGCGCATTGCTTAAAGTGAGTTGTCCCTGGTGCTCTTCGGCTACGGTCTGCACGATAGCCAGGCCAAGGCCGGTACCCTCGCCGGGTGATTTGGTGGTGTAGAAGGGTTCCAGCAGTTGTTCCGCGGGAAGGTCCGGCAGCCCCGGCCCGTCATCGCTGACCGCGATGTACAACGAGGAGGAGTCGGCCGAGAGAGCGATGCGCACCTCACGCAGCGAAGCCTGCAGTGCGTTGCGCACCAGATTGAGCAGCGCCAGTTCCAGGCGTCCGGGATCGCCGAGGACCGAAGATATCTCTAGCGGTGCCTGCACTGTCAGTAACCTGGCACGAGAGTCGGCCTCGGGACGCATGGCCTCCGCAACATTCTCGACCAGCAACCGAGGGTCTAGTTTTCGTGGTTGCGGCGCGGCGGGCCGACAATAATCGAGCAACTGGCGGACCGTGCGGGTGAGGCGTGCTACCTGGGACCGAATGCCCAGCAGCTGATGCTTCTGCTGTTCATCCAGGGTGGGTGAGCGTTCAAGACGGCGAGCTCTGCCGTCGATCACGCTTAACGGGGCACCCAGCTCGTGGGCTATGCCGCGAGCCATGCTGCCGATGGCTGCCATCTTTTCGTTGTCCTTGAGTCGTCTCAACAGCTCTGTCTCGGCTCGACGGTGCTCGTCGAGCTCGCGGTTGGCCTCCTCGATGCTGTCGAGCATCCGGTTCAGCCCTTCGGCCAGCGAGGCAACCTCCTGCGGGCCATCCAGCGCCGCGCGGTGTGAATGGTCCCCTTGGGCTACCCGACGCATGTGATCGAGGAGTCGATCGACGTAGCGTCCGATCCCACCATGGTGACCGAGCAGCACCGCAGCCAGGATGGTGATGCTGAGCAGGCCCCAGATCAGCCAGGCGATGATGGTGAAACGATCCAGTGCCTGACGAAAATCGCTCGCCAGCCGGGTTATCTGAATCAGGCCCTGAATCTGGCCGGCAGCGTCGAACAGGGGCAGAAAATGCGAGAACAGCTCGCGGCCGGCGACCCGACTGTAGCCCTCCTGGCCTTCTCCGGTGGTTACGATGCGTTCAGGGATGGTCGAGCGCGACAGGTCGCTTTCAGTAATGCCGGCCGAAGCGATCCGCACACCGTTTACATCGAAGACAGACGCGCCGTAGACCTCTCCGAGGACGAATACCGAGCCAAGCGCCAACTCGATTTGGCCCTGGTCGCCCTGGCTCAAGGCCGCGCCGACCGGAATGCTGATGGCCCGACCGATAAGCTCGAGATCGTTTTTAAGGCGCTGTTCCTGGAACTGGTTCGCTTGTTGGAGGCCAATACGTATACCCAGTGCCGTTAGCAGCATGAGCGGAAGCACAACAAACACCAGCAATGTTTGCTGCAAGCCGTTGGCGCTGGACCAGGCAGCTGTGAGAAACGAGGTGTTTCTCTTGAGCGAGTATTTTTTTTGCATGTATCGATTTTATACAGCTTCGGTCGCATGGCAAATTCGGCTCGCCAGTCCTGGAAACACGCGATGCGCCATTGAAGCAGTACAGGTAGTAGGTCGATAGTCGACCGGTGTGTCGTGCTTGCTCACTCAATGAGAAGGAGAAGTGCCCATGAACACTTTGAAGACTCTTACTGCCGCGATTACTTTTGCATCCCTCGGCCTTGGCGCCCCGTTGGCGCTGGCACAAACCGCTGCCGGATCGGCCGGCAGTACTACCGGAGCGCGCACCACGACTGGCGTCGATGCAGCCACCGGCACCAATACCGGGTCCGGCACTGCTGCCGGCGGGGGAGCCACCACCGGCACCGCGACCGGAGCAGGATCCACCACTGGCGCCGGTACGACGACCGGGCCGACTACCACTACTGACAGCAGAACGGCCGTTGGTTCGGATACCGGCACAGGCATTAGCACCGGCACCGG
>CAYZFU010000197.1:0-6344 GCA_964477725.1 uncultured Halopseudomonas sp.
ACGACCGCGCCGGCCACCACGTCCTCCGCGTCCGCCGCCCAGCATGCCGAGCACGATGAACAACAGAAGTATGAATATACCTACCGGTGGTCGCTCAGGCCGCTGGGCGCCAGGCTGCTGGGCCGGCACCCGCAAAGGATCGCCGCCCAGCACACTGATGATCGCCTGGGTGCCCTCGACGATCCCCCGTTCGAATTCGCCTTGGCGGAACGCAGGCAGGAGGATACGGTTGATGATGATAGACGATTGCGCGTCGGTCAGCCGACCTTCGAGACCATAGCCGACTTCTATCCGGACCCGACGGTCGTCCCGCGCGACAATCAGCAACGCGCCATTATCCTCCCCTTGCTGCCCGATACCCCAGCTACGACCAAGCTCGACGCCGTACTCCTCGATGCTTTGCCCCTGCAGATCGGGAACGGTCACCACGACTACCTGCTCGCCGGTCGCCTGTTCGTGGGCGGCAAGCATCTGGGTCAACCTGGCCTCGGCCTGTGTATCCAGAAGTCCGGCTTCGTCCACTACCCGACCGGTGAGGGCAGGTAGAGCGGTGTCGTCGGAGCCTTGCTGGGCAACCACGCCTGTCGCCCAGAACAGCAGGCCCAACAGGCCCAGGCTAACAAGCCTCATTCGAACTGCACCCGTGGAGCCTGATCAGCGTTCGCCGCTGTCGCTTCGAAGTTTTCCCGCAGGGGCATATCGCTGTAGAGAATGCCGTGCCAGATGCGGCCCGGGAAGGTGCGAATCTCGGTGTTATACCGCTCGACAGCCTGGACGTAATCGCGGCGAGCTACGGCGATGCGGTTCTCGGTGCCCTCCAGTTGCGATTGCAACGCCAGGAAATTCTCGTTCGAACGTAGCTCCGGATACCGTTCGGATACCGCCATCAGCCGGCTGAGCGCACCAGTCAACTGTGCCTGGGCCTGCTCGAATTGACGCATTTTCTCCGGGTCGTCCAGATCTTCGGCGCTGATCTGAATAGATGTAGCCCTGGACCGGGCTTCGGTCACTTCACGCAGCGTCTCGCGCTCCTGGCGGGCGAACCCCTGAACCGTCTCTACCAGGTTCGGAATAAGGTCGGCGCGGCGCTGGTACTGGTTTTCTACCTGCGACCAGGCTGATTTCACCTGTTCGTCGTAACGCGGAATATTGTTGATGCCACAACCGGACAACAGCGTTGTCAGGAACAGCACGGCCAGCAAGCCACTGGGAAGTCGATAGCTCAGGGTAGGCATGATCGCGTTTTTCCAAAGTCAGACAGATACCCGAGGGACCCTGGGGCCGCCCCGGAAGTTCAGACGAACGAAGCGTCTGGCCACACTCAACCGCCGATCGAGCGCAACATGTCTCGCAGACGATTCATGCCCGCCACCACGCGCTCCGGCTCGCCTTTCAGGCTCAATTCCACGTCGCGCCGCCCTTGCGTGTCCGGTAAACAGGCCAGGCGCAGTTCGGGGAACTCGTGAAGCAGCGCTTCCATCAGGGGGATCAGTGGACCTTCGCTGGTATCGGTGAGATGAAGTGTCTGGCTGACCTGACGGCCCGGAGCCTGGACATCCGCGTAATCCTGATCCAGCACCCACTCGACCATGGGCCAGGCCATGTCGGGAAACCCCGGCACGAAATGGTGCCGTCCGACCGAGAACCCGGGAATCCGATTGATAGGGTTCGGAATGATGCGGCTACCGACAGGAAACTCGCCCATGCGCAAATGATTGGCGTTGAGTCGCTCGCCGAGCTGGGCCCGGATCTCGGCCTCCGCCTCCGCATGTAGCGCCACGTCGACGCCCAGAGCGGCGGCGGCACACTGCCGCGTCAGATCATCCGGCGTTGCGCCGATCCCACCGAAACTGAAGACGACATCCGTCCCGGCGAAGGTCTGACGCAGTGCTTCGGTGATGAGCGTCGCATCATCGGTAACCATGCGCACCCAGGAGATCTCCAGGCCCCGCTGCGCGAAGCGCGGGATCATCGCCGGGAGATGGGCGTCCTGTTTGCGCCCGTTAAGGATTTCGTCGCCGATCAGCAGCAGGCCGAAACGGCTCGGATTGGTATCTGTCATGGGCAATCAGCGTAGCCGAGAATCTTCCTGCTTGCCGCGATTGGTTAGCATCTGCGACGGGTCGGGAACCCGTCGTGACCCAGCCCGTCTACAGGCAACGCAGCATCCGTCCTCGTCCCACCCCTTCGGAGGCATCATGCAACGCCGTACCTTTCTTTCGAATGTCGCAATAGCTGGAGCGGGCCTGGCGCTGGCACCCGCTCTGGCTCGTGCCCAAGCCTCACAAGCTGGCCGCTCTTCGCAGTCGCTACCCATGAACACGGGCGAGTCGTCCCGCTACCGTCCAGCTCACCGGGTCGGGCTCGGCGGCGCGGTGGGCCTGGGCGATAAGCGCCGGGAAATGTCCGAGGAGCAGGCACTCGAACTGCTGCAAACCGCCTGGGAACAGGGGATTCGTTACTACGACACTTCTCCCTGGTACGGCTTGGGCCTGAGCGAACGGCGTCACGCCATGCTGCTGTCGCCGCGCGAACGGGACAGCTATCTGCTCTCATCCAAGACTGGCCGTTTGCTCTACCCTGATCCCGGGTATTCGCACGAGGCCTGGCAGGGTACCAACAACTTTAACTACAAGTACGACTACAGCGCTTCGGCGACCCGTCGTTCGATAGAAGACAGCCTGCATCGCATGGGCGTGCCGAGCCTGGACATGGTATTCATTCACGACTTGTCTCCTGACAACGAAGACATGGGCGACGAATGGACCGAATACTTCGACACCGCTGTGAAGGGAGCCATGCCCGAGCTCAGCAAAATGCGCGAGGAAGGCCTGATCAAAGGATGGGGCATGGGTGTGAACGAACTCCCCCCAGCCCGGCGCGCCATTGAAGAAGCGGATCCGGACGTGATTCTACTCGCTACGCAGTATTCGCTACTCAAGCACGCCGACGCCCTGAACAACCTGTTTCCTCTGGCCGAACAGCGCAATGTATCCTTCGTGCTGGGGGCACCGTTGAACTCCGGTTATCTTGCAGGGAACGAATACTACAATTACAGTCGCGACGTTCCGGATGACATACGGCAGAAACGTGAGCGCTACCGTCAGCTCGCGAAGGATCACAATGTTGATCTACGTACCGCTGCGCTGCATTTCTGCAACGCCCCTTCGGTCGTCAGCTCCGTTCTTCACGGTGCCAGCACGCCGGAACAGATAAGGCAGAACGTAGCGTCGATGTCAGCGACCGTGAATCCTGAATTCTGGGAAGCAGCCAAACAACAAGGCTTGATGGAGGAAAACGCGCCGGTGCCGGGCTAGTAACCTGTCTACGCCTATGCCTGGTTCCCGTTGTGCGACGCGCAGCAACAGGTGGGCACAACTCGAATCGGCCGGGCATTGGCGGCCGCCCTGGCTGGACGTCTCGACATCATAAGCAGGGTTTCAGATTCGGGCGGCTATCGAAGCCGTCCGAACGTTCATTGGACGAGCTTCACTTCAACGCGCTGATTCTGCTGCGCTATCGCGTTCCACTCACCTGCCAGCACCTGTTCATCGATCACCGGATAGGCGACCCGTACACCAGGCTCTGCCGAAGCCTCGACCACCATGCGTAAGGCTGTATCGTCAAACAGCGGCTGGCGATTGACGAAAGAAGCGAACGCAACCGACTCGAGTTCAGCTCGACGTTCCAGACGCTCGGCTTCGATGCCGAAGTCCTGGCACTCGGTAACCGGAAGCTCGGGCGGAGCCACGCTCATGACGCCTTCTGCGTCCGGGACCATGCAGAAGCTGCCAGAGTACGCAGTGAGATGCATCACGCCAGCGAAACCGCTCGCACTCAGGCGTTTGGCCAGTTCTTCTACAAAGTACAGCCGTGCGTCGTCGAAGGGCATCGCGCCGGGTGCAAATTCCCCGTCTCGATTGACCGCCCATTCGAGAGCCTGCAAAAGCGACTCGTCACGTTCCGGTGCAGCCATCTGACCGAGGGGCATCGAGGCCAGCGAAAACCCGGCCCTGGATGGGGCAGGTCTAGTTGATGTCTGATCGACTACGGCTTGCGCAGGCTCGCTGAGTTCCTGCCCATCGAACAGCTGCGGCAGAGCACCTGCGAGTACCGCACCAAACACAACCCCCATGACGATCGCCGGCCATCGTCGATGTGGCGCTTCGTTCCGCGAGAGTGGAATACTCTCGAGCAGGTTTCGCAGCTCCGCCTTGAAGCTCGATTGCAGCCGACGGGCATGGGCATCGAGATGCGGGCGTAACAGCCGGACCATGGCGTCATCCGCTGCTTCGCGCGCCAGGATTGCAAACTCGTTCTCGGTAATCCGTGGGCCGGAAGCGGCAATCTCGGCGTCAGGCGCGGTGCGGGTCTGGTCGGCTGCGCTGGGAACAGACGGCTGCCATCGTTCGTCCGCGGAAGCTTCGGAAGGCTCTTCATCGAGCAGATGCAAGGAACGGAGCACCGCGTCGAGGTCGACCGACTTGATTTCCTTGGGTAGCACGCCGACCGCGCCCAGCGCGCGCGCCTGCCCGACGTATACTTCGCCACCGTCCTTGGAGGTATACATCATGATCGGTATCAGGCCGGTCGCCGGGTTGCCCTTGATGCGCACCGCCTGCAGCCCATCCATACCGGGCATCATGTGAGCCATGAAAATCGCGTGCGGCTTGTTGTAAAGAAGATATTGCAGTCCGTCTTCGGCCGACTCCACCTCATCTACGGTGATTCCGTATTGAACCAGCTGACGCTTCAAGACGTGGCGAGCGGAGCGCGAATCGTCGACGATCAGAACCCGTTTTGAACTCATGTCCGTACCCTGTTCCTGCCATGGCCCGGCGCGTTGCGCCCCGAGCGTATCCGTAGCGTGGAGCATAGGGACAATGCCCGGACCGGGCACATAAGCAGTGGCGGATTTGTGACGGGGTTGGCGCAGCAAGCACGGATGTGACGACTTCCAGGCGCCGAAAAGACGCGCCACTATTGGCCATCATGGGGCAGCGGCACCCGCCGCAAGCTGTTCGTCAATGTGAAGTGTGTCTTTTTGTAGCCGCTGCGTTTGCCGTCTCGTTTCGTGGTTACAATCGGCAAAAAACAACCAGGCATCCCGCCAAATTCCCCCTTAATACCAACCCGAATCAGCCCGAGGACGGGGCTTGCCCGTGCTCGCGCTGCATAGAGTGAAACATGTACAGGAAGTTAGCAATCGCAATGCTGGCCACTTTCGTCGGTCAGGCGCAGGCCAAGGTGGACGCCAGTCAGGCAGAACGTCTAGGACGCGATCTGACGCCGCTCGGAGCCGAGGCTGCAGGCAACCAGGCAGGCACTATTCCCGCCTGGACTGGCGGCGTAAAGCCTCCAGTAGGATATGAAGTCGGGATGCACCACCCGGATCCGTACAGTACGGACGCAGCTCTCTATCGCATCAACGCCGGCAACCTTGACCAGCATCGACAGCAGCTTCCAGAAGGTCTGAGCGCCTTGCTCGTGCGTTACCCCGCGTATTACCTGCAGGTGTTCCCTACTCGCCGCAGCGCAGCCGTTCCCCAGCGCATTTACGATGCCACCCGCGAAAATGCGCTCAACGCTGAATTGATTGCCAACGGCAATGGCGTTCGCGGCGCTGTCGCCGGTATCCCCTTCCCGATCCCGCAGGACGGGATGGAGGTGATCTGGAACCACATCCTGCACTACAAGGGCGAGCAGAATCGCTTCATCAACAACCAGGCGGTCGTCGTCAACGGCAAGATCAGCCTGATTCGACGCGACCGTCACCTGTACTACGTATACAACCGCGAAGGCACCACGCTCGAAAATCTCGACAACACGCTGATGTATTACAAGTACGTAGTCACCGCTCCCGCCAAATTGGCTGGTACAGCACTGGTGGTCCAGGACCCGCTGGACCAGGTCCTGAGTACTCGCAAGGCCTGGCGCTACAGCCCGGACAACCGCCGGGTACGTCGCCTGCCCACGCTCGCCTATGATTCGGTACAACCGGACACCAGCGGCCTGGCCACCGCCGACGTGGTGGACTCCTACAATGGCGCGCCGGATCGCTATGAGTGGCAGCTAGTAGGCAAGCAGGAAATGATCGTGCCGTACAACAGCTACGCCGTACATCAGAAAGGCATCCCCTACGAGACCATCGTGAAGCCCGAGCACCTGAACCCGGAGCTGCTGCGCTACGAGCTGCATCGTGTCTGGGTAGTCGATGCCACCCTGCGTACCGGATATCACCACCCATACCAGACGCGCCGCTTCTATATCGACGAAGACAGCTGGCAAATCGTCGCGGTCGACCTTCGCGACAACAAAGGCGAGCTGACTGCCGTTCAGGAAAG
>CAYZFU010000198.1:0-6329 GCA_964477725.1 uncultured Halopseudomonas sp.
GACTCCGTTCATCGATGCCGTGATCGCCGGCGATTGGGTCGAAGCCGAGAGGGTCCAGCAGCACATCTGCGTGCTGGAACGTGAAGCCGACAAGCTCAAGAAGGACGTGCGCGTTCATCTGCCCAAGAGCCTGTTCCTGCCGGTGCCGCGCACCGACCTTCTGGAACTGCTCAGTGTACAGGACAAAGTCGCCAACCGTGCCAAGGATATCGCCGGCCTGATGCTGGGTCGTCAGATGCTGATCCCGACTCCGTTGCAGCCGGCGTTCAAGCGTTTTGTGGAGCGCTCGGTGGATGCCGCAGCCCAGGCGCTGCGCGCCATGAATGAATTGGATGAATTGCTCGAGACGGGCTTTTCCGGCCGCGAAGTGACGCTGGTCGAGCGCATGATCGATGAGCTCGACGCCATCGAACATGACACTGACAACCTGCAGATCAAGCTGCGCGCCGAGCTGTTCAAGCTGGAAAAGGAATGGCCGCCAGTCGATGTGATGTTCCTGTATCAGATCATCGAATGGATCGGTGACGTGGCCGACCGCGCCCAGCGTGTGGGGAACCGTCTGGAACTGCTCATGGCCCGTTGAGCGGGTCTTTTCTTGCATATCTAAAACAGAGTTCTTCAGTTATGACCCTGATTGCGGAATACGGCACTATCCTGCTCGTTCTGGCCTGCCTTTTCGGTTTCTTCATGGCCTGGGGCGTCGGTGCCAACGATGTCGCCAATGCGATGGGTACCTCGGTCGGCTCCAAGGCGCTGACCATCAAGCAGGCGATCATGATTGCCATCGTCTTCGAATTTCTCGGTGCCTACCTGGCGGGCGGCTCGGTTACCCAGACCATCCGCAGCGGCATCGTCGAGGCAGAGTTGATCTCGCCTGACGAGATGGTCTTCGGTATGCTCGCCTCGCTGCTGGCCGCCGGCACCTGGCTGCTCATCGCCTCGATCAAGGGCTGGCCGGTGTCCACCACCCATTCGATCATCGGCGCGGTTATCGGCTTCGGCGCGGTCGGCGTGTCGATGGATGCGGTCAACTGGAGCGGCGTGGTACCAATCGTCGCCAGCTGGGTCATTTCTCCGCTGCTGTCAGGCATCGTCGCCTTCATGTTGTTCATGAGCGTGCACAAGCTGATCCTCGATACTGAAGATCCGTTCCAGAACGCCAAGCGCTACGTACCGTTTTACATGTTCCTGGTCGGCTTCATCATCACGCTAGTCACCCTGACCAAAGGCCTCAAGCACGTCGGCCTGGAGCTGACCACCGTGCAGAGCGTACTGCTCGCTGCGGGTGTGGGCGTGCTGATCATGCTGATCGGTATCGCACTGCTCAGACGCATCAAGGCCGACCCGGAGGCGGACAAGAGCTTTCACTTCGCCAGCGTGGAAAAGGTCTTCGCCATTTTGATGATCTTCACCGCCTGCGCTATGGCTTTCGCCCATGGCTCCAATGACGTGGCCAACGCCGTAGGTCCGTTGGCCGCCATCGTCGGAGTGCTCAGCTCCGGTGGAGAGATCGCCTCCAGGTCGGTGGTTCCGGGCTGGGTGTTACTGCTGGGCGCGATCGGTATCGTCGTTGGCCTGGCGACCTATGGTTACCGGGTGATCGCCACCATCGGCAGGCACATCACCGAACTGACACCCAGCCGCGGCTTCGCCGCTGAGCTGGCCACCGCAGCCACCGTCGTTGGCGCTTCAGGCATCGGCCTGCCGGTTTCCACCACGCATACGCTGGTAGGCGCCGTACTGGGTGTCGGTATGGCGCGCGGAATAGGTGCGCTGAACCTGCGGGTGATCGGCACGATCTTCAGCTCCTGGGTGATTACCTTGCCCGCCGGCGCCCTGCTCTCCATCACGTTTTTCTTCATCCTGCACGGCATTTTCGGCTGACGGGCAGAACCTCGGCGCGTAAGCTGGTCAGAAGTTCAAGACCGCTTACGCCGCCAGGAGCCCGTTTATGGCCGTACCCTCGCTCAAGGCGCAGTTCGACGCGCTGCTCAAAGCTCCCTCTATCAGCTGCACCCAGCCCGAGTTCGATCAGTCCAACATGCCGGTCATCACTCTGCTGGCTGACTGGTTGGGCCAGCTGGGTTTTTCCTGTGACATCCAGCCGATCGACGACGAGCCCGGGAAAGCCAATCTGGTGGCAACGCTGGGGAGCGGACCGGGCGGGCTGGTATTGGCCGGGCACACCGACACGGTGCCGTGCAATCCGGAGAAGTGGAACTTCGATCCCTTCGCACTGACCGAAGCCGACGGACGCTGGTACGGGCTGGGCAGCTGCGACATGAAGGGCTTTTTTCCGCTGATCATCGAGGCCGTTCGAGGCTATGTGGATCGCCCTTTCCAGCAGCCGCTGATCGTGCTGGCCACCGCCGACGAAGAGAGTTCGATGAGCGGGGCTCGGGCACTGGCTGCCAGCGGCCAGCCGAAAGCTCGCCATGCGGTGATCGGCGAGCCCACCGGGCTCAAGCCGGTAAGGGTGCACAAGGGCATTCTGATGGAAAGAGTCGACATCATCGGCCAGGCCGGACATTCCTCGGATCCTTCCCTCGGACGCAGCGCACTGGAGGCCATGCACCAGGTGATCGCCGAACTGATCGACCTGCGGGGGGAATGGCAGGAGCGCTGGAACGATCCGCTATTCAGCGTCCCGGTGCCAACCATGAATCTCGGTTGCATCCATGGCGGCGACAATCCCAACCGCATTTGCGCCAAATGCGCGTTGGAGTTCGACATCCGCCCGCTTCCCGGCATGGATACCGATGAACTGCGCGCCGACATCCGGCGCCGGCTTGAACTTGTCGCTGCGCAACGCCAGGTCGAGATCGTCTACAAGCCGCTCTTCCCGGGCGTCCCCCCGCTGGACACACCAGCAAACGCACCTTTGGTACAAGCCTGCGAACAGCTCACCGGCTATAGCGCCGGCAGCGTGGCGTTCGCTACCGAAGGTCCGTATCTCAATCAGGCCGGCATGCAGACGTTGATCCTCGGCCCGGGCGATATCGACCAGGCCCACCAGCCCGACGAATTCCTTGCCATGGATCGCATTCAGCCGACGGTGAACATTCTGAAACAGTTGATCGAACGCTTCTGTCTGACGGCCGAATCCAATCCTGAGACCTAGCGAAACGGCGGCTCATCGAAGCTGCGCAATTTGCGCGAGTGCAGCGAGGCCAGTTCGCTGCGCAACAGCTCGAGCGCGGTGATCCCGATATGCAAATGCTGGGTGACGGCGCGCTCGTAGAAAGCGCCTGCCGCGCCTGGCAGCTTGATCTCGCTATGCAGCGGCTTGTCTGATACGCACAGCAGCGTCCCGTAAGGTACGCGCAGCCGGTAACCCTGAGCCGCAATGGTGCCGCTCTCCATGTCGACCGCCACCGCCCGCGCCTGATTGATCAGCGGACGCTCCTGCGCCCAACGCAGCTCCCAGTTGCGGTCGTCGTAGGTCAGAACCGTGCCGGTACGTAGGCGCCGCTTGAGCGCGTCTCCACGGTCACCGGTGACTTGCGCGGCCGCTTCCTGCAACGCCTGCTGCACCTCGGCCAGCGCCGGCAACGGGATATTCGGCGGCAATACCCGATCAAGAATGCCGTCGCGGCGCATGTAGGCGTGCGCCAGTACGTAATCGCCAATGGTCTGCGACTGGCGCAGCCCGCCGCAGTGTCCGATCATCAACCAGCAATGTGGACGCATAACGGCCAGGTGATCGGTAATGTTCTTGGCATTGGACGGGCCGACACCGATATTGACCAGGGTGATTCCGTCGCCATCTGCTGCCTGCAGGTGATACGCCGGCATCTGGTAGCGATGCCACTGGACACTGGCGATCAATGCCTGCATGTCGCCTTCCCCCATGCTCCGGTCGAGCACCACGTTACCAGGCAGGACCATTCGTTCGAAGCGTGAATCTTCGGTGAGCATATCCAGTCCATGGCGTATGAACTGATCGACGTAGCGATGGTAGTTGGTCAGAAGAATCCATGGCTGGATGTGCTTCCAGTCACTGCCGGTGTAATGCACCAGACGACGCAGTGAAAAATCCACCCGCGCTGCATCGAACAGTGCCAGCGGCCACGGATCCATTTCCTCCCAGTCTCGCAGCCCGTCAGCATTGTTGTCGGTCACCGCCGCCAGATCGGTACTCGGAAACACACGTGCCAGTTCGCCGGCCGTCACGCCGGAGCCGGCCAGCTCATCACCGCCCTCCACGACATACGGATACGGAATCGGCTGCTCGCTGATACCGACCTCGATGACCACAGTGAAATCGCGCATGAGCGGTCGCAGCTGCTCGAGCAGGTATTTGCGAAAGGCCTGCGGCTGGGTCACTGTCACGCTGTAAACGCCGGGAACCTGGACCTTGGCGTACGCACGGACGCTGGTCGGGGTCTCACCCGGACATTCGTAGGTGAGGCGAAGCTCTGGGTAATGAAACGCTGCGGTTTCCTCGGCCGTCGGCCGAGTCCGGTCCCGGATGTAGCGCTTGAGACCGTCGCTCAACGCAGCGGTGGCCCGCTCGTAAAGGGCCGCCAGGCGATCGACAGCTTGTTCGGGGGTGGATACAACTTCGAACGAATCAGAACGCAAACTCACAGGCAGCCTCTCTTTGTGCGGTCTTCAGCAAGATTTACTCGTTTACCCATAGCATACCCGCTCACGGGGTGCGCGGCGCTTGATGCAGGTCGATGATTATCCCTACACTGCCCTTTTCTGCGGAACAGCGCGCATGTCCGACTACGTCAACTGGTTTCGTCACTCAACGCCGTACATCAACACGCACCGTGATACTACCTTCGTGCTGTTGCTGCCCGGCGAGGCGCTGGCTCATCCCAATTTCAACAACATCGTTCACGACATCATGCTGCTCAACAGCCTGGGCGTACGCCTGGTAGTGGTGCATGGCTCGCGACCGCAAATCGAGGAACGCCAGTCCGCACGCGGCGTCGCATCGCTCTACCACAAGGATCTGCGCATTACCGACAGCGACACGCTGGCCTCGGTCATGGATGCCGTCGGCAGCCTGCGCATCGCCATCGAGGCGGCGCTGTGCGTAGCGTCCGGGCAAGGCCCGAGACTACGCGTTGTCAGCGGCAATTTCGTGACTGCCAAACCCATCGGCGTAGTCGACGGCGTGGACTTCCACCATACCGGCGAAGTGCGGCGTATCGACCGCAAGGCGATCAATCGCCATCTGGACGAAGAGTCGATCGTCCTGCTCTCATCGATCGGCTATTCGCCGACCGGCGAAGTGTTCAATCTGGCCTGCGAGGACGTGGCCACCAGCGCTGCCAGCTCGCTTGAGGCGGACAAGCTGATCCTGTTCGGTCCGGACACCGGCATCTTCGACGATCAGGGCAACCTGCTACGCGAGCTCAAGCCGACCAGAGCCCTGCCCATCCTCGCCAGGCTCGGCAACAGCCTGCCCGGCACCCTGTTGGCCGCCGCCTGCAAAGCCTGCAACTCCGGCCTGCGGCGCAGCCATATCGTCAGCTTCGCTGACGACGGCGCGCTGTTGACCGAACTGTTCACCCGCGATGGTGGCGGCACGCTGGTGACCCAGGAGCAGTTCGAGCAAATTCGTACGGCAACCATCGAGGATGTTGGCGGCTTGCTGGAGTTGCTGCGCCCGCTGGAGGAAGCCGGCATTCTGGTGCGTCGTTCGCGCGAGGTGCTCGAGCGCGAGATCGGGCAGTTCACCATTATCGAACGCGACGGCATGATCATCGGCTGCGCGGCGCTATATCCGCTGGAAGAATCGACTTCGGCCGAGCTCGCCTGCGTGGCGATCGATCCGAGCTACCGACACGGCAAGCGCGGCGACCAGTTGCTCGAGCATATCGAGGCACAGGCACGCGCGCTTAAGATCGATACGCTGTTCGTGCTTACCACACGCACCGCTCATTGGTTTCGCGAGCGCGGCTTCGCGCCCAGCTCGGTCGAGCGGCTGCCGGCCAAGCGTGCGCAGCTGTACAACTACCAGCGCAACTCGAAGGTCTTCGAGAAAGCACTGTAGCGGCGGGCTGGTTGGCCCGGCGCCTGGGCTTCAGCTCTGCTTGTCGAGCTTGTCCGCGGTATGCAGATCAAAGTCGCTGGCATCGTGCCGCTCGGGCAGTTGCTCGGACGTATCGCCCCAGGTCCGGTTGACCATCCGCCCGCGCTTGACTGCCGGTCGCGCCTCGATTTCTTCCGCCCAGCGCATTACGTTTTCGTAACTGTGCGCCTGAAGAAACTCGGCCGCGCCGTAAACCTTGTTGGTTACAACATTGCCGTACCACGGCCATACGGCCATATCGGCGATTGTGTAGTCGCTGCCGGCAATATAACGATGCTCG
>CAYZFU010000199.1:0-6326 GCA_964477725.1 uncultured Halopseudomonas sp.
GTGTTGCTGCAACCTGCGCGGCGGAGCAGTGTGACCTCCCCGACAGTGCCCTGGATATCGATCATCCCGGATCACCGGGAAACGGCTGGGTCTCGGTTTCGCCGAGCGAGGCAACCAATCGGATGGACGTGTGGTACCGCGTGGTTGCCCTGGGCAGTGCGCTGGCACCGGCCAATACTCGTAGCCAGGCGCCCGGCGAGCTGTATCGCATCCTGGTGGTCAGCTCCCATGGCAACACCAGGACGGTACTGGAGGCGATCTATGTTCTTACCATCATCTGAATGGCCGGCGCGAACCGCGCCCCGCTGGGTCGGGCTCTTGACTGGCATACTGCTGACGCTCGGCTGTGCCAGCTCAGTGCAGGCATTCTCCCCATTAAGCGGACCGATTCTGGCGAACACGGCGGTGCCGCCGAACGTGGTGATGCTGTTCGATAATTCCTCCAGCATGGTTCTCAACCGCGTGCCGGGTACCGGGCAGACACGTCTGGACGTGGCCCGGCAAGCGGCGCAGGAGTTGATCTCGAGCAACCGCAACGTACGCTTCGGCCTGTTCCTGTTTCGCGAAACGCAGGGCTTCGGCCGCAACCGTGATGCACCAGGTGGCCGCCTGGCAGTGGAAGTCGGCTCCGTCGCCGCGGGCGAAGAGGCAGGGGAGGAACGCTTCGCTCGGATCCAGTCCACGCTTGCGGCTGCCGCACCGAGCACTGCGGAAAACCGTACCTATACGCCGCTCGCCGAGACGTACTACGAAGTAACCCGATATATGCGTGGACTGCGGACTTTTTATCCCCAGTCGAGCTTGAGCGCAAGTCGCGAGCAGTTCGACAGTCCTATCGAATATCGCTGTCAGCGAAGCTTCGGGCTCATCCTGACCGACGGCCTGCCAACCTATGACAATCAGTTTCCGACCAGCCTGCAGGAAGACGGCGATGGCGATAACCCGCAGGCGGCCGGCTCGTTCAACCTGCCCGACTGGGACGGGGACATTCAGGGGGACAGGGAGGACGACGATCTGTCCGTAGCGGGCAGCACGTTCTATCTGGATGACATTGCCGCGTTCGCCTATGACACCGACTTTCGCGGCGCGAACGGAGCAGGCGATCCGGTTGATCAGGCGGGCGTCAGTTTCGATGATCCGCAGTTTCCGCTGCAGAACATGCGCACCTATACGGTGGGTTTCGCTGTCGATGATGCGCGTCTGCGTAGCGTTGCGCAGGCGGGAAATGGCAGTTATTACACAGCATCCAGCCGCGCGGAGTTGGCCGCTGCGCTGGACGGCGCTTTGCAGGGAATCAACGCTGCGGCCGGCTCTGGTGGCGGTGGCATCAGCAGCGCAGCCGAGCTCAGCGACGGTTCGCTATTTTACCGGACGCGCTACAACCCCGACGGCTGGAGCGGAGCGGTCGAGGCGTATCGTCTGGACGAACACGGGGAGCTCGGCCAGCAACTCTGGAGTACTGACCAAACGTTACGCCCGACCAACCGAGCCCGGCTGTACCAGACATGGCGCGAGGCGGACGTGTCCGGGCTGGCTGGGGCCGTCACGCTTGACGCATCCACCTACGCCAGGCTTTCGCAAGGCCAGCGAAGGCTGCTCGATGATGAGGCGAGCAGAGCCGGTCTGGATGGTGACGACATTGGCCAGGAGTTGCTCGATTGGGCACGCGGAGCGTCTGTCCCCGGCCTGCGTCGTCGTAACCTGTTGCTCGGTGACATCATCGCTTCACCACTTGCGCTGGCCAGTCCGACCGGGGTGTTGGCTCCGTCCGCTGCGCCTGGCTATGCCGCCTATCTTGCAATCAAGCGCCGCGAGATGACCGCTTCGCTGGTTACCGGCGCCAATGATGGGCTGGTGCACGTGATCGAAGCCGACAACGGGGCGCATCGCTATGCTTTTCTGCCTGCGGCGATGCATCGCCATCTGGGCAACCGAGCCCGGCCGGACTTCGGTCAAGCGCATGAATCAGGAATGGACGGCCCGATTACCCTGGCCGACGTTCCGGTGAGCGACGGCTGGACCACTATCGCCGTCGGCGGGATGGGCGCGGGTGGCAAGGGTCTGTTCGGGCTTCGCCTGTTCGACCAGATTCACGGCGATAGCGCGCTGGGCGCCTTGTGGGAGGTCAATGCGGACGACCAGGGCTGGAGCGATCTCGGCTTTACCTATGCCAGACCTCTGATAGCACAGATAGGCGGACGCTGGGTCATGCTCAGCGGAAATGGCTACGGCAGCTCGAATGGCCAGGCGGTGCTGTATGTGCTCGATGCTGTCAGCGGAGCCCAGCTCAAGCGCCTGGAAGTAGGCGAGCCGGGTAACAACGGGCTCTCGACGCCCCAACTGGTTAGCGATGCCGGGGGCAATATCATCGCGGCCTATGCTGGCGATCTGAAAGGTCAGCTGTGGCGCTTTGACCTGGCCGGCGATCTCGACAGTTGGTCGGTCGGCCATGCCGGAGCACCCGTATTCACTGCGCAGGCTGGCCAGCCCATCACCATCCAACCGCAAGTCGTCGCTCATCCTCAGGGCGGTCATCTGCTGTTGTTCGGTACCGGCAAGTTTCTCGAAGGCGCCGACCTGGCCGATCGGTCGGAGCAGGCGTTCTATGCAGTGTGGGACCGGCCTGGCAGCGCCGGCGGTCTTGAGGCAGCAGATCTGCTGGCGCAGACCATTGTCGGCGAGCAAACGCGCGGCGACGCGACGTTCAGGTCAGTAAGTCAGCGCCGGGTCGACTGGAACTCGCAAAGCGGATGGATGCTTCCGCTTGTCCAGAACGGGGTGAATACCGGCGAGCGGGTAACGCGAGACTTCATTACCCAGGGGAGCCGAGTCATCTTCACCACCGGGCTTATCCGCGATACAGGCGCGGACCCCTGTATCACCAGAGGCGATGGCTGGCTGATGGTTCTGGATATCCATTCCGGCGGCATGTTGCCGAGCGCAACCATCGATACCGATGGCGATCGGCTGGTCGATGGCAACGACGATGCCGCCGCCGGGATGGACCTGGATATCGGCCTGCCGGGCAAATTGAACCTGGTGAGAAGGCCTCCGGAGCAACAGCCGTGCACCGGAGGCGAGCAATGCGACTGCATCGAAGACGATTGTCCGCCGCCACCTCCCTGCGGAGATGAGTACTACCTGCTGCCAGGTTCGGACGGTATGACGTCCGTAGTGGGCAATAGCCGCTGCGAGTTCAGCCGCATCATGTGGCGCCAGTTGATGTAAAGAAGGAGCGATGCGATGCGCAACTACGGTTACAAAGGCTTCACACTTATCGAGGTTATGGTGGTCGTGGTGATCGTCGGGATTCTCGCAGCGATTGCCTATCCGAGCTACATCGAGCATGTCCGGCAAACCCGACGCGCGGAGGTGACTGCGCTGATGCTTGAAAACGCCCAACTGCTCGAGCGTCACTATACGCGCCACGGTGCCTATGATGTCGGCACTGTCAACGGCCTGGTTTCACAGGTACCGGTCAGCGGCACGCCGGTATACAACCTGTCGCTGGCTGCGGATACCCATAGCTATTCGATTACCGCGACGGCCCGGTCGGGCGGGATGATGGCGGGCGACACCTGTGCGAACTACTCGCTGGACCAGGTTGGTCGTCGTTCGCCCAGCGACGCCAAATGCTGGCGCCGCTGAGGCGGACAGAGCTTTCAGGCGGGCTTAACCGGGCCGCGTTCGGCAGGCAGAATCAGGTTGAGAAGAATCGCCACGACACCGCACAGGCTGATGCCCTGCAGGCTGACCGATTCGTTGCCAATGACCAGGCCGCCAATGCCGAATACCAGCGTGACCGAGACGATGCACAGATTACGCGCCTGGGAAAAATCGACCTGATGGCGGATCAGTGTGTTCATGCCGACCACCGCAATCGAGCCAAACAGCAGGCAGAGGATGCCGCCCATGACGGGCACGGGCATGCTCAGCAATACCGCGCCGAACTTGCTGACGAAGGCCAGGCCGATGGCAAACACCGCTGCCCAGATCATCACGTTCGGATTGAAATTGCGTGTCAGCATGACTGCGCCCGTCACTTCCGAGTAGGTGGTGTTGGGTGGGCCGCCCAGCATCGCTGCGGCGGAGGTGGCGACTCCGTCGCCAAGCAGGGTGCGCTGCAAGCCCGGCTTGCGCATATAGTCCTTGCCGGTTACCGAGCCGATGGCGAGGACGTCGCCGATATGCTCGATTGCGGGTGCAATCGCTACCGGCAGCATGAACAGAATGGCCGCCAGGTGAAATTCCGGCGCGACGAAACCGGGCATCGACACCCATTCGGCCTGGGCTACGCCGCTGAAATCAACCACACCGAGAATCCAGGACAGCGAGTAGCCGACAAGAATGCCGGCTAGAATCGGCACCAGGCGGAAGATCCCGCGCGCATACACCGCGACGATGATGGTGGTGATCAGCGACGCCAGCGAGATGATGATGGCGGTATTGTATTCGACCAGTTGAGCGCTGCCGTCGCCGGCCTTGCCCATCGCCATGTTCACCGCGACCGAGGCCAGCCCGAGTCCAATCACCATGATGACCGGACCCACCACAACAGGCGGCAACAGCTTCTGAATGAATCCCGGCCCGCGCCACCAGACCAGCAGGCTCAGCAGAATGTACACCAGGCCTGCGGCAAGCAGACCACCCAGCGTGGCCGGCAGACCCCAGGTCTGGTTGGCATAAAGGATTGGCGCAATGAAGGCGAAGCTCGAGGCCAGGAAAACCGGAATATGACGCTGGGTGATGAACTGGAATATCAGAGTCCCGATGCCCGCGGTGAACAGCGCGACGCTCGGGTTCATGCCGGTGATCAAGGGCATGAGCACCAGCGCGCCGAAGGCAACGAACAGCATCTGTGAGCCGGCCAGTGCACTGCGCCAGCCGGTGGTCTGGATTTCCTGCATCACTGGACGTCCTTCTGCTTGGTTCCGAAGATCTTGTCGCCGGCGTCGCCAAGGCCCGGAATGATGTAGCCGTGCTCGTTCAGACGCTCATCGATCGAGGCGGTATAGATCTGTACGTCGGGGTGCGCAGCGTTTACGCGGGCAATCCCTTCCGGCGCGGCGACCAGTACCAAAGCACGAATTTCTCGCGCGCCAGCGCGTTTGAGCATGTCGATGGTAGCGACCATGGAACCGCCGGTGGCAAGCATGGGGTCAATGATCAGTGCCATGCGCTGGTTCATGCTGCCGACGAGTTTTTCCAGATAAGTGTCGGCTTCCAGGGTCTGCTCGTTTCGGACCAGGCCGATCACGCTGACCTTGGCACTCGGAATCAGGCTGAGCACGCCATCAAGCATGCCCAGCCCTGCGCGCAGGATTGGCACGACGGTGACCTTCTTGCCGGAGAGCTTCTCGACCTTCACCTCACCGCACCAGCCCTGGATGCTATGCTCTTCGACAGCCATGTCCTGGGTTGCTTCGTAGGTGAGCAGGGAGGCGACTTCCTGCGCCAGTTCGCGGAAATTCTTCGTGCTGATGTCAGCCCGGCGCATCAGGCCCAGCTTGTGACGGATTAGCGGATGGCGTATTTCTTTGACATTCATCAGGAGGCGTTCTCGTGCGGGGCCATAGAATCGGCGTATAGCTTAGGGTTTCGCAGCACATTTTGCCATGAACCTCAGGAAGCGAGTGGTCTTCAATACGCGACGACCGGTCCTTCGTGCGCTTGCGTTTACCCGACAAGCTGAGTATTTTTCGCCCCTTTTTTCGCGGCACCCACTGGAGAATCTCATGTCGGTCGATCTGGAACATATCAAGCAGGTAATGGCCGAGGCTGATTGCCTGTTCACGGCGCAGCAGGTCGAAGCCGCCATGGACGAGATGGCAGCGTCCATCAACCAGCAACTGGCCGACAGCAATCCCATCGTCTATAGCGTGATGAATGGTGGCTTGATCATCGCCGGTCAACTGGTCACTCGCCTGGATTTTCCGATGGAGGTGGGATATCTGCATGCGACGCGCTATCGCAACAAGCTCACCGGTGGCGAGCTGTTCTGGAAGGCGCGGGCCGAGCACTCGCTGGTCGACCGTACTGTGTTGATCATTGATGACATTCTCGACGAAGGACATACGCTGGCCGCGATCGTGGAATATTGCCGTGATGCTGGCGCCAAGCAGGTGCTCACGGCGGTATTGCTCGACAAGGTCCACGAGCGCAAAGCCTATCCGGGCATGCGCGCCGATTTCACCGGTCTGGATGTGCAGGACCGTTACATCTTTGGTTTTGGACTGGATTACAAGGGCTACTGGCGCAACGCCAACGGCATCTTCGCGCTCAAGGACCATTGATCCAGGCGCGACTCCACGGCGGGGGAGAGGAGG
>CAYZFU010000200.1:0-6288 GCA_964477725.1 uncultured Halopseudomonas sp.
ATCCAGGTCCCGCCGACCCCCATCACGTTATCCAGTCCGAGGTAATCCGGCACCTTGTGCCGCGCCACCCCGCCGGTTGGACAGAAGCGGATGCCGGCAAAGGGTCCGGCAAAAGATTTCAGCGCCGCGATACCACCACAGACTTCCGCCGGATACAGCTTGAAACGTCGATAGCCGAAGCGGTAGCCCTGCAAAATCTCGGACGCCGTGGCCACGCCCGGCAACAGCGGCACCGGGCTATCCAGTCCGAGCGTCAGTAATTCTTCGGTACAGCCCGGAGTGACAACGAACTGCGCGCCAGCGTCCAGCGCCAGCTGGTACTGGCGCCCGTCCAGTATGGTGCCGGCCCCGACGCAAAGATGCGGCCGCTCTCGGCGCAACTGAGCGATTGCGCCCAGGGCGGGTGAGGTACGCAGGGTGATTTCCAGCGTCGTCACGCCGCCCTCTTCCAGCGCATCGGCCAACGGCAACGCGTCTTCTGTCCGGCGCAGACTGATCACCGGCAGCACCCGCGCCGAGGCAAATATCCTGTCCAGCGTTTTCGTATTGTCAGCCAGGCTCATGGCGCTCCTCATGATTGGGTGCATAGAAGATATCCAGCGGCGGCTGCAGGAATGCGGCAACAGGCTTCTCTCGCGGCTGTGCGTTGAAAGCGCCGGTGACGACTCGCCGCTTCTCTTCGCCATTGATTTGTAACAGGCGCACCCGGGCACGCTGCAACACCGCGCCGGTCAGAGTCAGGCGCGCCAGGCGATCACCTGCCGCCGGAACCGTCTGGCACAGTGACGGCGCGTCGCTTCGCAGGTTTTCGAGCAGATGATCTCCAAACGGGAACAGCGAGGCGGTATGGCCATCCGCTCCGACCCCAAGCACCAACACGTCCAGCGGTAGCAGACGTTCAACATCGGCATTGACCGCAGCCGCATCTTCCTGCAAACCCAGCCCGCGATAGAGCGGCACCCAACGAACCCGGGCAAACACATTCGGCATACAGCGTTGCACCAGCCCCGCGTTGCTTTCCGGATCGTCTGCCGGTACCCAGCGCTCGTCTGCCAGCGTCAGGTTCACCTTTTCCCAGTCCAGTTCCGACTCATCGAGTCGCTTGAAGAACGCTGCCGGGCTGCGGCCGCCCGAAACGGCAAGGCTGGCGCGACCACGCTCATGCAGCGCCCGCCCGAGCGCATCCAGCACCAAGTCCGCCATGAGCCGAGCCTGCTCAGCGGGCGATGCGGCCTCGTGAAGCTGCAACCCGTTGCCGCGCGTTAGCTCAATCAGCGGTGTCGACATTGTCTGCCTCCGCAAGGCTCTGGGTAAAGCTGCTCGCGCCCTGCTCTGCGACGCTGAGCGAGCTGCGCATGAAACCGAACAGCTCGCGACCCATGCCGCGCTTGATCGGCTGGCTCGGCAGGGCTGGCTCACGACCGATCAGCACGCTCGCGTCCGCGACGGTCAGGGAGCCTCGTTCGGCGTCGAGCTTCAGCAGGTCGCCATCCTTCAGAAAAGCAAGCGGGCCCCCACGGGCAGCTTCGGGGTAAAGATGAATGACCGCCGGCACCTTGCCGGAGGCGCCCGACATGCGTCCATCGGTAACCAGGGCCACGCGAAAGCCACGGTCCTGCAGGACGCCGAGATAGGGGGTGAGCTTGTGCAACTCGGGCATGCCGTTGGCGGCGGGTCCCTGAAAGCGCAGGACAGCGATCAGATCCCGGTCGAGCTCGCCGGCCTTGAATGCGTCGACGAAGGCGTTCTGATCATCAAAGACCCGACAGGCCGCCTCGACGCGCCAGTGCCCCGGCGCCACGGCGGAGGTCTTGATCACCCCGCGGCCCAGGGAGCCCTGGACCAGCCGCAGGCCGCCATCGGCACTGAACGGCTTCGCAGGCTGACGCAGGATGCTCTCGTCAAGGCTCTGTATCGGCCCATCACGCCAGACTAGCCGTCCCTCATCGAGGCAGGGCTCGCGGGTATAGCGATCAAGCCCTCCGCCGAGGACGGTGTCGACGTCGGCGTGCAGCAACTGCGCGTCGAGCAGATGGCGGAACAGCCATGCCGTGCCCCCCGCAGCCTGAAACTGATTGATATCGGCCTTACCGTTGGGGTAGATCCGCGCGATGGTCGGCACCACCTCGGAGAGCTGGGCCATGTCGTCCCAGTTGATGATGATTCCGGCGCACTGGGCGATCGCCACCAGATGCAGCGTCAGATTGGTCGACCCGCCGGTGGCCAGGAGCATGACCAGGGCGTTGACGATAGCGCGCTCATCGACAATCGATGCCAGTAGGCCCTCGCCACTGCGCGCCAGGCGTGCGGATTGTTCGGCTGCATAGACCGTCAGGGCATCTCGAAGCGAGGTATCGGGGTTGACGAAGGACGACCCGGGAAGCTGCAGGCCCATGGCTTCGAGCAGCATCTGATTGGTGTTGGCGGTGCCGTAGAAGGTACAGGTCCCGGGCGCATGATAGGACTGGCTTTCGGCATCTAGCAGCTCCTCCCGGGTCGCCTTGCCCTCGGCATAACGCTGGCGTACCGCAGCCTTTTCGCTATTGGGTAGCCCCGACGGCATCGGGCCGGCCGGCACGAAGACCACCGGAAGATGACCGAAACGCAGGGCGCCCATCAGCAGTCCCGGCACGATCTTGTCGCACACGCCCAGGCACAGCGCGGCGTCGAACATGTTGTGCGACAACGCCACCGCCGTGCCCATGGCGATCACGTCGCGGCTGTGCAGCGACAGCTCCATGCCCGGCTCACCCTGGGTCACGCCGTCACACATAGCCGGCACACCCCCGGCCACCTGGCCGGTGGCGCCGAAGGCGCGTAACGCGTCGCGCAGCAACCCAGGGAAACGCTCATACGGCTGATGCGCCGAAAGCATGTCGTTGTACGCGGTGACAATGCCGACGTTCACTTCATCGACCATGCGCAGCCGGTCCTTGTCGGCCGCCGAACACGCCGCCATGCCATGCGCCATGTTGCCGCACGACAGTCCTCGCCGGCCGCGGGGCTGCTCGCCAGCTTCGCGCATCTGCCGCAGATACGCCTGGCGACTGCTGCGGCTGCGCTCGCGGACCCGTTCGGTCACTTCGCTGACACGAGGATGCATCTAGTCTCCTTTACCGCATGCCAAAGCGGCTGGCCCGGCTGCCAGCGGCCTGTCATGCATCGATCATATGTTCTATTGTAGGTCGCAAATACCCGCCCACGCCCATATCGGAGGAATTCATCGATGACACTGCGCCGCACCAAGATCGTAGCCACTCTTGGCCCAGCCAGTACCAGCCCGGAGTGTATCGCAGCCCTGATCGATGCAGGGATGGATGTTGCCAGGATGAATTTCTCCCACGGTACGCCGGACGAGCACCGGGAACGGGCCCGTCTGGTTCGCCAGCTGGCTGCTGATCGCGGACGACACGTGGCGCTGCTGGGCGATCTGCAGGGTCCGAAAATCCGCATTGCGCGTTTCAGCGAAGGCAGGACGCATCTGGAAGTGGGCGACCACTTTCGCCTGTCCACCTCCCATCCGTTGGACGAAGGCAACCACGACGTAGAGGGAATCGACTACCCACAGCTGGTCGAGGATTGCCGGGCCGGTGACGAACTGCTGCTCGATGATGGACGGATCGTGCTGCGGGTCGAGAGCGTCGGGCGCGACGAGGTGCGCTGCACTGTTACCGCCGGCGGGACCCTGTCGAACCACAAGGGCATCAACCGCCGCGGCGGTGGCCTTTCGGCTGCAGCGCTGACTGACAAGGACCGTGCCGATATCGTCCTCGCCGCCGAGCTGAACATGGAGTACGTGGCCGTGTCGTTCCCGCGAGATGCATCGGATATGCATCTGGCGCGCAAACTCCTTGCTGATTCTGAATCCCAGGCCTGGCTGATCGCCAAGATCGAACGTGCCGAAGCGGTTGCGGATCAGGCGGCGCTCGACGGACTGATCGAAGCCAGCGACGGTGTCATGGTCGCCCGGGGCGATCTGGGTGTGGAAATTGGCGACGCAGAGCTGGTAGGCATTCAGAAGCTAATCATCAGCCGCGCCCGGGCGCAGAACAAGGTGGTGATCACTGCGACGCAGATGATGGAGTCGATGATCAGCAGCCCCCTGCCGACCCGCGCCGAAGTGTCCGACGTCGCCAACGCCGCGCTGGACTATACCGATGCGGTCATGCTGTCGGCCGAGAGCGCTGCAGGCAAATACCCCATCGAAGCGGTTCAGGCCATGGCTCGGGTATGCATCGGCGCGGAAAAACACCCTACCAGCCAGCGATCCGGACATCGCCTGCATGAAAAGTTCGAGCGCTGCGATGAGACCGTAGCCCTCGCGGCGATGTACGCCGCCAACCATTTCCCGGGAGTCACCGCTGTGATCACCCTGACGGAAACCGGACACACGCCGTTGATCATGTCGCGCATTCGTTCGCCGCTACCTATATTCGCCATGTCGCCGAACGCGCAGACCCTCGGCAAAGTGGCGTTGATGCGTGGCGTGCAATCGATATTCTTCAACCCGGCCGAGCTGAACTCGGGCGATGTCAATCACGAAGCGGTCAACCGGCTGCTGCAGCTTGGGCACGTCAAGCCCGGCGACTGGGTGATCCTGACCAAGGGCGACGTGTACAACTCTCGCGGCGGCACCAACTCGATGAAGCTGCTGCATGTCGGTGAGCGACTGATCTGACGCCAGGCGCCAAGGCCCGCGCTCAGATCCATCGACAGGCGGAGGCGACGCATCGCTGGTACGACCAGCATGCGACGCTTCCGTCCCCCGGCCTGCGCTTACTGCTGCTGCTTCTTCTCGATCTTGGTGCCATCGGGAGCGACCAGATACCATTCGCCGCCGAAACCGTGAACGTCCTGTCCCTGCGGAGCGTTGGCGTTGGAATCCTTGGAAAAGTAATACAGCGGCCAGCCACCGTAGGTCACCTGGGTCTGCCCGTCAGCACGCTGAAAGGTGGATACCAGATCCTCCTGAAGCTGATCACCTACGGTCGGCTCGCCCTGGATGGTATAAGACGGCCAGATCTTCAGACATTGGTCCTCACAGCTGCTGCGTGCCTGCGAGCTGCCCTGCCCCTGCGTGTCGGTGGTGAACATGTACAGCGCGCCACCATCGGCGTCAACGATGTATTCGCCGAACTGCTCGGACTGTTTGACCTGCAAATCTGCCTCGCCCGACTGTGCGATTGCAGACCCGGCAAGAGCCAGACCGGTGGCTGCGGCAATTATCGACAAGACGTGCATATTCTTACTCATGGTTGTTCTCCGACTGGTTGATCGACTGACAGAACCGATTGAGTTCGATACTGCGCCTGGCGGCGAGTACGACCGGTCATCGCCACTTCCTCTCAGAGAGAGTCGGAGTCGGCAGAGTTCATACCATGCGACGGAGTGTCTTCATGCAACAAAAAACCCGGCCGAAGCCGGGTTTTTAACGCAAGCGAAGAATCAGACCTCGACGGCGAGACTGTCGGCGATCTTCTTCTGCCAGATTTGCGGGCCAGTGATATGCGCCGACTCACCGGTGGTGTCGACGGCGACCGTTACCGGCATATCCTTCACCTCGAACTCGTAGATCGCCTCCATGCCCAGTTCGGGGAACGCCAGCACGTCGGCCTTCTTGATCGCCTGGGCGACCAGGTATGCTGCGCCGCCCACTGCCATCAGATAGACGGCCTTGTGATCTTTGATCGCTTCGATGGCGATGGGGCCACGCTCGGACTTGCCGATCATGCCAAGCAGGCCGGTCTGATCGAGAATCTGCCGGGTGAACTTGTCCATGCGTGTGGCGGTGGTTGGACCAGCAGGTCCAACGACCTCGTCACGTACCGGATCGACCGGGCCAACGTAGTAGATGAAGCGACCTTTCAGATCGACCGGCAGCTGCTCGCCCTTGTTGAGCATATCGACCATGCGCTTGTGCGCAGCATCGCGGCCGGTGAGCATCTTGCCAGACAGCAGCACGGTCTCGCCGCTCTTCCAGGTTTGCACATCTTCCGGGGTGACAGTGTCGAGGTTGACACGGCGCACGCCGCTGCCGACTTC
This sequence comes from uncultured Halopseudomonas sp., assembly GCA_964477725.1. Lineage (GTDB taxonomy): Bacteria > Pseudomonadota > Gammaproteobacteria > Pseudomonadales > Pseudomonadaceae > Halopseudomonas. The sequence goes on from CAYZFU010000200.1 coordinate 6,043, forward strand.
CCAGGTAATGTCCGGGTAGGCATCCATCGGCGGCGCTTCGAGCACGGCCGGACCACTGCCATCGAGTACGAAATGCGCATGGCGGGTGGCCGCACAGTTGGGAATCATAGCGACGGGCAGCGACGTCGCGTGAGTAGGGTAGTCGAGCAGCTTGACGTCGAGCACCGTGGTGAGTCCACCCAGACCTTGCGCGCCAATGCCAAGTGCGTTGACCCGGTTGTAGATTTCGAGGCGCAATTTTTCCTG
>CAYZFU010000201.1:0-6227 GCA_964477725.1 uncultured Halopseudomonas sp.
GCCGGTACGGCTACAACGTGCCTGCATCAACGCAAGTGGCCTTCTCCAGCCGGCACCGCCCCACAGGTCACACGAGCGGATGGTCTCCGGCGTAGATACTCGGGTGATTGAGCCAACCGACATCGTGGCTGGGCGCGGAGTGCTCTACCTGCATGGCGGCGGATATGTCCTTGGCGGCATTCGCAGCCATGCCAAGCTGGCAGCCTGGCTGGGTAAAAGCGTGCGCGCGAAAGTCTGGTTGCCCGATTGGCTCCGGAGGAAGCATGGCAGGACGCCCTGCTGGTTTATGCGACTCTGCTCGCCGATGGGCAAGACCCGCAGCAATTGATTCTGACAGGAGACTCTGCCGGAGGTGGCTTGGCGCTCGCCACAGCTACCGCAATACGAGATACCGGCTTGCCCTTGCCGGGCGGCATAGTTCTGTTCTCACCCTGGACGGATTTGAGTCTATCCAGTGCGTCCGTAAAAACACACGCCACCCGCGATGCCATGTTGAGGCCCGACTGGCTGCAATGGTGCGCGAAGGTTTATCGGGGGGCGGCAGAAGTCACGGCTCCCGGATGCTCTCCATTATTCGCCCGGCTTGAAGAGCTTCCACCTATGTTGATCCATGTCGGCAGCGAGGAGGTTCTACTGGATGACTCGCGTCGGTTGGCCGAGTACGCCCGCGCAGCCGGTGTGAGTGTCGAGCAGTCCTGCTTCGATGGCGTTGGGCATGTCTTTCAGTTCCATGCAGGCATGCTGAAAGAAGCGAACCAATCGCTGCATCAGGTCGGCGAGTTCGTCGACCGTCTTATGCAGGGCGGTAAAGCTAGATAAAAGCAGGTGCTAGGAGCGTCGGCTCTTGATCCCTGACTGAATGATCGTCAGCGCTGACTGCACAAGAGCCTCGCGACTGACTGACTCCGACCGCAAGGCGTCATCTCGTAACGCCAACGTCAGCACGCCATTCATCATCGACCAGACTGCGTTCGCAGTGCTGTCAGGATCCATTTCCGGATCGATCCACCCCTCTGCAATTCCGTCACGGATGATCGCCGCCATGTGCGCGATCTGCTCCCGCGCCATAGCGCCAATGCGAGAGATTGCTTCAGGGTCTTCCGGGGGGTTGGCCAGGATGCGGAATTGGTGGGGGCGCTCCATTGCGAAGCTGACGTAAGCATTGAATATGCGCAGCCCCCGCTCTTCAGGCGTCCCCTTACCGTCATACGCCTTGTCGACGTAGGCACGGTTCTCTTCCATCGAGCGCTCGGCAATAGCGATAAGCAGCGCTGGCTTCCCACCCACGCGGTTGTAGACCGTTTGCAGGGACACGTCGGCCCGACGTGCAACCTCATCGGCTGTTACAGCCGCCATCCCTCCCTCAATCAGCAAGGTCTCGGCGATCTCTACCAGGTTCTGGCGCATGTCAGCTGCGCGGCGTTGGGTGCGGGTCAAATTCACGGTCGTCATGACGGTTGACGGTATCACACTCAACGGATAGAGTCATGTCCAACGTTGTAATAGACTCCAACGTTTGAGTTAGAACAATTTCAATACACGACTCTAGGATCATGACCATGAACCGTCTCGATGTTGAGTTCCTATCTGAGGGCAGCCGCTGTAAGGCTTGGCTCTATCTGCCGAAAACCAAGAAGCCTGCTCCCGTCATCGTCATGGCTCACGGCCTGGGGAGCACGCGTGTGATGCGACTCGGTGCCTATGCCGAGCGATTTAGAGACCTCGGCTATGCCTGCCTGGTCTTCGACTACCGGCATTTTGGTGATAGCGAGGGTGAACCGCGTCAGCTGCTGGATGTGAACAAGCAGTTGCAGGATTGGAAAGCTGCCATCGCCTTCGCGCGGACGCGCACTGATGTGGATACAGACAAAGTCGTCCTCTGGGGCACATCCTTCAGTGGAGGCCATGTCATCGCGACCGCCGCTGATGATCAGAGAGTCGCTGCGGTGATCTCCCAGTGCCCCTTCACCGATGGCATGGCCTCCAGCATGGCTGTCCCGCCACTGACCTCGATCAAGGTCACCATCCGCGCCCTGACAGACAAACTGGGTTCCTGGTTTGGTGCTGCGCCAGTAACGATTGCCCTGGCGGGCAAGCCTGGGTCAACCGCGATGATGTCGGCACCAGACTGTGAACGGGGCTACCTCCAGCTGGTTCCTGATGCCGCAGCCAAGCAGTTTCCCAACTACGTTGCTGCCCGTATCGCCCTACAGATCCTCTGTTACTTTCCAGGTCGAAAAACACCGCAACTGAACTGCCCGACGCTTTTCTGCATCTGCGAAACCGACACGGTAGCTCCGGCTAAAGCCACCCTTCGTCATGCCCGTCGTGCCCCCCGTGGTCAGATCAAGATCTACAAGGAGGGGCATTTCGATATCTATCTCGGCGACTCCTTCGAGAGAACCATTGGCGACCAGATCGACTTTCTCCAACGCACCGTTCCCCTGAACTGAGGATCCAACAATGGCTTTTTACAATCTCGATGGACGCGTTGTTGCAATCACCGGTTCGACAGGCGGGCTGGGCTCAGCCGTTTGCCAGGCACTGCTCGACAAAGGTGCCAAGCTCGCATTGTTCGACATGGATGATGCAGCGGTTGAAGCCCAAGCAGCAGCCCTCGGCGCCAACACCCGCGCCTGGCAGGTGAATGTCTGCTCGATGGAAAGCATCGACAAGGCCATGGAAGAAGCAGCGGCGCACTTCGGCGGCATCGATGTGGTGATTGCGAATGCCGGCATTACTGCATTCGAGCCGCTGGTGACGGGCGACCCCAAGGTCTTCGAGCGGGTGATCGACGTGAACCTTCTCGGGGTCTGGCGCACCTTCCGTGCTGCCGTAGGCCATGTGCAGAAGCGTAAGGGCTACCTGATGGCGATCTCGTCATTGGCTGCGTTCAGCCATTCGCCGTTGCAGGCTTCCTACACCGCCAGCAAGGCCGGCGTGTGGGCCATGTGCAACAGTATTCGCCTGGAGCTTCGCCACACGGGTGTCGGCGTTGGTAGCGTGCATCCCACGTTCTTCCATACACCGCTGATGGATCAGACCTTCAAGAGCGCAGCGGGCAGCAAGATCTGGAAAGGGAACAGCTCAGGGCTCTTCAAAATGGTGCCCCTGGATGACGTGGTGAAGAGCATCGTGAAGGGCATCGAGAACCGCTCCGACATGATGTTCGTGCCCAAGGTAAACTCCTTCGTCGCGCACCTACCACGGCTGTTCCGCAAGATCCTTGAAGCGGTTGAGTTCAAGGACGGCGAAGTCGCAGCAATGGTCGAGGCCGCCAAGCCCGTCTCAACAAAATAGAGCACGTCCTTCCCAAGTGAGACTGGAAAGCCCCTGCTTTGCAGGGGCTGTGGATCAGTACGTCCGGAAGGAGCCAGTTACGGTTGATCGGCAACGACCCCGTCGCATTCAACGCTAGTGCAAGCCGCTGTCGATTCGGAAAACAAAAACAACAATTCGGAGAAAGAGCATGAGCAAGAAAACTGTGCAGATAGGTGCCCTAGGGCTGTCGTTACTCGCCACAAATGTTCTGGCAGCTGTGTCCCCCGACGAGGCTGCAACGCTAGGTACAACCCTGACTCCGCTGGGCGCCGAGATGGCTGGCAATGCCGATGGCACCATTCCCGCTTGGACTGGTGGCCTGCCGAAGGACGCAGGAACCGTAGATGACAAGGGTTTCCTCACTGACCCGTTCGCCAATGAAAAAGCATTGTTCATCATCACCGCGCAAAACGTAGAGCAGTACAAAGACAAGCTGACCCCAGGGCAGTACGCAATGTTTAAGCGGTACCCGGAAACCTACAGAATCCCGGTATTCCCCACCCACCGTTCGGCTACTGTCCCTGTCAGCATTGCAGCTGCCGCCAAGGCCAACGCCACGACCACCAAGTTGGTGCAGGGTGGTAGCGGCCTGGAGAACTTCAAGGAGGCCTACCCCTTCCCGATCCCCCAAAATGGTTTGGAAGCGATCTGGAATCACATCACCCGTTACCGGGGAGGCAGCGTACGCCGGCTGGTGACACAGGCGACGCCACAGTCGAACGGGGCCTACACCTTGGTCTACTTCCAGGAAGAGTTCACCTTCCGAGGAAATCTGCGAGATTACGATGCAAGTAAGCCGAGCAATGTGCTCTTCTACTTCAAGCAGCGAGTCACTGCACCTTCTCGGCTATCGGGCAACGTGATGTTGGTGCACGAAACTCTCGACCAAGTTAAAGAGCCTCGCCTGGCATGGCTCTACAACGCCGGCCAACGCCGGGTACGCCGCGCGCCGCAGGTGTCTTATGACGGCCCAGGCACTGCCTCAGATGGCCTGCAAACGTCCGACAACTTCGATATGTACAACGGGGCACCTGATCGTTACGACTGGAGCCTGCAAGGCAAGAAGGAAATCTACATTCCTTACAACAGCTACAAGCTCGACTCGCCCGAACTGAAATACAGCGACATCCTCAAGGCCGGCCACATCAATCAAGACCTGACCCGCTACGAACTGCACCGAGTCTGGCATGTGGTCGCGACCCTGAAGCCAGGCGAGCGGCACATTTATTCCAAGCGCGACTTCTACATCGACGAGGACACTTGGCAAGCTGCAGCGATCGATCATTACGACGGGCGCGGCAACCTCTGGCGTGTGGCGGAGGCTCACTCTCAGTTCTACTACAACACGCAAGTACCCTGGTACACCCTGGAAACTATTGCTGACCTGCAAGCTGGCCGGTATTTGGCAATGGGGATGAAGAACGAAGAGAAACAGGCCTACGATTTCTCTTACACGGCCTCGGAAAGCGACTACACCCCAGCGGCATTGCGCCGATCGGGCGTGCGCTGATTCGAGCCGACCCGCAGCGATGAACGGAGCATCTAAGCAATTCAAGATGCCTGTGAAGAAAGAGGTTTTTAGCCCAGCGAAAGCTGGGCTCTTTGTTGCTTAGCCATTTCTAAACCCCAACGTCTCGCGAGCGGCTGATGTCCCAGGACACACTGCTGCTGTGCACAATGGCAGCAAGATGCTGCCCGAGACGTTGTTCAATTACCGGCCTCCACGGCACTAGGCTGAACCCCTTGCCGTCGTCGAGCATGGCGTAACGCCCGCTGGCGAGCATGACGCTGCGCCGGTAGACGCCGCTGACGCGCTGGCCGTCGCCCACCGAGCGGTGCTCCAGGCCAGTGTCGGCGGCGATGGTCTGCGCGGCCGTCGCCAGCTCCCGGTTGCGCAGTGTCCGCAGCAGGTTGCGGGCGAGGATCACGCGCTGGCCGCGCCGCTCGGCCAAGCCCTGTTCGACAAGGAAGTCGGCGCGCTGCTGGAGGGCTTCGCGCACTTCGCTACCGAATCCCAGATCGCCCAGGCCCTCGCCGCCACCGATCAACTGCTGGTCCAGCCAGGTGGCACCGATCACGCGGGCCTGCCGCTCGATGGACAGGTGCGATTTCAGCTCCACGGCCACGCCGCCTAGGCGCTGGGTGTCGTGCCGCCGGCCCTGCTCGGGCAGGTCGGCCGGGATTTGCCAGACACCTTCGCCCAGGCGTTCCACGATGCCGGCGCGGCGCAGGGCCTCCAGCCGGCGGACGTGGGCGGCGACCACCTCGGCGGGGTCGCGGCCGCTCATGGTCTGTCCTTGGGCCTGCGCCTTGGCCACGGCCAGGTGCTGGTCGGTGCGGTACAGGCCATCGACGGCCAGCGCGGCGATGGTCTTGTCCGCCGCGCGCACTCCGGCCGCACCTTTGACTTCCACCACCGCGCCCCTGGGGTACTGCTCCAGTTCCGTGCGGGGCGGCAGCGCGACATAGTGCGCCTTGCCGTCGGTGCCATCGACGATCAGGTAGCCCTTGTCGTACAGCTCGTCGGCCAGGCCCTTGGTGGCGACGCGGCCGAGGATCGGGCGGGCGTGCTTGCCCTGCTCGAACACCGCCAGCTCGCGCTGCGCGCCGCCCATTGCGCGCTGCATGGTGCGGATGATGTCGCCGCGCTCGCCCATCGCCCGCAGGGTGTCTTCGACGTTGGGGTGAATGGCCCAGACGCCGGGCTCCTTTTCGCGCACCAGCCCCATGCTCTGCAAGTGTTGCAGGCGGCCGATCAGCAGCAGGCGCTGGCTTCGCAGACGGGGCAGCACGTTCAGCCGGTCGATGGTGATGCGGCCGTTCACCGCTTCGCGCTGTAGGGTGCGGTCCAGCCCCGTCCAGCGCTCCTGCTCCCCCTCGCGGGCAATGCTCTGCTGGATCTCCAG
>CAYZFU010000202.1:0-6072 GCA_964477725.1 uncultured Halopseudomonas sp.
GCTGCGCTGGCCCAATGCTTCGGCGGTGAGGCGGCGCTCGGCCTCGACCAGGCCGTGGATCTCGGCGCGGATGTCCTGCCGGGTGATTCTCACGAAACGCCACGGCTGCATCAGCCCGACGCTGGGCGCGGCATGAGCTGCCTGCAGCAGCCGTGCGAAGAGCTCCGGCTCCACGCTGCCACCGTCGAAGTGGCGCATATCGCGGCGTTCGCGAATGGCCCGGTATACCCCTGCCCGCTCGGTGTCGGTGAAAACCTGATCGTTCATGGGTGAAACAATGCGGCCACGGCGCGCGGATTGCCGGGAAAATACAGGTGAATATACGATGCAGTCAGCCGGCCCAACCGATAAACCGCCTCGGCGGTGCGCTTGTAGTTCGGGCATTCGCCGCGCACCAGCGCGGGAAGCTCGCAGTGCAGCGCTGAATGATGGAAAGTGTGGCCACGTAGACGGCCCTCTGGCAGCGAAACCTCCTGCAAGGCCAGCGCAGTCAGGCGCTTCTGCATGGTGACCTGCCCTGAAACCAGTCCGACCATTTCCCCCGTCCTGCCCTCGGCATCGGTCAGCGTTTCGCATAGATAGAGCATGCCGCCGCATTCTGCGAGGATCGGCTTGCCACACTGCTGGTGCTGGCGGATCGCCGACAGCATGGCGCGATTGGACGCCAGTTGCTCAATGTGCAGTTCCGGATATCCCCCCGGCAGATACAGGCTGTGGACATCGGGCACCGCCGAGTCCCGTAGCGGAGAAAAAAACACCAACTCGGCACCGAGCGATTCGAGCACGTCGAGGTTGGCCTGGTAGAGAAAAGCGAACGCGGGATCACGCGCCACACCAATGCGCACTCCAGCCAGCAGCCGCTGCGGAGCGGTTTGCGGCTCGCCCTGAAAGTCCACCGATGCAGGCAAGTCCGAACCGGCACTGGCTTCCAGCGCGTCGGCTGCGGCATCCAGCCGGGCGTCCAAGTCCACCAGCTCATCCGCCTGCACCAGCCCCAGATGCCGGCTGGGCAGCGCCACGTCGGCGCTGCGTGGTAGCGCGCCGTACCAGTGCATGCCAGCCGGCAGGCTGTCGCGCAGGATCTCGCCATGACGGGCGCTGCCGACCTTGTTGCCGAGCACGCCGGAAAACGGCAGATCCGCCTGAAAATGCGCCAGCCCATGGGCCATCGCACCGAAGGTCTGCGCCATCCCCGAACCGTCAATGACGCCCATTACCGGCACACCGAAGTGCCGGGCGAGATCCGCCGCGGAAGGGTTGCCGTCGAACAGTCCCATGACGCCTTCGATCAAAATGAGATCCGCCTCGCCTGCCGCTTCCCACAGCAAGCGCCGGCTTTCCTGTTGGCCAATCATCCACAAGTCGAGCTGGTAGACCGGCTGCCCGCTGGCTCGCTGCAGGATCATCGGATCGAGAAAGTCCGGGCCGCACTTGAACACCCGGACGCGACGCCCCTGCCGGCTGTGCAAGCGTGCCAGTGCCGCGGTGACGGTGGTCTTGCCCTGCCCCGAGGCAGGCGCGGCGACCAACAGTGCCGGACATTGTCGTGTGGTCAAAACTCGACTCCCTTCTGCGCCTTGATGCCGGACTTGAAGGCGTGTTTGACCACGCCCATCTCGGTCACCGTATCGGCGGCCTCGATCAGCTCGGGCGGCGCACCACGGCCAGTCACGACGACATGCTGATGCATGGGCCGTGAGCCGATGTCGCGCAGTATCCGTTCGAGGTCGAGATAACGATATTTCAGCGCGATGTTCAGCTCGTCGAGCACTACCAGGGCGATCTGCGGATCGTTCATCAGCTCGACCGCGACGTCCCACGCTGCTCGGGCCTTGGCCATGTCGTCCTGACGATCCTGCGTTTCCCAGGTGAAGCCGGCGCCCATGACGTGATAGCGCACCTCGTCAGGGAAGCGACGGAAGAAGGTTTCCTCGCCGGTGCTGCGTGCACCCTTGATGAACTGGACGATGCCCACCTTGTAACCGTGGCCGAGCGAACGAGCTGCCATGCCGAACGCGGAGCTGCTCTTGCCCTTGCCATTGCCGGTCAAAACCAGCAGCAGCCCGTGCTCGTCCTGCGCCTGGGCGATCTTCTCGTCCATCACCGCCTTCTTGCGCTGCATGCGCAGGCGGTGACGTTCGTCGCGCTCGGCGTCGCTCACGCGCTACGATCCTGCTGGCCACGCAGCGGTGCGGCAGCGTAAAACGCGGCGTAGAGGAGCGCGGCGATGGCTACATAAAACGCCGTGGTTGACAGATACTGCGGATAGTAGACGGCAATGCGGTCCAACATGCCGACGAAGGTCGGCTCCGCGTAGCGGCCCGAGAAAAAGTAGAACCCGCCGCTGGAGAACAGCTGACACACCAGTGCGCTGACCGACATCACACCGGCAAGAACCGGCAGGCTACGCAGGCTGTCCTGGTGCCAGCGAGCATACAGACGCCCGCCAAACCACAGCGCGGCGTAGGCCGGGACGAGCATCCAGTAGGCGACGGTCATGCAGTGGTGGCCAGCGTTGGTCCAGCCGACGCTCATGACGTCCATGAAGGTCGCCTGCAGAAATAACGCCGGGAAAATCCAGCGCGGACGCAGCAACACGCCAGCGAGGAAAAACACCGCCCACGAGGCGCTCGGCAGGTTGACCAGATTGAAATGGCTGCCGCGGGTCATGGCCATCAACAGGACCAGGGCAACGCCCACGATCACCTGGCTGCGTTTGGATAATTCGAGCATGTGTTTCCCCTTTTTACTGTCGTTATAAGTCTTAGATCGGTTGGTAGCGCAATGTCAGATACCCAGCACGGCCCGGCTGCTGATAGGTGCGGGCGGTTTCGTAATCGGTATCGAACAGGTTGGTCACTCTGAGCTGTACGCGCCACGCGTGGCTGAACCAGTACTGTGCGCGCAGATCGACTGTATTGTAGCCAGACAACTCATTGGTGTTCTGCGCATTATCCCAACGGCGCCCTTCGGCATGTACGCTGGCCCCGAGTCCAACCGAGCCAAAACGGCGGTCGACGTCGAGATTGAACAACTGTTCTGCCCGGCGTGGCAACAGATCGCCCTGATTGGCTCGGCTGGAACGGTTGGCCGGGTCCTGCAGAGTCAGATTGGTGCGCCAGTCCCAGCCCAGCCATTGGCTACCCAGGCCCATCTCCACGCCCCGGATGACTGCCTTGTCGATATTGTATGCGCGCAGCCCGTCTCCCTGATTGAAGTAGGCGATAAGGTCATCGATCTCATTACGAAATACCGCAACAGACCAGTCTCCCCACTCATGCTCACCGTTCAGGCCTGCCTCGATATTCCTGGATGTTTCGTCGGAGATATTGGCGTTACCGTAGAGCGGATGGTACAACTGATTGAAGGTCGGAGCCTTGTAGGCAGTACCGTAGCTGGCGGTCGCCTGTATCGAGCGGCTTATGGCGAAGCCGTAGCCGACGCTGCCGGTGTTGTGCCGGCCGTGTGCTTCGTTATCGTCGCTACGAAGGCCGAGCTGCAAGGAATGGCGACCGAAATCGGCAAGATACTGAGCATAGATGCCGTGGTTGTCGCGGCTGTCTTCGCGAAAGTCCGTCGTGCCATTGACCGAATCGTCGAGGTAGTCATAGCCCAGCGTCAGCAACTGATCCTTGGCTATCTCCACGTCGTTCTGCCAGCCGAAGCTGTCCCGACGGGTATCGATCCGCGTATCGAATACGCTGCCGTTGAAGGTGTCGAGCTTATCTTCGCTGCGGCCCGCCTGGACAGTCATTCGCCAGGGATCCAGCGGTGAGAATGCGGCCCGTGCACCGTAGGTCCTGAGCACGTTGTCCGCGTTGGCCTTACGTCCAGAATCGTAATCGTTGTGCGAGTGCACTTCGGTCACGTAGCCATCAAGTTCCAGGCCGCTATCGAATCGATAACCACCGTTGAGGTTCGCTGCCAGCTCGCGATAACCGTCATGGTCAGGCTCGGGCGAAGGCGCACCCGGACGCGCGTCGATCCCTCGGGTATCCAGGCTGCTGATGCCCAGGTTGTACCAGGCATTACCATGCCCACCAGACAGTCCGGCACTACCAGCGTGATGGTTGCGGCTGCCAGCGGTGACCGACGCGTACGGATTGACACCGTCCTGCTCCGCGCGCCGGGTGAATATCTGGATAACCCCGCCAATCGCCTCGGAGCCGTACAGGCTGGAACGTGGCCCGCGCACCACTTCGATGCGCTCGATCAGTTCCACCGGCAGATTCTGCCAGGCCGCATCGCCGGTCGTCGCCGATCCCGTACGAACGCCATCGATCAGCACCAGCACGTGGTTGCTGTTGGTACCGCGAATGCTCACCGTGGTGTTCTTGCCGGGGCCTCCGGTATTGGTCAGGCTGATGCCTGGTACCCGGCGCAGCAGGTCAGGGACACTTGTCGCCTGCAGACGCTCGATCTCATAACGACCTATCACACTGGTCGCGGCGATGCCGGGCGTGCTGCTCTGAGTGGTCCGAGTGGCGGTGACTACCTGATCGTCGAGACGATAGGGGTTTGCCAGAGAGAAGGTGGAGGTACCGAAAATGGCCGCGGCCACCGAGGCGGAAAGAAAGCTTTTCATCTATGTGCGCTGCTCCGTCGTGCCTACCCGCACGACCCTGCTGTTGGTATTGCAGGGCGAACAACGCTGGCAGACGGCACGCGAGCCGAACACCCGCAGAAGCCCGCCGCTCTGCTGTGGAAAGCGTCAGGCCGGTCTCCGGGCTCACAAGTGAATGCTCCATCACGAGGATGATCGATTCGGCGATCGCACCTTCCCATGCCGAGGCACAGTGGTCTGAGCGATCGCTACCGGCCAAGAGGCTGGCGGCACTTGTATACCGTTGCGGGGGCAGCGCCGGGATTGCTCGAAGAGCGCACCGGCTTCCCAGTTTCACCCACCGAATCATTGGCGGGCACCTGAAGCAGGCGCAAGGTTAAAAGCTTTGTAACAAGGCGTCAACGACGGCGTCAGCGGCCATTTCCCCGACAGGCTGATTGCCAAGCCAGCACCCTCTAGCCACTATAGGATGAACCGGCCATTCGTTGAGGTGGACATGAGAATTGGACAACTGGCTGCCAGCACCGCCTGCCAGGTGGAGACTATTCGGTATTACGAACAGCAGAAGTTGCTGCCCCCGCCGGCGCGAATGGCCAACAACTATCGGGTATACGGCCCGGAGCACGTCGAGCGGCTGACCTTCATCCGTAATTGCCGCACCCTGGACATGACGCTCGACGAGATCAAGCGCTTGCTTGATCTGCGTGACCAGCCCCAGGAAAGCTGTGAAACGGTGAACAGCCTGATCGACGAGCATATCGACCATGTGCAGGCTCGAATCAATGCCTTGCATGACCTGCAAAAGCAACTGGTGGAACTGCGCCACCGCTGCGGCGGCGTACGAAACATCGACCACTGCGCGATACTTGGTCAGCTCAATATCTCAGGAGCCGTGAGCGCTCCGGACACTCAGGGAACACACGTAGGCAACAGCCACCGGCCTCGGCAGGCGGATGCCACAAGCGTCAGCGCGTCATCAGATCGGCGAGCACCAGAGTGAACATCAACACGATCCAGAAGCCGGCGCCCAGCGCGAAGAACTGCACCAGAGCGCGGTGGTCCTGCAAGCGCATGAAACCGCCGAGCAGAAGCCCCACCTGCGCCGCGGCACCTATCAAGGCAAGCCAGGCGTAGCCGGGAAATAGATGTGCGACGCCGACGGTAGCTGCAAGCAGCACCAGCAAACCGATCCAGACGGCAAACAGACGCTTGCTCATGCGCCGCGTCCCACCAGATAAAGCGAGGCGTAAAGCAGGATCCAGATTACATCGATAAAGTGCCAATAGAAGGCAACCGCCTCCAGTGTGATCGCGCGCTCGGGCAGCTGCATGTGACCGGTGTGGATACGGAGCGATATGCCCATCGCTAAGGCTACCGCAATCAACACATGGATCGCATGGAGGCCGGTCGCGAACAGGTAGATGTTCATGTAAAGCCGCGCCGGCGGCGAAGTCAACGGTGACTCAGAGCCGCCGGGCGGCAACAGTCCTTCACGCACCTCCCAGGCG
>CAYZFU010000203.1:0-6071 GCA_964477725.1 uncultured Halopseudomonas sp.
GAGGCTCAGCACTGTGCGTGGGGGTGGTCCAGTTTCGCGCCAGGGTCCAGTCCGCTGCTTGCAGCTCGCCGCCTGCGGCAATCTGCTCGATAGCCTGACACAACCCGTCAACCGCCGCCTGGAGCGCTTCGTCGTGCTCCTCGCTGGCTTCATGTAAAGCGGATTCGAGCCGTTTCGCCTGTTCGGCCAGCACGTGCTGGCTGGCCAACCTGGCGCTGCCCTTGAGTGTCTGGATGCGGTGCAGTAACTCGTGCGCTGCGGCCGTGTCGCTACGCCGCGCCTCGAGCAGACCGTTACAGGGTGCTAGTAACTCCCGCGCTTCTTCGACGAACATGCCGAGCATGCCCTTGAGCGGCTGGCTGACCAGCCGAGCCGCGGGCGAAGCAGGTTCGACCGGTGGCGTCGCCGGGGCAGGCTGCGCCTGGCCAGGCAGAACGACAGGAGCCTCCGGATGAGCACGATACTGGCGAATGGCATCAATCAACTCGCTACCGTCGCGCACAGGGCGCCGACGCACGATCCCCTCGATCATTTCCGCCAGAGCGTCATGGCAGGCATGCAACAGCGCAAACAGCGGCTCGCTGGGCTGATAACGCATTTCGCCCAGGCCTTCGTAGAGAAACTCCAGTTCATGGGCCAGATCACCCACCGGAGTGATCTCGGCCATTCTCGCGCCGCCCTTGAGCGTATGCAGATCACGCTGGAGCGACGCCACGGCGATGCTGTTGCCGGTATCATCCAGCCACAACCGCAGGCTTTCGCTGGAGCTCTCGATGATTTCCTGTGCTTCTTCGAGAAATATGTCCACCAGTTCAGCATCGGTAGCCGAAGCGGCCGGGTCCCAGAAGTCGTTGGAGGCAGCCGGCGCGAGCGTTTCGCGCGCGTCCTGATCAGCCGGTTCGACCACCGGCTCGGACTGCGGCTCTGCCGACTGGGGAACACTTGCTCCGCTTTGCTGCAACACGGCTTCGAGCGCAACAATCTCGCTCGCCGGCGCCGCAACGTGCTGGTGCGCCGCGACCTGATCCATCATGGTGATGAGCCGCTCGTGGCCTGCGACCAGTGGCACTATCACTGTCTCGTCCAGATCAACGCGATGCTCGCTCAGCGCTACGTGAACGTCTTCCAATGCTTGGCACAGGGCCTCGAGGTCGTGCAACTCGACGTCACCAGCCACCTCGCCGAGGGCACGCAGGCCGGAGACCAACCCCGAGTTGTCGACTGGCTCGGGCTCGCCGGGTTGCCACGCAAGCAGCCTGTCGGCCGCTTCCAGCAGCAGATCGAGACCTTCGGTCAGGAAGATGGACAGCAGGCCTGCCTCGCCCGCAGCGCTCACATCCGTTTCGCTACGGCGTTTGTCTCGCGCCGCGAGCGCCTCGGCATGCATCTGCTGTAGCCGCGCGAGGAATTCATCGGTGCCTTCTATCGGCTCTTCGGCGTCGATTTCGAGCCGCGACAAGCCGCTCTCGATCATCTCTACCGCCTCGCCCAGCAGATCGGCAAATTCACGGTCCGCGGCAATCAGATTGGTCTTCAGTTCCTTCGCCAGCTTCTCAAGCGGAGTGGCGAGTACGGCGATCGGCTTGATGCCGGCCATATGCGCGCTGCCCTTCAGTGTATGCAGGGCGCGCTGCAGGGAGTCACTGATGCTGCGCGGCACGCTCTGTTCACAGAGCCTGAGAAAGGCGCGGATTTCCTCGATATGCGCCTGGGTCTCGTTCCAGAAAATGTCCAGCAGAACCGGATCCAGACCGTTCGGTTCTCGCGCCGCGGCCTGCTCGGCCGGAGCGACGCCAGCTGCTGTCTGGTCGGCCTCGTCCGCTTCGAACGCACTGGTTTCGCCACGCTCATGCAGGAGCTGGTCTTCGAAGCCGAGGGTTGGCTCTGCCTCTAAAGGCTGACTATTATCGGCAGCCTCGGCTTCGTCGTTGAGGCTGGTGAGCACCAGCTCCTCCGGCTCGACCGGTTCGGGCTGGAGCGGCTCATGCTCCAGCGACAGCTCTTCAGCTGCAAGCTCGATGGCATCGGCCGGATCGTGCTCGTCAGCCGAAGACTCGATCTCGATCTCGATCTCGAACGGTTCACGCTCTTGAGCTTCCGGCTCGAAAGCGGCCTCGGCACCGGCTTCCTCGGCGTCGGACGCTTCTGCACCGACCGACAGCATAACCTCCTCCGCCGGGTCGGCTTCATCGACCTGCTCATCGACCACTTGCGGCTCGGCCTGCAGCTGGGCAGCCGCGTACTCCGATAGGTCGTTCGATTCCGCCTGCGCCAACGATGCTTGGGCGCCCGACTCTTCGGTCGCCTCGGAGCTTTCGGCCAGCTGCGTTGGCAACGGCTGACCCTTGGCCAGCGCCTCGGCACTAGCCGAGAGATACGCCACTTCGGGCAACATTTGCTGCTGACGGACAGCGAAGTCGTCCACCAGCCGCGGCATGAGGGCCCGAACATCGTTGACCACTGCGAACAGCTCGGTGCTGGTGGCGATGTTCCCGTCTATGACTCGGTTGAGCATGTTCTCGACAGACCACGCCAGCTCCGCAAGAACACCGGCACGAACCATCCTGCCACTGCCCTTGAGCGTGTGGAAACCACGGCGAACCTCGGCACGAGACTTGTGGTCATCGGGATTTTCCTGCCAGGCCGGCGTGAATTGCTGGAGCGTCTCGAGAACCTCGCCCACCTCTTCGATGAAGATGTCGATCAGCTCTTCGTCGAGCTCGTCCTCTTCGGGCTCGGCAGCGATCGGAGCATTCACCGAAACGGCGTCAACAGGCGCAGCAGGCTCCGACGCAACGCCTTCTTGCAAATCGGAATGGGACTCCAGGACTTCTTCAATGATCGTAACCGGCTGGGGCTCGACGATTGGTTCCGCCACAGTTTCATCGACGTCAGGCAGCTCATGGTCTGCCCCGCCGCTGCAAGCTTCGAGTCGCTCGGGATCCGGAGATTCGCTCGAGGCAACATCGAGCGCAATGATTTCTGCCGCAGCAGGCGTTTCGGCGGGCAAGCTCTGCAGGTGATCAGCATCATAGCCCAGCGAGGCCAAGCGCTCTTCGGCCACGGCGAGGATGCCATCGCCGCGGTCCGCATCGTCTTCGGCCAACCGCTCGAGATAGTAATCGACACTGGTGATCACGTCGGCCAGCGCGTCCAGAGTATCCCAGCCGGGCACCGCACGCGGCGTCATCAGCAGCTCGCTGACGCAGCGGCGGCAGGTTCCGACCACTGCCGACGCGCGCTGCAGCCCAAGCATCGCCAGGCTCCCGCGCACGCTGTTGAGCAAGCCGTCGACAGCCTCCAGATATTGATGATCCCACTGATGAGCGATGAACGCATTGATTGCTTCGCGGGTCTGCTCAAGATCGTTACGGGACTCGTTCACGACCTGGCGTTGAACCGCCTGCATGTCGCGAGCAGCTGCCAGCCGCCTGGCCTCCTCCGACTCGACCTTGCGCGTGCCGCCATCGCGCTCCTGACCGGAGATGCCCTGCAGGCTGGCTTCCACGAACAGCAGGCCGCCGGCGATGTCCATCAAGGCACCGTCACCAATCGGCGAACTCGAGTGCGCCAGACGCTCGACCTGTTCGATCTGCTCGAGCAGAACGCGCCTTGGCTGACCGAGGCCCAGCATCGCCAGGGTGTCAGCAATCTGCTTGAGCGTTGGCAACATGTCTGCCAGATCGCCCGGCTGGCGACGGTCGCTGCGCACGAAAAGGTCGAGACGGTCCTTTACCTGATTAAGCTCCTCGCTCAATGCGATGACGACTGACTGCATGGCGCTGCGATCGGGGCCGACCAGACGGCTGCAGCGATCGTTTTGTTGCTCGGCCTGATCCCAAGCGCCGGTGAGCTGGTAGCGCTCCTTGAGGGCGTCGAGCCGTGGCGAGCTACCGGAGCTCTTGGCAACGTAGAACAGCAGATTGCGCAACAGCTCGGGGGCAGGTCTGACAGTGAGCGCGTCCGAACCGGCCTCAAGCAGCTGCCTGAGTTCACGATCGGCCTGGCGCAAAAGCTGTTTGATCGCCGCGCCCGGCTCGATACTGCCGGCCTCGAGCCCTTCGGCAATACCAGCGAAGACCGACCAGAGAGCTGCGGACGGGGCACCTCGGAAAATTTTTTCCAGGTAACCGAAAACCCGCTGTAACTGGTGTGCGTTAGCTTGAATATTGTGCTCGCGCACGATGCCAGCCTGGGCAATCTGCATGGCCTGGCGAAGCTTGCGCAATTGACGCGCAATGTCCGGGCCGGCGAAGCTGGCCTGCTGCTCGGCGCTGGCAGCCACGCTATCCTGCTCGGCGATCTGCGGGCTGAACAGCGCATTTTCCGACAGCAGTTTTTCTCCCCGTGCCGAGCGCATGTCGTTCAACAGTGGCAGCAGCACCAGCGGCAGATCCCGCCGGCCGGATTGAACCCGATCAAGGTAGGCCGGCATCTGCAGGATGGCCTGCATGAGCACTTCCAGCGCCTCGCCTTCACGACCGACGGTCCCGTTCATCAGGGCCTGAGCAAGCTTTTCCATTTCTTCGGCGAGCAACGCAGCGCCGTAGAACTCGACCATTTGCAGGGTACCGTGGACCTGATGGATATAGGTCAGACAGAACCGCAGTCGCGTCGAATCCTCGGGGTGTTCAACGAAGGCTTCCAGGGCCAGACGTGCCTGCCCGAGCGTTTCGGAAATCTCGCCTTTTACCCAATCGAGGGCGACATAATCATGCCGATCACCCATAGTCACTCCAGACTCTCGCTGCTGTCCCGACGCACGTAGGCCTGCACCCGGTCATCGGGTACACGCTCGAGCAATGGGTTGTTCCAGTCCACAATTTCACCTAGTCCGATGATCAGCATGCCGCCCGGTGCCAGCCTCTTTGCCAGCGAATTGAGCAGATCGCGACGGCGCCAACGGCGGAAATAGATGAGAAGGTTCTGGCAGAAAATGATATCCAGATCCCGAAGCGGGGCCTGGGCCAGTTCAAGAATGTTCATTCGGCTGAAACATACCCGCTCGCGCAGGCTGGGCAGAACTTCGTGCTGCCCCTCCTCCAGGCCTATCAGCCAGGCCTTGCGCTCGGCCGGGGACAGTCCGCCGAGTCGACCGGCCGGGTATCGACCGATCCGGCCCTGCTCCAGCGCCTTGAGGCTGATGTCGGTTGCCCAGATCCCATAGTCGCGCCTGTCGATCCGGCGCTCCTGCAGGGCCTGTTCAACGATGACTGCCAAGGAATAGGCTTCCTCGCCGCTGGCGCAGCCAACGCTCCACAACTGCAACGGAGCGGTCCTGCCGGGTCGTCCAAGCACATCAAGCAGGTGGCTGGTAACACAATCGAACGACTGCCGGTGACGCATGAAACTGGTTTCGCGGACGGTCAATCGCTCGATCAATGCCGACCACTCTACCGCACCCAGCGGACCGCGGGTGACGTAGTCGAAGTAGGCCTGATAATCATCCATCTGCTGCTCGCGCATGCGAGCATGCAGGCTGGTTTGCAGGAACGTCTTGCGCTGGTCGCTGACGCAGACGCCGGTACGCTCTTCAAGCAGGGCCTGCCACTGACGAAACTGGTTGGCGTCCATATCCGGCAGCTGCTGCAATGACCAGTTCGGCGTTCTTTGCACAATGTGTCCCTTGCTCGAGCCGGCAATAGGGGTGTCAGTTGATCACCCCTTTGTCCTGGGCTGCTCAGCTGTCCTGCTGTGGCAGTGTGAAGCCATCGACCGACTGGCGCATGGTTTCCGCCAGCGTCGCCAACTCACCGATGCTGCGTGCAGTTGCAGTGGTACCGGTGGACGTCTGCGAGGTGATTTCCTGAATCACGTTCATGGTGTTGGAGATATGACCTGCAGAGGAAGCCTGCTGGCGCGCTGCGTTGGAGATGTTCTGAATCAGCGCCGCGAGGCTGGTCGAGACCTTTTCGATTTCTTCCAGCGCCACACCTGCATCCTGCGCCAGGCGTGCGCCGCGCACTACTTCCGAGGTGGTCTGCTCCATGGAGATAACCGCTTCGTTGGTATCGGTCTGAATGGTTTTTACCAGCGCCTCGATCTGCTTGGTAGCGCCCGAAGAACGTTCC
>CAYZFU010000204.1:0-6058 GCA_964477725.1 uncultured Halopseudomonas sp.
CCGGCGCTTGACCGGAGAAGACTGATGCATCATCAACCCCGTCCGTCGAGACGCAGACGCACTACGCCCGACTGTTTGTGGCTGGGCAGCTGAACCGGCGAACCGGCAAGCTGAATGGACTCAACCGCCTCTACGGCGCCAATGACCAGCTGGAGCGGGCCCTGCTGCGCAATGCTGATGCTCTGCCCGGCCTGCATAAGCCCACTGTGCACAACCTTGCCCTCCATTGTGCTGATCTGCACCCAGCAGCTGTCGCTGAAGCTCATCTGCAGGTTGCCACCATCGCTGATCGAGGCGGAGGCGGCCGGCTGTGGCTCGGCTACTGCCGCAACCGTTTCGGGTGTCGCGTCAGCGTCCGCCATGCTTACAGGGTCCTGCTCACGGGTGCTCTCGGCCTGCTCCACCGTGGCGCTTGGCGCGCTGTAGCTTGCCAGGTCCGCGGTGCTCTCCGGCTGGTCAAGCAGTGACAGGTTGGCGCGCTGCACACCCGGGATCGGCACCGGCGGCGGCAGCGAATCGATTTGCACGTCTTCGAGCAATCCATCCGAGCTACTGGCAAGCTGCGCCTGCTCCGGGCGCTGATCGGCGCTCCACCACCAGACGCCGCAACCGACCACAGCAAGCATCAGCGCCGCCGTCGTGCCACGGACCCACAACCGGCTGGACTGCGCGTACGGTGCCACCTGGCTGATGCCGTGGACAGGTCGCTCACGCTCCTGGATGCCCATCTGGCGATCATAGGCCAGTACGTAAGGGCCTGGATCGAGCTTCAGCAGCCTGGCGTAGGCGCGAATATAACCGCGGCCGAAAGTATCGCCCGGCAACCGGTCGAACTGTCCGGTCTCGATGTATTCCAAGGTCCTCGGTGACAGCCGAAGCGCTTCCGCGACCTGGGTAGAATTCAGTCCGTGCTGGAGCCGCGCATCGCGCAACGCCTCGCCCGGATTAGCGAACCGCGGCGCGTCCTGGCTGGCGACTACAAAATCGTTCTGATCTGAGCTCATGATGACTCCGACGCTTTGAGCGCTCTGGCCTCAGGACTGGCTGGGTAGAGGCGGCGCAGTTGCAATGCATAGCTCGCAGCCCGGCTGTGGTCTTCAAACCGACGAGCCAGTTGCACGCCCAACCAGAGGCTGGACGCAGTCTGGCCCGACAGCTGGGTAAAGCGGCGATAGTATTCCCAGGCCGGCACATAGTTCTGGGTTTCGAATTCGATCCTGGCTAGTTCCAGCAGAGCCAGCGGCTGCCGGCTATTCAGCCGGAGCGCGCGCTCGAAACTGGCCTTGGCTTCTTCCAGGTTACCCATCCGCATATGCGTCAGCCCCAGATTCTCGAACACTCTCGAGCGCTCGCGATACAGCGTATCCTGCGCGGCTTTCTCGAAATGACGTAGTGCTTCCCGATAACGCTCCTGCTCAAGCAGAAACGCACCATAGTTGTTCAGAATGCGGGCGCTATCCGGCTCGCTGGACAGTGCTGCGCGGAAATGCTTTTCCGCCGAAACGTCTTCGCCTTCCTGCTGAAACACCAAGGCCAGCGCCGTATGGGCAGCAGACGAACGCGAATCGATGCGCAACGCCTCGCTGAGCGGCGCCTTGGCGCGTTCGGTCTCGCCTTCCTGCAGATAGCCGATGCCCAGCTGTATATAGGAATCGCGCGCTGCATCCGGGTCGGCCTTGCGTGGCTTGTCTCCGGTCGTGGTCATACAACCGGTCAAGACCAGGCTCAGCATCCATACCGCGACGATCGGCTTGATCATTCCGAGTTACCCCGTCAGGCCTGGCGACTGGAGACAGCGGGCACAGTGCCGACCGTACCGTCAGCCGCCAGCTGGCGCACCGCAATGTAGCGCTCGCTACGGCGGGTGCGGTCGGCCACCTGTCCTACCAGCTGCCCGCAGGCGGCATCGATATCCTCGCCACGCGTAGTGCGCACGGTCACGTTGTAGCCGGCGCGGTGCAGCATGTCCTGGAAACGGCGAATGGCATTATTGCTCGGCCGCTCGTAGCCCGAATGCGGGAACGGGTTGAACGGAATAAGATTGATCTTGCATGGTGTCTCGCGCAGCAACCCGATCAACTGTTCGGCGTGCTCGGGCTGGTCGTTGACGTCCTTGAGCAGGGTGTATTCGATGGTCAGATAACGCTTCTCGCCCAGCCCGGAAATGTATCTGTTGCACGAAGCGAGCAGCATCTCCAGAGGATATTTGCGGTTGATCGGTACCAGCTGGTCACGCAGCTGGTCGTTGGGCGCGTGCAACGACAACGCCAACGCCACGTCGGTCACCGAGGCCAACTTGTCGATCATCGGCACTACACCCGAGGTGGACAGTGTCACCTTGCGCTTGGAGATGCCGTAACCGAGATCATCCATCATCAGGGTCATGGCATCGACAACGTTGTCAAAATTGAGCAGCGGCTCACCCATGCCCATCATTACCACATTGGTAATCGCCCGGTCGACTTTCGCCGGGACTGTCCCGAAAGACTTGTTGGCCACCCAGACCTGGCCGATGATCTCGGCCACGGTCAGATCGCTATTGAAACCCTGCTTGCCGGTCGAGCAGAAACTGCAGTCCAGCGCGCAGCCCGCCTGCGAGGAAACACAGAGGGTGCCGCGGCCGTTCTGCGGTATGTACACCGTCTCGACGCAGCTGCCCGAGGCGACACGCACCACCCACTTGCGCGTGCCGTCACGGGAAATATCTTCGCTGACGATTTCCGGACCGCGAATCTCGGCACGGGCCTTAAGCTTTTCGCGCAGGGCCTTGCCGAGATTGGTCATCTCGTCGAAATCGGCGACGCCGAAGTGATGTATCCATTTCATCACCTGACCGGCACGGAAACGCTTTTCCCCGATTTCCTCGAAGAATGCTTCCATCTTCGGCTGAGTCAGACCCAGCAGATTGGTCTTGGTAACGGTGTTGGTCATAGAGACGACATCACTCCAGGTCGTGTCTGCACTTAGCGGCTACGCGGGCAGAGTTCGGTTTCAGCGAAAAAGTAGGCTACTTCGCGAGCAGCCGAGGTGGTCGAATCGGAACCGTGAACGGCATTCGCATCGATCGACTCGGCGAAGTCGGCGCGGATGGTACCGGCAGCCGCTTCCTTCGGGTTGGTAGCGCCCATCAGGTCGCGATTTTTCAATACCGCGCCTTCGCCTTCCAGAACCTGCACAACGACCGGACCGGAAGTCATGAACGCAACCAGATCCTTGAAGAACGGACGCTCCTTGTGCTCGGCGTAGAAGCCTTCGGCGTCCGACTGGGACAGCTGTACCATCTTGGCCGCGACTACGCGCAGATCAGCCTGCTCGAAACGGCTGATGATCTGACCGATGACATTCTTGGCAACGGCGTCGGGCTTGATGATGGACAGAGTGCGTTCAACAGCCATAAAACTCTCCAGACAGTTATTAGACAGGATAGAAGGTTACGAGAGATTGTTAACCTGCGGATTATACGCAGGTTGATTGCAAATGCGTAACAGCCCTGCAGATCGAACTGCAAGGCGTTGTGTCAGGAATTTCTGCGCAGGCGGGCGACCACGTCGCAAAGGATGCCAGTCGCCTGGTCCACTTCCTCCATCGAGGTGAATCGGCCCAGGGAGATGCGCAGCGAGCCATGCGCTCGTTCGTCGGGCAAGCCGATGCCCCGCAGCACGTAGGATGGCTCAACCGCAGCAGATGTGCAGGCCGAGCCCGTCGAGAGTGCCAGATCCTTGAGCGAAAGCAGCAGAAGCTCGCCGTCGACTCCGGAAAACGAGAGGTTCAGGTTATGCGGTACGCGGCTGGTCGCGCTGCCATTGAGCTGCACGCCCTCAAGCGGCTCCAGGCCTGCCAGGAAGCGCGCATGTAGAGCGCCGATGCGTTCACGCTCTTCCTGTATGGATACGCCTGCCAGCTCGAAAGCCTCGCCCATACCAACGATCTGATGCGTAGGCAGGGTACCGGAGCGCATGCCACGCTCATGGCCGCCACCGTGTATCAGCGCCTGCGGCCGCGCGTCGAGCGAGCGGCACACATATAAAGCCCCGATTCCCTTGGGCCCGTAGGTCTTGTGCGCGCTGAAGGACATCAGATCCACCGGCAGCGTCTTCAGGTCGATGACCAGCTTGCCGGTAGATTGCGCGGCATCCACATGAAACAGCGCGCCGTGCTTGCGAACGACCGCACCCAGCCCCGCCAGATCATGAACCGTGCCGATTTCATTGTTCACATGCATCAGGGTCACCAGGATGGTGTCTTCCCGGAGCGCTTCGTTCAACGCTTGCGGTGTCACCAATCCGTCGGCACCCGGATCGAGATAGGTGACTTCGAAGCCTTCCTGTTCGAGCTGGCGACAGCTATCGAGTACCGCCTTGTGCTCGATGCGCGAAGTGACCAAATGGCGGCCGCGATGCGCCAGAGTGTGCGCCATGCCTTTGATTGCCAGATTGTTCGACTCGGTGGCGCCAGACGTCCAGACGATCTCCCTCGGATCGGCGCCGACCAGATCGGCCACTTGGCGGCGGGCGGCCTCGACTGCTTCCTCGGCTTTCCAACCATAAATGTGTGAACGCGAGGCCGGGTTGGCGAAATTGCCGTCCAGCGTCAGGCAGTCCATCATCTTGGCGGCGACGCGTGGGTCAACCGGCGTAGTCGCTGCATAGTCGAGGTAGATTGGCAGTCGCATCAGTGCTTGGCCTGCGTGTCGTCGATGGGTGCGGCAGTCGTATCGGATGTGACCGAGTCGCTCTTGAGCATATCGAAATCGTGATCATCCAGCCGCGGCAGATCCTTGGCGCAGTAATCGCTTCCCAATTCACTCAGCGCGCGGCACATACCTTCCATTCGCTTGTCGACGGCATGCATGTGATCGAGCATGCGCTCGATGGCCCGCGCCACCGGGTCCGGCATGTCCTTGGTCACACCATAGGAATCGAATCCGAGCCTCTCGGCCATTTCCTGTCGGCGAGCGGACTGTTCGCCCTGCTCTTCCGCCGGCTCCTTGATGATGATCCTTCCTGGTATCCCCACCGCCGTGGCGCCGGCGGGCACCGGCTTGGTCACCACCGCGTTCGAGCCGATCTTGGCCCCGGCCCCCACAGTGAAAGGACCCAGCACCTTGGCGCCGGCTCCCACGACTACTCCGTCCTCCAGCGTGGGATGGCGCTTGCCCTTGCCCCAGCTGGTACCGCCAAGCGTGACACCCTGGTAGAGGGTGACGTCATCGCCGATTTCGGCGGTCTCGCCGATCACCACACCCATGCCGTGATCGATGAAGAAGCGACGACCAAGCTTTACGCCCGGGTGGATCTCGATGCCGGTCATCCAGCGCGCGAAGTTCGACAGCACGCGCGCCAGCAGGCGCGCCTCGTGTTGCCAGAGCCAATGACTCAACCGGTGGATCCAGATCGCGTGCAAACCCGGATAGCAGAACAGCACCTCAAGCGTATTCCGGGCGGCAGGGTCCCGGTGAAACACACTGGCAATGTCTTCCTTCATGCGCTTGAACATGGCTTAACGTCTCCGCTCACCGGACGCCTGGACGCCGATGGCTTTCTGGGTTTCGGTCAGAATACCGCGCAGAATGTTCATTTCCACCTGGTTGGGTCTGATCCGGCCATACAGACGGCGCAGGCGCGGCATCAGCTGCCTCGGTTTCTGAGGGTCATGGAAGCCGATTTCAACCAGCACCTGCTCCAGATGAACATAAAAACGCTCCATTTCCTCCGCCGTGGCGGGGATTTCGTTCTGGATCGAGGTGGTCTCGGTCTTCTTCATCTTGGTCGGCTGGCCAGCTCGCTGCAAATCGAGCATGCGCAGCTCGTAGCAGAGCACCTGCGCTGCGGCGGCCAGGTTGAGCGAACTGAAGTCCGGGTTCGAGGGGATATGCACGTGGTACTGGCAACGCTGCAGCTCGTCGGTCGTCAGGCCCGAATCCTCGCGACCGAACACCAGGGCGACGGTGGCGGCAGGCGCATCGTCAAGCTGATCAAGCACCAAAGCAGCCGCCTCTCGCGGATCGACCACTGGCCAGGGAATACGCCGGTCGCGCGCACTGGTGCCAAGCACCAGG
>CAYZFU010000205.1:0-4063 GCA_964477725.1 uncultured Halopseudomonas sp.
CTATGGCTGGCCGCAGCTGCCTGGTCGGTCGCCTTCGGATTATTCGTCTGGCACTATTGGCCGATGCTTAGCCGTCCGCGACCGGATGGCGGTCCCGGTTAGGAGTCATTCCGATGCGTTGCGCACTTGCCGTTCTCTGCCTGTTGTTCGCTATCACACCGAAGGCCTTCGCCGATCTCAGCATCGCCGCGGCATCGGACCTGCGCCCGGCGCTGGAACAGATACTCGAAGCCTGGAACGCCTCGCACCCGGAGACCCAGGCCCGCGCGACCTATGGCTCTTCCGGCCGCTTCGCCACGCAGATTCGCAATGGCGCCCCGTTCGATCTGTACATGTCCGCAGATATCGCCTACCCCCGCGCACTTCAGGAAGAAGGTCTCACCCATGGCGAACCGCGCACCTATGCGCTTGGCCGCCTGGTGCTGTGGTCACGCAGCCCGTTCCCGGAACGGCTCAACGAGCTCGCCGGCACGCAAGGCCGCGTTGCCATCGCACGACCCGAGCATGCCCCGTACGGCGCCCGCGCCCGCGAAGTGTTGGTAAACCTGGGTATCTGGGAGACGGTCGAGCCGCGCCTGGTATACGGCGAAAGCATCAGTCACACGGCGCAGATGGCGCAATCCGGCGCGGCCGAGTTCGCCCTGCTCGCGCTGTCGCTGGTTGGCGCGCCGAACCAGCAGGCGCCCGGCCATTGGCTACGGATTCCGGCTGAATTGCACAGTCCGCTAGAGCAGGCGCTGGTTGTGACCCGGCACGGTGCGGACCAGCCGCAGGCTGGCCAACTTGCCGACTATCTGCTCGGACCCGAAGCGGCCGCAGTGCTTGCCGATTTCGGCTTCGAACGTCCGCCGGTGCCCGGCGACATCGCTGGGCAGCGCTAAGTGCAGACCCGTTCCACGTTCTTCAAGCCCGGGCACATCGAACCATGATGGCGCTAAGCGCCGCCGACTGGCTGGCCATACGCGTGACGCTCAAGCTGTGCCTGTATACCACCGTGATCCTGATGCTTCTGGCGACGCCCTTGTCGCTCTGGCTGGCAAACGGAGCCGGCCGCCTGCGCTCGCTGGTACAGGCGCTGGTTGCCCTCCCGCTGGTCCTGCCTCCCACCGTTCTGGGGTTTTATCTCCTGTTGGCCCTGGGGCCGAATGGCTGGGTGGGCGGGACGCTGGAGCGGCTGGGTATCGGCCATCTGGCGTTCAGCTTCGGTGGCATCCTGATTGGCTCGGTGATCTACTCGCTGCCATTTGCCGTACAGCCGCTGCAGCAGGCGTTCCGGCAGATGGGCCGTCGGCCGCATGAAGTGGCGGCATCCCTCGGTGCGGGTCCGCTCGACCGATTCATGACCATAACGCTGCCCCTCGCTCGCACTGGCTTTGTGGTGGCCGCGACCCTTACCTTCGCCCATACGCTAGGCGAATTCGGCGTGATCCTGATGATCGGCGGCAGCATCCCCGGCGAGACGCACGTGCTGTCGACGACCATCTATGCACACACCGAAGCGATGGACTACGCCGCAGCGCATCGCCTATCGCTGCTGCTGCTCGGCTGTGCATTTGCCGTACTGTCGCTTATCTACCTGGCGGGCTATCGCAAACCGGCGGTGGTGCAACCATGAGCCTGCAGATCAGGGCGCAATTGCACCGCGCGGGTCTGGACATGCACGTCGACGTGCAGCTGCCCACCGATGGTGTCACTGCTGTGTTCGGCCGCTCTGGTTGCGGCAAGACGAGTCTGCTGCGCATCATCGCCGGGCTCGAGCGCGTGCCCGGCGCCGAGGTTCGATTCAACGGTCAGTTGTGGCAAGGCGCAAAGACCTTCGTCGCGCTGGAAAAGCGCCGCATCGGGTTGGTCTTTCAGGAGTCGTCCCTGCTGCCGCACCTGGGTGCGCGCGCAAATCTGCTCTACGGCTACCAGCGCACTCCGGCGCAACAGCGACATCACCGCCCCGAAGCGATCATCGCCCTGCTGGGGCTGGAGTCCCTGCTCGACAGGCGCGTCGACCAGCTTTCGGGCGGCCAGCGCCAACGCGTCGCTCTGGGCCGCGCTCTGCTGGCGAGCCCGCAATTGCTTCTGCTCGACGAACCATTGTCAGCGCTGGACACCCAGAGCAAACGTGAAATCCTTCCGTTGCTGGAGCGTCTTTCCGGCGAGATAGGCGTGCCGATCATCTACGTCAGCCATGCTGCAGCCGAGATAGAACGGCTGGCCGATCAGGTCGCACTGATGGAGCGGGGTCGTATCGAGTCGGTCGAGCCGATCCAGCAGGCTCTATCGCGGCCGGATTCGCCCCTGTTCACCGACGAAGGCCCGGCCAGCGTGCTGATGGGGACGCTTCAGGCAAGCACTGTTCCTGATCTGCACATGTTTCGTTCCGGCTCGCTCACACTCCGCCTGGCATTGCCCCGCCCAGAACACGCCGAACCTGCTCCGGTGCGGCTGCGCATAGGCGCGCGGGACGTCAGCCTGGCACTGGAGCCGCCCACCCGGATCAGTATTCTGAACCAACTACTTCTGACCATCGAGACCATGCAGACGCGTGCTGAAGGGCGCGTGGTAGTCACCGGTCGTCTCGAAAACGGTGAGCCGCTCCTGGCAGAAATCAGCAGCTGGTCGGCTCGCGAACTGGCGCTGCAGCCTGGCCAGCGGGTGGTCGCTCTGGTGAAAGCGGTATCGCTGCTGAACTAGACGCACCCGGTTAGGTACCCCCTCATGGGCATGGTTTGACCGAAGTCAAATCACTAATCTGGCGTCAGGTTCAGCAACGCCAGCGAACGCCATGCAACTGCCCAATGACTACCGAGAACAGGTTCTGCGTCATCCGCTGCTGGCGCTGTTCGCGCCGGAGATCCAGGCGCGCGTTCTCGCCGAGGCGCAGTATCGCGACTATCACCCGTTGGCGTTGGTCTTTCGCCAGAGCGACCCGGCTGATCGCTTCTTCATGGTGTTACGCGGCAAGGTGAAACTCTTCCGCATTTCGGCCGACGGGAAGGAAAAGGTCGTCGAAATCATCCAGCCAGGGCAGACCTTCGCCGAGGCGGTGATGTTTCTGCAAAAGCCGGTCTATCCGGTGTGCGCCGAGACGCTCGAGCCGGTTGACCTGATCAGCTTCTCCAACCGCCTGATGCTCGAGCAGCTGCAACAGAATCCGCAGACCTGCCTGCATCTGCTAGGCCATCTCAGCGTACGTCTTCATCAGCGTCTGGACGAGCTGGAAAATCTCACGCTGCAAAATGCCACCCAGCGCTTCGCCCTGTATCTGGTCGGTCAGGTCAAGGATCGCGCCGCGGACGAGGTCGAGCTTGATCTGCTTCTGCCGAAGGGACTGATCGCTGCGCGTCTGTCGATCAAACCCGAGACGCTGTCACGCGTTATGGCCGGTCTGCGCCAGATGGAACTGATCGAAACCAGCGGCCGGCACATCCGCATTCCCAGCATGACCCGTCTGCTCGACGAGTTCGGCGGGACGGCGATGTGATGTGGACCTGGTGCTGGCGAGCGCTTGCTGTGGCGGCGCTCGCTCTGGGCGCAATCGGCGTGATTCTGCCGGGCCTGCCAACTACCCCGTTCGTATTGGTTGCCGCATGGGCCGGCGCTAAAGGCTGGCCAAGCCTCGAGCACCGCCTGCTGGCCCACCCCCGCTACGGCGCCATGATCCGCAACTGGCGCGCTCACCGCGCCGTGCCGCGACGGGCGAAATGGCTCGCCTCGGCCCTGATGGCCAGCAGCGTGGCGATCCTCTGGCTGTCTCCAGCGCCGAATCTGATTCGCTGGCTGGTCCCGGTCTGCCTGCTGATCGTGGGTTGCTGGTTGTGGACACGGGCCGAAGCAGGCAGCAAAGCAGGGTAAATAATACCCTTCGAAGGTCATAAGGACCCAGCCCTGAATCAGGTAGATTGCACCCTACCTCACATATTTCCTTTGTATTTTCAAATATTTATCAAGTGGCACGAACCTTGATAGGTGATGTGTGACCACAACGATTCTGCGGAGTTTTCATGAACGCACCTGTTTCCGTTTCGCCTCTCGCAGCGCCATCAACGCCGCAGCACTTCTACCACGCCAG
>CAYZFU010000205.1:4073-6022 GCA_964477725.1 uncultured Halopseudomonas sp.
GATCGCGCTCTTCGAACATGCCGATCGGTATGCATTGCCTGTGTTGATAAAGGGGCCGACCGGTTGCGGCAAGACCCGCTTCGTCCAGCACATGGCCGGACGGCTGGATCGTAAGCTGTATACCGTGGCCTGCCACGACGATCTGACCACAGCGGATCTGGTCGGCCGTCACCTGATCGGCGCCAACGGCACATTCTGGCAGGACGGCCCACTGACCCGCGCGGTACGCGAAGGCGCTATCTGCTATCTGGATGAAGTCATCGAGGCGCGCAAGGACATCACCGTGGTGCTGCACCCGCTCGCCGATGACCGCCGCATCCTGCCGCTTGACGCGACCGGGGAATGCCTGGAAGCCGCGCCCGGCTTCATGCTGGTGGTCTCCTACAACCCAGGCTATCGCAACCTGCTCAAAGGCCTCAAGCCCAGCACCCGCCAGCGCTTTGTGGCAATGGCCTTCAATTATCCGTCAGCCGAGGCGGAGCAGCAGATCATCCAGACCGAGGCTGCCGTCGATGCGGAACTCGCCGCGCAACTGGTGCGCGTGGGCCAGGCCCTGCGTCACCTCGGCCAGCACGACCTTGAGGAAGCGCCTTCTACACGCCTGCTGATCCACGCTGCGCGCATGCTCAAGGCCGGGCTAGATCCGCTCGCAGCCTGCCAGGCCTGCCTGGCCCAGCCGCTCTCCGATGACGCCACCACCCAGGCGGCAATAATGGACGTGGCCCGAGCCTTATTTACCGATCAATCCCACAAGGGCGCCGCGCACTCTGCGCGGGCCTGACGACTCAAGCTGACATACCAGGAGAGACCATCATGTCGGAGCGCTTCACCAAGGGCATGGCCCGCAACATCTACTACGGGGGCGGCATGTTTTTCATGCTGCTGTTCATCGGGCTGACATTTGACACGGTGGTCGCCATTCCGGAACGCGAGAACCGTGACCAGCTAACCGCTGCCGTCGCGCATGGCAAGGAGATCTGGGAGAAGAACAACTGTGTCGGCTGCCATTCGCTGCTCGGCGAAGGGGCGTACTTCGCACCGGAACTGGGCAACGTCTTCGTTCGCCGCGGCATGGGTAATGAAGAAGTCTTCAAGATCTACTTCAAGGCCTGGATGGACGCCATGCCCACCGGTGCGCCAGGTCGACGGCAAATGCCGCAGTTCCACCTGAGCGAACAGGAGGCCAACGATCTGGCCGAGTTCCTGATCTGGACCTCGCGTATCGACACCAACGAATGGCCGCCGAACAACGAAGGTTGATCACCTGACCGCCCTGGCTCAACACAAGGATATTGATCATGAAATACGCATCACAGGCGGTAGCGAAGCCCTACTTCGTGTTCGCCATGATTCTCTTCGTCGGGCAGATCGTCTTTGGTCTGATACTCGGCACCCAATACATCATCGGCGATTTCCTGTTCCCGGAAATCCCGTTCAACGTGGCCCGCATGGTCCACACCAACCTGTTGATCGTCTGGCTGTTGTTCGGTTTCATGGGCGCCACCTATTACCTGGTCCCTGAAGAAGCGCAGACCGAGTTGCACAGTCCGCTGCTCGGCTGGATCCTGTTCTGGGTGTTCGCCGCAGCCGGTGTGCTGACCATCGTCGGGTATCTCACCGTGCCCTACGCGGCACTGGCCGAGCAGACCCGCAACGAGCTATTCCCGACCATGGGCCGGGAATTTCTCGAGCAGCCGACCATCACCAAGATCGGCATTGTGCTGGTTTGCCTGGGCTTTCTGTACAACATCGGCATGACTCTCCTGAAAGGGCGTAAAACCGTCATCACCATGATCCTGATGACCGGTCTGGTCGGCCTGGCCGTGTTCTTCCTGTTCGCGTTCTACAACCCGAAGTCGCTGACCCTGGACAAGTACTTCTGGTGGTGGGTCGTGCATCTGTGGGTGGAAGGCGTCTGGGAATTGATCCTGGGCAGCATCCTGGCCTTC
>CAYZFU010000206.1:0-2080 GCA_964477725.1 uncultured Halopseudomonas sp.
TAGCGTGGCCCCGCCCATGGATGTCCACGCCAGGCCAGTAATGACGCCGACCCCTTTGAGCGTCTTCTCGACCCGGAACGCGGGGGTGCCTAGCAGACTCTTGAGATCATCGGGCTTGATGCTGATTTTCGCATCCGGCTGCTCAAGCAAGGTGACGACTGACTTGCGCACGACCTTCGCCAGCTGTTTCTCCAGGTTGCGCACACCGGCCTCGCGGGCATAGCCCTCGATCACCTGACGCATCGCCTTGTCGCTGATGCGCAACTGACCCTTGCGCACACCGGCGCGCTCCAGCTGCCTTGGCCACAGATGCTGCTTGGCGATTGCCAGCTTCTCTTCGGTGATATAGCCGGACAGCCGAATCACATCCATGCGATCCAGTAGCGGCCCGGGAATGGAATCCAGCGTGTTGGCCGTGCATACGAACAGGACCTTGGACAGATCCAGACGCAGGTCGAGATAATGATCGAGGAACTCGCTGTTCTGCTCCGGATCGAGTGTTTCCAGCAAGGCCGAAGCCGGATCGCCCTGGTGGCTCGACCCGAGCTTGTCGATCTCATCGAGCATGATTACCGGGTTCATGACCTTCACATCCTTCAGCGCCTGGACGAACTTGCCCGGCATGGCGCCGATGTAGGTGCGTCGATGGCCCTTGATCTCGGCCTCGTCACGCATGCCGCCGACGCTGAATCGATAGAACGGCCGCCCCAGGCTCTCGGCGATGGAATGTCCAATGCTGGTTTTGCCGACCCCTGGCGGGCCGACCAGCAGAACGATCGAGCCAGCGACCGATCCGCGATACGCACCTACTGCGAGGAACTCCAGAATTCGGGCCTTGACGTCCTCCAGACCGCTGTGGTCCCGGTCCAGCACCTTGCGGGCATGACCGATGTCGAGCTTGTCCTCGTGCATCACACCCCAGGGCATCGCTGTGGCCCAGTCAAGGTAATTGCGGGTCACGCCATATTCCGGCGATCCGGTTTCCAACACTGCCAGCTTGGCCAGCTCTTCGTCGATCTTGGTGCGCACGGTATCCGGCAGGGTCTTGCCCTCGAGCCGCTCGCGGAACTGTTCGACGTCCGCGGTGCGGTCATCCTTGGACAAACCCAGCTCGCGCTGAATGATCTTGAGTTGCTCCTTGAGGAAGAACTTGCGCTGATGCTCGGAGATAGTCCGGTTGACCTCTGCGCTGATCTCGCCTTGCAACCGGGCGACGTCTATTTCCTTTTTCAGCAGTACCAGAACCTTCTCCATGCGACGCAGGATCGGAACAGTGTCGAGCACGTCCTGAAGTTCGCCCGGCTTGGCCGAGGTCAGCGCGGCGGCGAAGTCCGAAAGCGGGGAAGGCTGATTCGGGCTGAAGCGGTTCAGATAATTTTTCAGCTCCTCGCTGTACAGCGGGTTGAGCGGCAACAGTTCCTTGATCGAATTGA
The DNA here is from genome assembly GCA_964477725.1 of uncultured Halopseudomonas sp. GTDB lineage: Bacteria > Pseudomonadota > Gammaproteobacteria > Pseudomonadales > Pseudomonadaceae > Halopseudomonas. The sequence goes on from CAYZFU010000206.1 coordinate 1,434, forward strand.
TCAACGCCATCGCATAGGCGCGGACTTCGTCGCGTTCGTCGGCTGGCGGTTCGGGATATTCCACCTCGACGAGATACGGCGGTTTGCGACTGAGCCACTGGGTAATCCGTACGCGAGTCAGCCCCTGGGCGATGAATTGAATTTTGCCTTCTTCCTTCACGGCGTGATGGATTTTCACGGCGCACCCGGTTTGCGGCAGATCCTCGCTGTCCAGTGGTCCGCTTTCGCCCAGCGGGGCGTCGACGTAGAACAGCGACAGCGCATGATGGGGTGTGTTCGATACGCGATCGATGGTTTCTGCCCAGGGCGTTTCGTTGACGACTACCGGCATCACCTGGGCGGGAAAGAAAGGACGGTTGTAGACCGGCAGCAGATACAGCCTGTCCGGCAACCGTTGATTGGGAATGACCAGGCCGGTCCCTGGCTGAAAACCGGCGTCCGTTTCCTGGTCGTCGTTGATGTCTGGTTGTGGGTGCTCGTGATCGGCCATCTACGCTACCTGTTCAGGGTTCAATATCCTTACTGAGATAGTGGCGAGAGCCAAACAATTCAATATGCCTTCGTTGTGGCCCGATTCTGCTAGGGCTAAACGGGGTGAAGCATCTGGACGAACCGGACAGCGTCAGGGAGCTTGGCTGCTTCATGGT
>CAYZFU010000206.1:2090-4806 GCA_964477725.1 uncultured Halopseudomonas sp.
CAGGTTCATGCAGGAAAACCACTGGTTTCGCGCCTACATTGGTTGGATGATGCATCGTTCTGACTTCGAACGATGCCAGCCACGAACAGCATTCGATTCGCCACCTCGGCGACCCTGAGCTAGGGTTACCCAAGGCGAATCCTTTTGTCCGGCAGCGTGCCGGGCGCGATTGGAGCGTGCCAGATGTTCAAAGCCAGTGAAGTGCTCGACGGTCAGTTTCTGTCAGAGGATCCTGAAGCACTGTTCAGCGCCTTAAGCGCGACCTACGCAGTAGACGAAAGCGCGTATCTCACCGAACTCATCGCACTGGCGGAACCGGCCGATGCTGCTGCCCTGTCCAGTCGCGCGCGCAAGCTGATCGAAGCCGTGCGCAAGCGGGACAACGCAGTCGACAGCATCGATGCACTGCTCCAGCAATACAGCCTGGATACCCAGGAAGGCATCATGCTGATGTGTCTGGCCGAAGCCCTGCTTCGGGTGCCGGATTCGGAGACGGCCGATGCGCTGATCCGCGACAAGCTCAACGCCGCGCAATGGGACCGTCACCTGGGTCAGAGCGAGCACACCCTGGTCAACGCCGCGGCATGGGGGCTGGTCATGACCGGCCGTGTGGTGAAAATGGACAAGCGTCAGGACGGTACGCCAGGTACCGTACTCGGCAAGCTGCTCAAGCGTAGCGGGGAACCGGTCATACGTACCGCCATGTTGCAGGCCATGCGTATCATGGGCCGCCAGTTCGTACTCGGTCGTACCATCAAGGAAGCATTGAAGAACGGGAAGCCGCAGCGCGACGCCGGTTACACCTATTCTTTCGACATGCTCGGCGAGGCGGCGCTCACCCGCGCTGATGCCGATCGCTACCGGCAGGATTACAGCAACGCGATCCGCGCCATCGCCGAAGACAAATACAAGGGCAAGAGTCCGCGACCGACGATTTCGATCAAGTTGTCCGCGCTGCATCCACACTACGAGCCGGCCCGCGAGACCCAGGTCTTGCACGAGTTGGGCGCGACGCTGCTCGAGCTGGTGCGCCAGGCGCGTGCAGGTGATGTCGGCATCACAATCGACGCAGAGGAGGCTGACCGGCTGGAGCTGTCGCTGAAGCTGTTCCGCGAGGTATACCAGCACCCGGACGTTCGTGGCTGGGGCAACTTCGGTCTGGTGGTTCAGGCTTACTCCAAGCGAGCGCTGCCGGTGCTGGCCTGGTTGACGCAGCTGGCCAAGGGGCAGGGCGACCAGATCCCGGTTCGCCTGGTCAAGGGCGCCTACTGGGACACCGAAATCAAGCTGTGCCAGCAGGCTGGTCTCGATGGATATCCGGTATTCACCCGCAAGGAAGCGACCGATGTGTCCTATCTTGCCTGTGCCCGTTACCTGCTGAGCCCGCTGACGTCCGGCCTGATCTATCCCCAGTTCGCTACTCACAATGCGCACACCGTGACCTGCATTCTCGATATGGGTCGCGGTCAGGCGTTCGAGTTCCAACGCCTGCACGGCATGGGCGATGCGCTGTACGACACCGTAATCGACGAAGTCGGCTGCCCGGTACGCATCTACGCGCCGGTCGGGGCGCACAAGGATCTACTTCCGTATCTCGTGCGCCGGCTGCTGGAGAACGGCGCCAACTCGTCGTTCGTGCACAAGCTGGTTGACCACCGGGTGCCGGTCGATACCTTGATCGAGCACCCGGTGGATCGGCTGCGCCAATATTCGAGCCTGGCCAATGATCGGATCCCGTTGCCGCAGGCTATCTACGGTCCGGAGCGGCGCAATTCCCGCGGGATCAACATGAACGTGCAGAGCCAGTGGCTGCCGCTCAAGCAGGAACTGGACGAGCATCTGGCGAAGACATGGACCGGCGCGCCGATCGTCAACGGAAAGCGTTTGCAGGGCGAGACGCGGCCGGTCATGTGCCCGTATCAACTCGACCAGCAAGTTGGCGACGTTATCTGGGCGACCGATGAGCAGACCCGCGGCGCAATCGCTGGCCTGTCAGCGGCCTTTGCGCAGTGGAACGCCACGCCTGTCGATACCCGTGCTTCGATTCTCGAGCGCACCGCTGATCTGCTCGAACAGAACATGCCGGAGCTCATGGCACTCTGCAGCCGAGAGGCGGGCAAGAGCTTGCAGGACGGCATCGACGAGGTGCGTGAGGCCGTCGACTTCTGTCGGTTCTATGCGCAGCAGGCTCGGCAGCGTTTCGCGGTGATCACCTTGCCGGGCCCGACCGGCGAAAGTAACGAGCTTTATTTGCAGGGCAGGGGCGTGTTTGCCTGTATCAGTCCATGGAATTTCCCTCTGGCAATTTTTCTCGGTCAGGTATCGGCGGCGCTGGTCTCGGGCAACACCGTCGTCGCCAAACCCGCCGAACAGGCCAGCCTGATTGCCGTGCGCTGCGTCGAGTTGATGCTCCAGGCAGGCCTGCCTGGCGAAGTCATCGCGCTGTTGCCTGGCGATGGCGCGCAGGTTGGCAGTGTTATCAGTTCTGACCCGCGCATTGCCGGGGTGGCCTTTACCGGCTCGACGCAGACCGCGCACATCATCAACCGTGCGCTGGCGGCCCGCGACAGCGCCATTGCGCCAATGATCGCTGAAACAGGCGGCCAGAACGCCATGCTGGTTGACTCCACCGCATTGCCTGAACAGGTGATCAAGGACGTACTGCATTCGTCTTTTACAAGTGCCGGCCAGCGCTGCTCGGCACTGCGCGTGCTGT
>CAYZFU010000206.1:4816-5162 GCA_964477725.1 uncultured Halopseudomonas sp.
GCAGGAAGACATCGCCGACCGTACCCTGGAGATGCTCAAGGGCGCCATGGCCGAGCTGCATATCGGTGATCCGTCCCGGCGCGATACCGATGTCGGCCCGGTGATTGACGCCGAGGCGCGCGACGGACTGCGCGAGCACATCAAACGACTGAAGGACGCCGGTTACCTGATCGCCGAAGCGTCGATGCCGGAAGAGCTGAACGGGCACTTCCTGGCGCCGGTGGCTTTTCGCCTGGAGCGCATCAGCGAGCTCGACCGCGAGCATTTCGGGCCGGTGCTGCACCTGATCACCTGGCGCCACGATCAGCTGGACCAGGTCATCGATGACATCAACGCCACCGGGTTC
>CAYZFU010000206.1:5200-6012 GCA_964477725.1 uncultured Halopseudomonas sp.
GAAGACACCGCTCGCTACATCGATCAGCGGGTGCGCATCGGCAATGTCTACGTCAACCGCAACCAGATTGGCGCAGTGGTCGGGGTCCAGCCTTTCGGTGGCCAGGGGCTTTCCGGCACCGGCCCCAAGGCTGGCGGTCCGCATTATCTGCTACGATTCGCCACCGAACGGACCCGTACCATCAATACGACAGCAGTCGGCGGCAATGCCAGCCTGTTGTCGCTGGGTAATGGCGAGCCATGAGCACTGGCCGGTTCCAGGCGGAGCCGGCAGCAAAGGGAGTGGAACGTCTCCCATACCAATAACAGGACAGGGACTGTCCGCAAGGAGAGAAGCAAAATGACAGGTAACATCGGCACCGTCAGTGCCACTTTCGCAGTGTATATCGCGGTAATGCTCCTGTTGGGTTACGTGGCCTATAAGCGCACCACCAACCTTTCCGACTATATCCTTGGCGGGCGCACCTTGGGCCCTGGTACGGCAGCACTATCGGCCGGTGCATCAGACATGAGCGGATGGTTGCTGTTGGGTCTGCCGGGTTACGCTATGGCAGCGGGCTTCGAGGCTACCTGGATTGCTGCGGGCCTGTTGATCGGCACCTGGTTGAACTGGCTGATCGTCTCCCGTCGCCTGCGTGTCTACTCCCATGCCGTCAACGATTCACTCACCCTGCCGGCCTACTTCGAGTTTCGCTTCGAAGACAAGACCCGGCTGCTGCGAGTCATCTCGGCGATCTTCATCCTGCTGTTCTTCCTGTTCTACACCAGCTCCGGTCTGGTGGCGGCCGGCAAGCTGTTCGAAAGCACCTTCGG
>CAYZFU010000207.1:0-5989 GCA_964477725.1 uncultured Halopseudomonas sp.
CTGCTGCGCGTTGCCCAGCGGAAGCTTGGTCACCACGTCATAGAACAGCACTTGCATGCCCAGGCCTTCGGCGAGTACCGACAATTGTGTGCCGATCGAGCCGTAGCCGACGATGCCGAGCTTTTTGCCGCGAATCTCGAAGGAGCCCTCGGCGCTCTTGATCCAGCCGCCACGGTGACAGGAAGCGTTCTTCTCCGGAATGCCGCGCAGCAGCAGGATGGCCTCGGCCAGCACCAGCTCGGCCACCGAACGAGTGTTGGAATAGGGTGCGTTGAACACGGCGATGCCGCGTTCCATGGCAGCGGTCAGGTCGACCTGATTGGTGCCAATGCAGAAGCAGCCGACCGCGATGAGTTTGCTCGCGTGGCTGAAAACCTCTTCGGTCAGTTGGGTGCGCGAACGGATACCGACGAAATGGGCATCGGCGATCGACTCTTTCAACTGCTCGTCGGGTAACGAGCTGGTGTGATACTCGATGTTGGTGTAACCCGCTGCCTTGAGCGTGTCGACGGCAGTCTGATGTACGCCCTCGAGGAGCAGAAACTTGATCTTGCTTTTGTCCAGCGAGGTTTTGGCCATGTCTCAGTTACCCGCAAGCTGATTGAAGAGAGCCGAAGAACACTTGCGACCGCGCGAAGCGACAGAAGTGTCCTGTTTCGGAAGGCGCGTATGCTAGCATAATCCTCCTTTTTTGATGCCTGACGGCCCATGAAAAACGTTCAGGCTCAGCATGAATCCTGTTTGAGAGCAGCCATGACCCCAGAAGCCGTGATCGAGACCCTGAAGACGCTGGTTGATGCCGACAAGGTGCGTACCGACGCCGAGTCACTGAATACCTGGGGCAAGGACTGGACCAAGCATTTCGAGCCGGCTCCGCTGGCTATCGTCTTTCCAAAAAGCACCGAGCAGGTGCAGGCGCTGGTGCGCTTTGCCAATGAGCAGAAACTGGCGCTGGTCCCGTCTGGCGGCCGTACCGGACTGTCGGCTGCTGCGGTCGCGGCCAATGGCGAGATCGTCGTGTCATTCGATTATATGAACCGCATTGTGGACTTCAACGCGTTCGACCGCTGCGTGGTCTGCCAGCCGGGCGTGGTGACTGCGCAACTGCAGCAGTTCGCCGAAGAGCAGGGCCTGTATTACCCGGTCGACTTCGCCTCGGCCGGCTCCAGCCAGATCGGCGGCAACATTGGCACCAATGCCGGCGGCATCAAGGTAATCCGCTACGGCATGACGCGTAACTGGGTTGCCGGTCTCAAGGTCGTAACCGGCACCGGCGAGCTGCTCGAGCTGAACAAGGATTTGATCAAGAACGCTACTGGCTATGACCTGCGCCAGTTGTTCATCGGCGCCGAAGGCACGCTGGGCTTCGTCGTCGAGGCGACCATGCGCTTGGAGCGGGCGCCGAAGAACCTCACCGCGATGGTGCTGGGCACGCCGGACTTCGACTCGATCATGCCGGTATTGCATGCCTTTCAGGGCAAGCTCGACCTGACTGCCTTTGAGTTCTTCTCGGACAAGGCCATGGCCAAGATCATGGCGCGCGGTGATGTGCCGGCTCCGTTCGAGACTGACTGCTCGTTCTACGCGTTGCTGGAATTCGAAGCGCTGAACGAAGATATCGCCAACCAGGCGCTGGAGATCTTCGAGCATTGCGTCGAGCAGGGTTGGGTGCTCGACGGGGTGATGAGTCAGAGCGACCAGCAATTGCAGAATCTGTGGAAGCTGCGCGAGTTCATCTCCGAAACCATTTCGCACTGGACGCCGTACAAGAATGATATCTCGGTGACGGTCTCCAAGGTGCCGGCCTTCCTGCGCGACATCGATACCATCGTCGGTGAGCACTATCCGGATTTCGAAATCGTCTGGTTCGGTCACATCGGTGACGGCAATCTGCACCTGAACATCCTCAAGCCGGAAACCATGGCCAAGGAAGAGTTCTTCGCCAAGTGCACCACGGTCAATAAGTGGGTGTTCGAGATCGTGCAGAAGTACAACGGTTCGATCTCTGCCGAGCATGGCGTGGGCATGACCAAGCGCGATTATCTGACCTATAGCCGTAGTGAAGCCGAAATTGCAGTGATGAAGTCGATCAAGGCGGTATTCGATCCGAATAATGTCATGAACCCGGGCAAGGTGTTTGCTCGATGATCGCTGTAACTGAAGCTCAAACACCGGGCGGTTCCGGTCTCGGGGCGGCGGACTCGCCAGGCCCTTGATCGAGACACGCTGTAGATACTTCCCTGTACGCTCGGCGATGCCCATCCTGGGCATCGACCAAGGGCCTGGCGAGTCCGCGATAGATTCCGCAGAATCAGTGAATCCGCCAGAGCTAATTTTCTGGAGTCTCCATGCCTTACCAACACCGTTTCGCCGATGGTTCCCTAGTCAACCTCCCCATGGGCAAGGTCGTCTGCGTTGGCCGTAACTACGCCGAGCATGCGAAAGAACTCAACAACCCGATACCGACCGAGCCGCTCCTGTTCATCAAGCCCGCTACCGCGGTGGTGGATATGGCCGAGACGCTGGTGCTACCGACCGGGCGCGGCGCGGTGCATTACGAAACCGAAATCGCGATCCTGATCGGCGAGACGCTGTCCGGGGCAGTCTCAGACACCGAAGCCGAAGCGGCAATTGCCGGAGTGGGGCTGGCGCTTGACCTGACGCTGCGCGAGCTGCAAGACGAGCTAAAAGCCAAGTCGCACCCGTGGGAGCGAGCCAAGGCGTTCGACGGGGCCTGTCCGCTTTCCAGCTTTGTTCCGCGCGCACAGGCGGGCGATCTGGCGGCGCTGCCGCTGCGGCTCAAGGTCAACGGCGAGCTGCGTCAGGACGGCACCAGCGCCGACATGCTCACGCCGATCCTCACCTTGTTGCGTCACATTGCGCCGGTGTTTTCCTTGCTGCCGGGCGACGTGGTCATCACCGGTACGCCCAAAGGGGTAGGGCAGTTGCAAGCCGGTGATGAACTGGAAGCTTCGATTCCCGGTCTGCTGACTCAGGCTACCCGCGCCGTGTGAGGGGCGGGTAGCCCATCACCCATCAAGTGAGGCCAGGCGCCGCACTGTCCGTACCGGAGATTGTTCGTGAAGCGAGCCGCGTTGGTCGTTTTACTCGTTGTTCTGGGTATCGCCGCGGTAATGCGGTACATGAATCTGGATACGCTGTTCTATCGAAGCTGGCAGCTGAACAGTCGCGCCATGCCAGAGGGATCGCTCGACCTTGGCCGCTATGCAGTCGACATCGAGGCGCGAGTCGTCGAAGGGCTCGACGACGATCTGTCCGCCCTGACCTACAACCGCGAGCGAAACTCGCTGTTCGCGGTGATAAACGGCACGCCGCTGGTGGTGGAAATCGACTTGGAAGGTCGTCTGTTGCGTCAGATCCGGGTCGAGAATACAAAGGACATGGAAGGTATCGCCCATGTCTCCGGCGATCGTTACGTCATCGCCGAGGAGCGATCACAGCGTCTGCTTCTCGTGGAGATTGCTGATGATGCCGAGTCGATTGACGTCTCGACCGTGCCGAGTTTACAGCTGGCCCTGGATGCAGGCGGTAACAAGGGTTTCGAAGGCGTGTCCTGGGACCCGGCAGGCAAACGCTTGCTGGTGGTCAAGGAGCGCGACCCGATGCGATTGCTATCGGTGCAAGGCTTCGTCGACGCAGCCGAGGGGGTGACTCGGATAAGCGTCTCAGAGTTGCGCGCGGACATGTCGAGCCTGTTCATGACCGACCTTTCATCGTTGAGCCAGCACGTACCGAGCGGACATCTGCTGCTATTGAGCGACGAATCTCACATGCTGGTGGAGTACGACGCGGACAATCAGCCGGTCAGCATGATGGGGCTCTGGCGCGACATGAGCGGACTCTCGAATAGCGTGCCCCAGGCCGAGGGTGTGGCCATCGACAGCCAGGGCAGGATCTTCATCGTCAGCGAGCCGAACCTGTTCTATCGGTTCTCACCCCGCTGACCGCGCGGGCGGTCAGCTGCGCTTAAGTGTTTTCACGCCTTCGCTGGTCCCTAGCAACAGCACGTCGGCCGGGCGCGCAGCGAACATGCCATTGCAGACCACGCCAACAATCGCATTGAGCTTTTCTTCGATGCCGCGTGGATCGGTTATCTGCAGGTTATGAACGTCAAGAATGATGTTGCCGTTATCGGTGAGAACGCCTTCGCGATATACCGGATCGCCGCCGAGCTTGACGATCTCCCGCGCCACGTGGCTGCGCGCCATGGGGATCACTTCAACCGGCAGGGGGAAGGTGCCGAGGGTGTGCACCAGCTTGCTCTCGTCGGCAATGCAGATGAAGGTTCTGGCTACGGCCGCCACGATTTTCTCACGGGTCAGTGCTGCGCCACCGCCCTTGATCAGCTCCAGGTACTTGTTCGCCTCGTCGGCGCCATCGACGTAATAGTCCAGCGTGGCGATGCTGTTCAGGTCATAGACCGGGATGCCATGACTCCTGAGACGCTCCGCGGTCGCCTCGGAGCTGGCTACCGCGCCGTCGAAAAAGCCCTTGTGAGCGGCGAGTGCGTCGATAAAGCAGTTGGCCGTCGAGCCGGTGCCAACGCCAATCACGCTCCGGTCTTCGAGATGGGGCAGTACCATGTCGACTGCGGCCTGACCGACCGCCTGCTTGAGTTCGTCCTGGTTCATGCCTGATACCCCTTGATGTTGCGATGAAGTCGCGGATTATACGGGCCTAGCATAGCTCGCGTGTAGTCGCGCATCGGTCGATTCGCTAGACTGGCGCCTTCTCAAGGATAAGCGCAACGTCATGCTGGAAACCTACGTCAAGAAGATTCTCTGTTCGCGCGTCTACGACGTGGCGGTCGAAACTCCGATACACGCCGCTCCCTTCCTCTCGGAGCGGCTGGGCAACACCGTTCTGCTCAAGCGCGAGGATCTCCAGCCGGTCTTCTCTTTCAAGATTCGCGGTGCCTACAACAAACTGGCGCTGCTCACCGATGAGCAGCGAGCCAAGGGCGTAATCGCCGCTTCGGCCGGCAACCATGCGCAGGGCCTGGCGTACGCCGCCCGGCATATGGGCGTAAAGGCAACAATCGTCATGCCGCGCACTACCCCTGAGATCAAGGTAAAGGCGGTTCGCGCCCGGGGCGCCAAGGTTGTGCTGCACGGCGATGCTTTCGACGAGGCGCTTGCGTACTCGCAGAAGCTGATCAAGGAAAAGGGCTTCACCTACATTCATCCCTATGACGACCCTGACACCATCGCCGGACAGGGCACGGTCGCGATGGAGATCCTGCGCCAGCATCAGGGGCAGCTCGATGCGATCTTCGTCCCGGTCGGGGGTGGCGGGCTGGTGGCCGGCATCGCCGCCTACGTGAAATACCTGCGCCCAGACATCAAGGTGATCGGCGTCGAGCCCGCCGAGTCGGCCTGTCTCAAGGCGGCACTGGATGCCGACGAACGTGTCGTACTCAGTCAGGTCGGCCTGTTCGCCGACGGCGTCGCCGTGGCGCAGATCGGCGAACATACCTTCGAGGTGTGCCGGCGTTACGTCGACGAGGTAGTAACCGTTACAACTGACGAGATGTGCGCCGCAATCAAGGACATCTACGACGATACCCGGTCAATCTGTGAGCCGGCAGGTTGCCTGGGTGTCGCCGGGATCAAGAAATACGTCGAACGAGAGGGTTGCGAAGGCAAGGTGTTCATTGCCATCGACTCCGGCGCCAACGTCAACTTCGACCGGCTGCGTCATGTGGCCGAGCGGGCCGAGATCGGCGAGCGTCGGGAAGCGTTGCTGGCTGTGACGATCCCTGAAAAGCCTGGCAGCTTCAAGGCGTTCTGCCAGGCTATCGGTAAGCGCGCGATCACCGAGTTCAACTACCGCTATCATGACGCCAGCCAGGCGCATATCTTCGTTGGCGTGCAGACCCATCCTGAACTGGACCCGCGCGATGCGCTGGTGGCGAAACTCAAGGAGCAGGGTTTTCCAGTCATGGATCTGACCGACAACGAACTGGCCA
>CAYZFU010000208.1:0-5932 GCA_964477725.1 uncultured Halopseudomonas sp.
TTGAAATCCGTGTATCCAGACAGTTTGCGGTGATGGTAGAGGAGGTTCGGGACAGGCTCGAAATCGGTTCGAGGCCTCGACGAATGAAGACAAAGCCGAGCGCGCCACTGAGCGCAGCGCTGATAATCAGCGTATAGAAAAACCACCGCCGGATCATTTCAAAGAAATGGGTGCGGTGCGTGACATCCATAGCCAGGTGAATGGTACCGCCTTCTCCGTCAGCCCATCCCTCGATCCGTTCTGTCATACCACTGTAGCGGTTGGGGCCGACCTGTATCAGCCATCGCTCGCCTTGCCTGGGACCGAGTGAAGCCGCTAGCTCTTCAGACAAGTTGTGATGTGAATAGACGACCCTGTCCCCCGCCAGGATCGCTGCGGCGAAGCCGAATGAGGTATCGACTAACCGGTGGATATCCGAAACCATTTCAGGTTCGAGGCTGTTTCCCCGCTTAAGGATTGATTTCAGAGCTGAAACCTTGCTCTCAAGCACTGCTGCGTCCTGTTGCTTGAAGTGCAGACGGCAGAAATAATCGAAGCTGACAGCGGCCAAGCTCAGCACTGCCGTCACGACGATCACGAAAAGAAGCGCCATCCTGCCGCGCAGCGATAATCTACTCATTCGTTCGACCTTTCTTTCGCATTAGGTTTCGAGCTCTGCTCGACTGAGGTAGCGCCCGCTCAGGTCACATGACTCTGCATGGTTTCTAGCTTCGCTGGCAACCGCCTAGCACCTGCCTTCGCACGAACCATAGCTGCACCAGGGGCAACACGATCCATCGAGCGATTGGCGACAAGCCTACCTCAATGAAAGGGAACTAAGGCATGGCTTTGGCGTACTCCCAACGTTGCAAGGGGCCGGTAGCCATTGGCTCGAAGACAATCGTGATCAGCAGCCCGGACGCAAGGAAAATGATGAGAGCAGGAGGTTGCACGGCAAACAAACCAGAACCTTGACCTCGCAACCACGGAAGCGGACCAGAAAGCTGCAAGCGAGATCAAGACGTCACCGCCGGTGGCTTTGGCTCAATGTAAAATGACCGTGAAATAATGAGCGTCTTCTAAGCCCGCAAAGAGGGGAAGCTGGATGAGCTCCCAGACAAAGTGCAGCAGGAAGGCGAAGAACGCGATGTGGAGTCCAGGGGCGTTCAACGCGGCATGCTTGTTAATGGCTGTTCCTCCGCCAGAGTGGAGAGACAAGCAGGAGCCACGTGCTGAGCTAGCAGAGCCGACACCATCATCATAGACGACGAAACAGGGGCTCCGGTCTGGAGCCCCTGTTTCATTCAAGCGGTACCGGCTTTATTCTGCCGCCTTGTCAGTCTGCATGCTGTGCATCATTTCCCGACAATCTTTCATCAAATCGCGCATCTCGGACATCATGCCTTTGTCCATCATGCCCATCATCATTCCGTCTTTCATGGGATGTTCGTTGCCTCTGGTGGCTTCGTCGGTCGCAGCCGAAACTGCGACACTGGCGCCGGTGGTCACGAGCGCAGCTAATAAAATGCTATAGGTCATTATTCGCATTGTCTTACTCCTAATTATCGCGGGTTTGAAGATTGGGGTTTGTCCGCAGACACCGTCTGCTGTTCTTACCGCTTCCTGCTGCGGTCATGCCGGTCGTTATCGGGTCCCGGGAAAGCCCTCGATGCTTCTGATGTGCCGGTCCTATTGGCCTATAAAGCCTTGAGACACGAAGGCAATACGATCAGCAACAGCGTTTATCCAGCTCGACGTCGTTGAGCTGCTGGCGTGGCTGCGATGAACTTTGGATCATCTGGGGCGCTCGGGCAGACGGCGCTTTATTTAAAGCATAATCACTTCCGTCTTCGGCAATGAGCGCCGGAGACACGACGATGAAAGCTAGGGGAATAAGTGCTCGAAACAGGTTTTTCATTGGGGTCACCTCATGTCTGGGAATGTGTCTAGGCTAGCGTTACGAGGCTGACAGCAAGCTGTTCGAATCCTTACGATTGTGTAATCTGCGGATCATCACGATATGCGGGGCCAAAAACGGATCTTTGCTCGCCTGATGGAGCAGCCGGTACAGAAAGCTACGAAATCGTTTCACAGCGCGGGCCCCATGTTTCGAAATGGGGCAGCCATCAAATTGGCATGAATAATTTGGAGGGGAAATGACCCTGCCATACGAACGCAGTCTCGCCGTGGTTGAAACACGGAAATTTCTGGAGCAGGTTTTCGCTGATCCCACTGTTCACGAGTCGTTGAGGGAGCAAGCTAACCGACTTCTACGCCACTATCCGACCGAACGGGATTTATGTGGAATAGAAAAGCAAGGAAATCGACTCATCTCGCTTGCGGCTACGCCACGCGGCAAAAACACATATCGCTATTGCGGCTTACTCGTACCGACGTCCTCTTGGTACCACGCCCGCGTACGCATCACCATGCGCACCAGCCAAAGCATGACGGGCACTTCAATAAGCACGCCAACGACCGTGGCCAGCGCGGCACCAGAGTTGAAGCCGTACAATACGATTGCCACAGCCACCGCCAGCTCGAAGAAGTTAGAGGCACCGATCATTGCGGCGGGGGCGGCCACATCGTGGCGTACTTTCAGCTTACGACACAGCCAGTAGCCCAGCGCAGCGATCACCAAGGTTTGCAGCAGAATCGGCACGGCCAGCATGGCTATGATCAAGGGTTGCTCAACGATGGTCTCGCCCTGAAAGGAAAACAGCAACACCAGGGTTGCCAATAGCGCGACCGTGGAAAACGGGGCGATGCGTGACAACGCCGCGTCGAATGCCGGCTCTCCTTGACGACGCAGGCGTGCTCGCAGCCATTGCGCGATCCCCAGGGGGATCACAATATACATCACCACCGAGAGGATCAGCGTTTCCCAGGGCACCGGAATAGACGATACACCCAGCAATAGCGCGACGATCGGGGCGAAGGCGAACACCATGATGGCGTCGTTGATGGCGACTTGGCTCAAGGTGAAATTGGCGTTGCCATTACACAGATTGCTCCATACGAACACCATCGCCGTGCAGGGCGCCGCTCCCAACAAAATGAGCCCGGCTACATAGCTGTCGATCTGATCGGCAGGCAGCCAGTCGGCGAAAATGTGGCGCAGGAATAACCAAGCGAAGAACGCCATAGTGAACGGCTTGATCAACCAGTTGATGACCAGCGTCACGGCCATGCCGGCGCGCTGATCGTATACTTCCCGCAACGCGGAAAAGTCGATTTTCATCAGCATCGGAATGATCATCACCCATATCAGAACGCCCACCGGTATGTTTACCCGTGCAATCTGTAACTGCCCAACGGCTTGTGCCGCATCAGGGGCGACCAGACCGATCACGGTCCCGGCCACGATGCAAAGAAATACCCAGACAGACAAATACCTTTCAAAAAACCCCATGCTTTTGCCCCAAAAAAGGTTCTATATCTCGCCAGCTGTTGCGGATGTGCCGTCTCCCGCCTACTCGGCTGTGGGGCCGATCCGGCGAGGATAGTGAACAACTTCGCCATCCTCTTTGATGAACCGCGCGACCGGATCCTGTAGAAGATCCAGCACTCGCTCCGACGGTCTACATAGTCGCGCCCCTTTATCGGTTATGACTATTGGTCGGTTGATCAAGATGGGATGGGCACACATCGCATTGATCAATTGATCATCGCTCAGGCTGTTGTCATCGAGCCCAAGCTGCTCATACGGCGTACCCTTGCGCCGCAGCAGATCGCGTGGGCTGATCTGCATGGCTTGCATTAATTCCACAAGCCGTTCCCGGGATGGCGGATGTTTCAGATATTCGATCACTTCGGGGTCTTCACCAGAGTGAATCATCATCGCCAGGGTGTTGCGAGAAGTACCACATTCAGGGTTGTGATAAATCAGTGGTTGCATAGGTCGCCTCTATCGTCAGATTGCATTTTCCGAAACAACCTCGTGCGCTTCGACTCGCGTTAGCTTTTCAGTGCTGCCCCGTCTTGCACGGGCCGATTCTCAGGTTGGGTTGCGACAACCGTTTACATCATATGCACGCTGCCATATATTCGGCAAACCAAATATATAAGACGAGCCCTTATGAACGAAGCGATAACGCCGGTAGGCCTTTTCAAATGCCTGGCTGATGAAACCCGGGCACGCATGACGCTGCTGATCGCTAGGCAGAGTGAGTTGTGCGTGTGCGAACTCACTGCTGCGCTGGGGGAAAGCCAGCCGAAGGTGTCGCGCCACCTCGCGCAATTGCGCGGGTGCGGTTTGCTTGAGGATGAACGTCGCGGTCAATGGGTCTACTACCGCTTACATCCCGAGCTTCCAGACTGGGTTCGCGATGTCCTTGCGCGCGTCCTGGCGTCAAATGGGGAGTGGTTGGCAGCGGATCTGCAACGATTGAACCGCATGGCAGGGACCGCCGGAAGCACGGACCGCTGTGAAGCCCGGCCGCTTAACGTCTAACAATTGCAGGAGCGAAAACATGTACGACAATCTGCCGAACCTCGCCCCTGACCACACTCAGGTCCCGGCACTGATCCGGTTCACTGGACCCTCTGGTGCGCACAAGCCACGCATCCTGCTGCTCTACGGATCGAACCGCGAGCGATCCTACAGCCGGCTGTTGACGCAGGAAGCTGCCCGATTGCTGGAAGCATTCGGCGCCGAACCACGCATATTTCATCCGGCAAGCTTGCCGCTACCCGACGATGCAGGGGAAGACCATCCGAAAGTTCAGGAGCTGCGCGACCTAATGGCCTGGTCGGAAGGACAGGTCTGGTGCTCTCCGGAGCGTCATGGCGCAATGACCGCCGTCCTGAAGGCTCAGATAGACTGGGTACCCCTGAGTATCGGCGCGGTGCGTCCGACGCAAGGCAAGACGCTCGCCCTGATGCAGGTGTCCGGTGGGTCGCAAACGTTTAATGCGCTCAATCAGATGCGCGTGTTGGGCCGATGGATGCGTATGTTCACGATCCCCAACCAGTCTTCTGTGGCCAAGGCGTTCCTTGAGTTTGATGAGCAAGGCCGTATGAAGCCCTCGTCCTACTACGATCGCGTTGTGGACGTCATGGAAGAGCTCGTGAAATTCACCTTATTGCTACGGGCGGACAAGGACTACTTGGTTGACCGGTATTCCGAACGTAAGGAGTCGGCCGAGGAGTTGTCTCGCCGCGTCAATCAAGCTTCGATTTAAAAGCGGGGCGCAAGCCTGGCATCCACCACCTATTTCAGCGCTTGTTGCTGACTCAACGAGAGGAACAGATCATGGCTATCAAGGTAGGAATCAACGGATTCGGGCGGATTGGCCGGCTCGCTTTGCGTGCCGCGTGGGATTGGCCGGAACTTGATTTCGTCCAAATAAACGATCCGGCCGGCGATGCGGCAACCCATGCGCATCTGCTCAACTTTGATTCGGTCCATGGTCGCTGGGCGCACGAAGCATCGAGCGAAGGCGATGCGATTATCATTGGCGGCAAGCGGGTGCAGGTTACGGCGAACAAGGCCATCGCCGATACCGACTGGTCCAGCTGCGATCTGGTCATCGAAGCCAGTGGCAAGATGAAAACGGTAGCACTGCTGCAAGCCTATCTCGATCAGGGTGTGAAGCGCGTGGTGGTCAGCGCGCCGGTGAAGGAGGCCGGAGCGCTTAATGTCGTCATGGGTGTTAACCAGCAACTGTTCGACCCGGCGCAGCATCGCATTGTCACGGCGGCCTCGTGCACCACCAACTGCCTCGCCCCGGTGGTCAAGGTGATCCACGAAAACCTGGGTATCAAACACGGCTCCATCACAACCATCCACGACCTGACCAACACCCAAAGCATCCTCGACCAGCCGCACAAGGATTTCCGCCGGGCGCGCGCCTCGGGCATTAGCCTGATCCCCACGACCACCGGCTCCGCGACGGCGATTGCGGAGATCTTTCCGGAGCTCAAGGGCCGCCTTAACGGCCACGCGGTCAGG
>CAYZFU010000209.1:0-5916 GCA_964477725.1 uncultured Halopseudomonas sp.
GGGACCGTTTGCCTGGGCAAAACCAACATGGACGAGTTCGCCATGGGCTCGTCCACCGAGTCAAGCCACTACGGCCCGACGCGCAACCCCTGGAATACCGATCACGTACCGGGCGGCTCTTCCGGCGGTTCGGCTTCGGCCGTGGCAGCGCGTCTCTGCGCCGGCGCCACCGGTACCGATACTGGCGGCTCGATTCGCCAGCCCGCCGGCTTCACTGCGCTGACCGGCCTCAAACCCACCTACGGCCGCGTTTCGCGCTGGGGCATGATTGCCTATGCGTCGAGCCTGGACCAGGCTGGTCCGATGGCGCGCACCGCAGAAGATTGCGCGCTGATGCTGCAGGCCATGGCCGGATTCGACAGCAAGGACTCGACCAGCGTCGACGAGCCGGTAGCCGACTATTCAGCCAGCCTGAACGACTCGCTGAAGGGCCTGCGCATCGGCTTGCCGAAGGAATATTTTGCCAGCGGACTGGACGCGGCCACCGCCAACGCCATCGACGAGGCAGTGAAACAGTTGCAGGCGCTGGGCGCCGAGGTAAAGGAAATCAGCCTGCCGAACGCCCAGCTGGCCATTCCGGCGTACTACGTCATCGCCCCGGCGGAAGCTTCATCCAACCTGTCGCGCTTCGATGGCGTTCGCTTCGGTCATCGCTGCGACAACCCGGCAGACCTTACCGACCTGTACAAGCGCTCACGAGCCGAGGGCTTCGGCGCAGAGGTCAAGCGGCGCATCATGGTCGGCACCTATGCCCTGTCCGCGGGTTATTACGATGCCTACTATCTCAAGGCGCAAAAGGTTCGCCGGCTGATCAAGAACGACTTCATGGCGGCTTATGAGCAGGTCGATGTGATTCTCTGTCCTACGTCTCCGACGCCGGCCTTTCGCATCGGCGAAAAGATCGACGATCCGGTCAGCCTGTACCTGACGGACATCTATACCATCACCGCCAACCTCGCCGGCGTACCCGGCGTCGCCCTGCCCGCCGGATTCGCCAACGGCTTGCCGCTGGGCATGCAACTGTTGGGACCATATTTCAGCGAGGCCCGCCTGCTGAACATCGCCCACCAGTACCAGCAGGTTACCGACTGGCATCGCCGCGCGCCGGCCGGCTACTGAGAGGATTGAGGACAGACTATGCAATGGGAAATTGTCATCGGCCTGGAAATCCACGCCCAGCTGACCACCGCCTCGAAGATCTTCTCTGGCAGCGCCACCGCTTTTGGTGCCGAGCCCAACACTCAAGCCAGCCTGGTTGACCTGGGCATGCCCGGAACGCTACCGGTGCTCAACGCCCAAGCGGTGAAGAACGCGGTCAAGTTCGGCCTGGCGGTCAACGCCGAGATCGGCGTTACCAACGTGTTTGCGCGCAAGAACTACTTCTATCCGGATCTGCCCAAGGGCTACCAAATCAGCCAGATGGACCATCCCATCGTCGGCAAGGGCTTTCTCGACATCACCCTGGATGACGGTACGGTCAAGCGCGTCGGCATCACTCGCGCCCACCTGGAAGAAGACGCGGGCAAGAGCCTGCACGAGGATTTTCAGGGCATGAGCGGCATCGACCTCAATCGCGCCGGCACGCCGCTGCTCGAAATCGTCTCCGAGCCCGATATGCGCAGCGCCAAGGAAGCGGTCGCCTACGCCAAGACCATCCATTCGCTGGTGCGCTACCTGGGCATTTGCGATGGCAACATGGCCGAGGGCTCGCTGCGCTGCGACTGCAACGTCTCGATCCGCCCGAAGGGCCAGGCCGAGTTCGGAACGCGTTGCGAGATCAAGAACGTCAACTCGTTCCGCTTCATCGAAAAGGCCATCAACACCGAAGTGCAGCGGCAGATGGAACTGATCGAGGACGGCGGCAAGGTCATCCAGGAAACCCGCCTGTACGATCCGAACAAGGACGAAACCCGTTCGATGCGCAGCAAGGAAGAAGCCAACGACTATCGCTACTTTCCTGATCCGGATCTGTTGCCGGTGGTCATCGAACCGGCTTTCATCGACGAGGTGCGCCGCGAACTGCCGGAGCTGCCCCAGGACAAGCGCGAGCGTTTTCAGAGCGAATTCGGGTTGTCCGTCTACGACGCCAGCGTGCTGTCCGCGCAGCGCGAGCTGGCGGACTATTTCGAGGAAGTCCAGCGTCACTGTGGCGACGCCAAGCTGGCAGCGAACTGGGTGATGGGTGAATTGTCCAGCCTCCTCAACAAGGCCGATCTGGACATCAGCGAGTCGCCGGTCAGCGCCGCGCAGCTCGGCGGGCTGATCCAGCGCATTCAGGACAACACCATTTCCGGCAAAATCGCCAAGGTGGTCTTCGAAGCGCTGGCCAACGGCGAAGGCGACAGCGCCGATGCGATTATCGAAGCCAAGGGTTTGAAGCAGGTGACCGATAGCGGCGCCATCGAGACCATGCTCGACGAAGTACTGGCTGCCAATGCCGAGCAGGTCGAGCAATATCGCGCCAGCGATGAGGCCAAGCGCGGCAAGATGTTCGGCTTCTTCGTCGGCCAGGCCATGAAAGCATCCAAGGGCAAGGCCAACCCCCAGCAGGTCAACGAACTGCTCAAGAAGAAGCTGAACAGCTGAATTTGATCCGGGCCGCTCCTGCGGCCTTGATCGGACCGGACGCAGGGAAGCAACCATGCAAAGGACGCTCACCATTTTGCTCGCAGCGCTGTCACTCATGTTGGGAGCGAGCGCCAGCCCGGCTACAGAAGAACTCGAGGCCGGGGTCTACAGCCGGTTTGGCAAGGCCTCGTACTACTCCTCGCGTCTACATGGCCGCGCGACTGCCAGCGGCGAGCCGTACGATCAGACGGCGTTAACTGCCGCCCACCCAGACCTGCCCTTCGACACTATCGTTTGCGTCACCAACACTCGAACCGGGCAGAGCGTAACCGTGCGCATCAATGACCGGGGACCCTATACCGGCGGACGCATCATAGACCTCTCGCGCCGCGCCGCGCGAGAAATCGGCATGATCGACGCCGGTAGCGCCCGGGTACACGTAGAAATCTGCGAGCAACTCGCCGAGCAGTCCTGAGCAAATCTTCATTCGTTGCGCCTCGATCGAGGAAACAATCGCCGCCTGCGTAGTCCACTGCAACGACTAGGTGCGGCCGGTATGGCTCGCGCTACGTTTCGCATCGACCAGAAGGAAACTTCAATGACGGCCAACAACCCAGCATGGAAGTCGACCATCCTCGTTCCGGTCTTCGCTCCAGCGGTGATCGTCACGCTACTCCTCGTCATCGGCACCATCGCCAAGCCCGAACTCGCTGGAGAGATGTTTTCCACCACCCTGAGCTATATCACCACGACCTTCGGCTGGTTCTATATGCTCGCCGTGGCCATCTTCCTGGTGTTCATCGTTTTGGTGGCGTCGAGTCGCTGGGGCAACATCAAGCTGGGTCCGGACCACGCCGACCCGCAGTACAGTTTTCCCGCCTGGTTCGCCATGCTGTTTTCCGCCGGCTACGGCATCGCCCTTTTGTTCTTCGGGGTCGCCGAGCCGGTGCTGCATTACGCTTCACCACCGGCCGGCGCGCCGGAAACGCTCGACGCGGCCAAGCAGGCCATGCAGATTGCCTATTTTCACTGGGGCTTCCACATCTGGGCGATATACGGGCTGGTTGGCCTGGTCCTCGCCTATTTCTCGTTCCGCCACGGCCTGCCGCTGTCGATGCGTTCGGCCCTGTACCCGCTGATTGGCGAGCGGATCCACGGACCGATCGGGCATGTGGTCGACGTGTTCGCCATCCTCGGTACGCTGTTCGGCATCGCCACTACGCTCGGGCTCTCCGTGGCACAGATCAACGCCGGCATGAACTACCTGTGGCCGAGCATTCCGGTCGATACGTGGGTGCAGATCGTTGCCATCGTGGCGATCACCGGACTGGCGCTGATCTCGGTGGTAGCCGGTCTGGACAAGGGGGTGAAGAACCTTTCCATCCTCAACATGGTACTGGCCGTAGCGCTGATGCTGTTTGTGTTCATCGTCGGGCCCAGCATCTTCATTCTCGAGGCCTTTCTGCAAAATACCGGCAGCTACCTGAGCAATATCATCGAGCGCACATTCAATCTGCAGGCCTATACCCGGAGTGACTGGATCGGAAACTGGACGCTGTTCATCTTCGGCTGGACCATCGCCTGGGCGCCCTTCGTCGGGCTTTTCATTGCCAAGATCAGCCGGGGTCGGACGATCCGCCAGTTCGTCTTCGGCGTGATGTTCGTGCCCACCGTATTCACCTTCCTATGGTTCGCCATCTTCGGCGACACCGCACTGCACCTGATCATGAACGAAGGGTACACCGCGCTGATCGGCGAGGTTCAGAGCGACACGGCCATCGCGTTGTTCAAGCTATACGAGCGGCTGCCGCTGACCAACATCGTGTCGTTCATCACGGTTATCCTTATCATCACCTTCTTCGTCACCTCCTCGGATTCCGGATCGCTGGTCATCGACTCGCTCGCCTCCGGCGGAGCGATGATCACCCCAGCCTGGCAGCGCGCATTCTGGGCAATTCTCGAAGGCGCCGTGGCTTCGGCACTATTGCTGGCCGGTGGCCTGAAAGCGCTGCAGACCATGACCATCGCCAGCGCGTTGCCGTTCGCCATCATCATGCTGATTGCTGCAGTCGGAATGTGGCGCGCGCTGGTCATCGAACGGCATCAGGACGCCAGCCTGCGCCATCATATGCAGGCGACCCGTAGCAACAGCGGCAACATGTGGAAAAAACGCCTGGCCGGAATCGTCAACTATCCGGAGCACGAGGCGGTACAACGTTTCATCGAAACAACCGTGTTCGATAGTCTGCAGCGTCTGGGGCGTAACCTGAGGAGCCAGGACTGGCCCGCCGAAGTGCACTATGACCCGGATCTGGTCCGAGCTTACATCGAGGTCATCAAGCCCGACGAGCTCGACTTTATCTACGAGATACGTCTTAGAGAATACGCCCGCCCGTCGTTTGCCTTTCCGCAGATCGACCAGCGAACCAGCGAGGGGGAAAACTACTATCGAGCCGAGGTCTTCCTGCGCCGCGGCGGGCAGACCTATGACATCTACGGCTACGATCAGCAGGAGATTATCAGCGACGTACTCGATCATTTCGAGCGCTATCTTCACTTCCTGCATATTTCGCCAGGCTCGCTGCCCTGGAACATGGCCGAGCATGACGAAATGCTGCAGCAGCCGTTGCCGCCCGGCGGTGCCGGCAGCGCAGCGCAGGATGATGAACCGCCACGCGTCTGAGACGAAAAAGCCAGGCATCAAGCCTGGCTTTTCAGCTGCGTACGCGGCTTAGCGTTGCAGGATCTGCACGATCGCCGGATCACGGAACACCCGGGTCAATGCATCGCTCATCACTTCGGTAACCAGTTTGGTATTGGTTGCCTGATTCGGCGCATAACCGAAACGATGCTGAGCCGACGCGCTATAGCGCCCGCGGTAGTTCTCGTTCAACGAGCGCGCCTCGGCAGCGAAGGTTGCGCTGATGTCGGCCTGCGTCACGTAGGCGCCATCACTCGGCGAGCGGTAATTCAGCTCCGCCAGATTGACCGACAGTCGATTGGCGTTTGGCGTGCCCTCGGCGACCACGACAAAGCCGAGCTGCCGCACCGCCTGCTCGACCTGCTGTCGGATCACAGTCAGGCTTTGCTCGGTCAGCGTAAGGTTGCTGGAGTCGGGATAGATGCCGCCGCGGGTACCCAGAACCTTCGAAGGTCTGGTGTCCTGTACTACCACCACGACAGGCTGGTTACGGGCCACTGCATTGAGCGGAACCTGAACCTGAGGCTGCACGTTGAGTTGCTGCGGACTGTGAGCACAGCCCACCAGCGAAATCGCCAGCACACCAAGGATCAGCACACCCACAGGGTTCAACATGGTCAAGGCACTCCTGGAAAAAACGGTTGGAC
>CAYZFU010000210.1:0-229 GCA_964477725.1 uncultured Halopseudomonas sp.
CCGCCTTCGGCCAGTTCCCAAGCATAGCGACCTGTGCGGTTACCCGGTACGCCATAGCGCTTGTGCTCGCGCGGGTTGTAGGTGCCACCGTTGCGGAAATAACCGGCCCAGTTCTCTTCTGCGGCCATGTACGTACCCCAGGGCGTCGGGCCGCTGCCACAGTTATTCAGC
This sequence comes from uncultured Halopseudomonas sp., assembly GCA_964477725.1. Classification (GTDB taxonomy): domain Bacteria; phylum Pseudomonadota; class Gammaproteobacteria; order Pseudomonadales; family Pseudomonadaceae; genus Halopseudomonas. The sequence goes on from CAYZFU010000210.1 coordinate 172, forward strand.
GTTCCGCGGGTTATTGTACCGTTAGTGCTGAACTTGGTGCGAACGAACTGACTGCCCC
>CAYZFU010000210.1:250-5902 GCA_964477725.1 uncultured Halopseudomonas sp.
GATACGGCGGTTGCGCATATCCTGCTGCACTTGCCATTCGTTATTTGACCCTTTGACCACTCGTACCACGCTGACGCCGTGCGCGTTCATTTCCTTGCGTACCTCGTCAGCCGGACGGGTTCCGCTGTAGGTCGGGACGGTGCTGCTGCCGAGTTCGAGTCCGACTGCCGAAGCATGCATGAAGCGGGGCTCGATGTATTCGTGGTTGAGCACCAGCAGGCCATCATCGGACTGACCATCGATCGGAAAGAAGTGCATGCCATCATGGTGCGCACCGATCTGCTCTGCCTGATCATCTGCAGTGTTGTTAAGGTTGAATGCTGGCATGCTACCGGTGATAGGAGTACCGAACGGAATCAGCACATGATGGCTGTATCCCTCTGGCACCTTGATGGTGTCTTCGAAGCTGATCGGCGTAGCAGAAAACCCGAGCAGTTCGCCAGAAGGCGTATCACCGCCAGTATCTCCACCAGTACCACCGCCTGGATTTCCGCCTTGGTCATCATTATCGGAATCGCTGTTGCAGCCAGCCAGACCTACACCAAGAAAACCGAGCATAGCAGCGCCCATGCTTCCCTTGATCATCTGCCGCCGAGCCAGACGGGCTTCGAGCACGCTGGCAAATATCGGGTTGAGCGTGCGTCGAATCGTCGGCTCATCCCCTTCCCCATTGTCAATCATCATCAGGTCTTTGCTGTTATCAACGGACATCCGGACTTTCCTCTGGTGTTTTTTACGGACCAGCACATCTTGGGAATTGCCGATGACAGAACGAAAACAGCTATGTGAAGATTTGATGAGAACGGAACGGCCCCGGAACGGTTTAGTCGAGCCGTTGATAATCGAAACCGAATGTCTTGAAATGTTGGTTGAACCAGGCTCCGATTGATTCAGCCTCGAGCAGATCGATGACGATTTCTGCTGGTACGTCGCAATAGCGATAACGACCATCGTTGCGAAACCTTACCTCCAGCACGCAGCTGTCAGGGTCGTAGTCCAGCCATTCGATACTCTCCGAATTCAGCTCGACATGATGCGTCATGCTCATCGAACAAAGCCTTCCGCCTGCATGCGCCAGAGTGCATCGAACTCCCCTCCCCGCTCGCGCAGCTCACGCGGTGATCCGTCCTCGACCAGGCGACCCTCGCGTAGCACCACGATGCGGTCGAAGGAAGACAGCGTCGACAACCGATGCGCCACCGCAACAACGGTCCGGTTCTGCACGAGATCGTTCAGCGCGACCTGGATTTCTGCCTCCGATTGCGTGTCCAGCGCTGAGGTCGCCTCGTCGAGAATTAGAATCGGCGCGTCTTTGAGAAAAGCCCTGGCGATGCCCAGCCGCTGCCGCTGACCGCCCGAGAGCATGACACCACGCTCGCCTACGAGCGTGTCGTAGCCCTGGGGCAAATCACGAATGAAGCTATCGCAAAAGGCGTGACGGGCGGCCTGAAAAACCTCTTCATCAGAGGCACCGGGACGGCCATAGCGGATATTCTCACGGATGCTGCGGTTGAACAGGGCCGTTTCCTGCGGCACCACTGCGATCTTGTCGCGAAGACTGTCCTGGCTAACCGTGCGGATGTCCTGGCCATCGATTCGAATGGCACCTTGCTGCACATCGTCGAGACGTTGAATCAGATTGATCAAGGTCGATTTGCCGGCCCCGGAGGCGCCAACGATGCCAACCCGCTGACCAGCCGGAATATGCAGATTGAAGCGGTCGAAAACCTTTCCTCTCGAAGGATAGCCGAACCCGACATTGTCGAAAGTGATATCGCCCTGAGCGAGTGCCAGCTGGTTCTGTGGGTCAGCCAGACCATGCGGCTGCACGATAATCCTGAGGGTGTCATCCATGGCGCCGATCTGCTGGGTAGCATCGACCAGAGCGAGCGCCAGATCACGGGAGCCGTGCAGAATGCGAAAGGTCAGCGCACTGACCAGCACGACGTCGCCGGCCGTGACCGTGCCGGCCACCCAAAGATTGATGGCCCAGATCAGCATCCCACCGGCCATCAGGGAAAGGCAGATATCGTGGATAACTCTCGCCTTCTCCAGATACATCCAGCTGCGCCGCTGCGCCTTGGCTTCGTAACCGATTTCGTCTGCAAGACGCTGGCTTTCCCGGTCTCGCGCAGCGAACGCCTTGATCGTCCAGACGTTCGAGACGGCATCGACCAATTCCCCGCCGACACGGGCCGCCTGCGCGGCGAAGCGCTGATGTTTCCGCCGCCCGCGCACACCGAAGCCGGTGATCAGTACCGCGACAATGGCCACAAACACGATCAGCGCGCCAGACATGGCCCAGTGCACCGTGGTCAGCACCACAACCGCACCGATGAAATCAACGATCGGCGGCATGATTTTCCAGGCCAGCCCGCCGTAGATGCCCCCCGCTGCGGCGCCGAGCGCAGATATGCGGTTGCCCAGCGAGCCAGCGAAATGCTCGGTGAAATAGCGCATCGGGTGGCCTGTCAGATGCTTGAACAGGTCCACGCGGATATCCAACACGCTAGCCACGACGGTACGACAGCCCAGCCAGCCGCCCAGCCGCCACAGCACGTTTTCGATGACGATCAGACTGAGGAACAGGCCCAGCGGAAACCAGACTGCGGCGCGTTGCCGATCATCGGCGGCCATCGCATCCACCAACAGCTTCATACCGTACTGTACAGCTACCGCGCACGCCGCGGCGCCAACGATAAGCGCCAGCAGCCCGCCGAAGTGCCACGGCCGCAGGCAGATGTAACGCCACAGAAAGGCTATCGGCCGGTTGGGCAGCGGCACGTCGTGCTCTGGCGAGACAGGAGCAGGCGCATTCACTGGGCTAGATCGACCGGCTCTGGCTCGAACGCGCTGCGGTCGAAGCGTACTCGCTGCAGGTGCAGCTCTTCTGCCAACCCGCTGTGTACCGGGCGGTGGCCATTGTCGTCAGGAAATCCCAGCAAACCCACCGGACAATGGCGTTCGTCTGCCCAGCCCGGGTAGTCCACAATCGGATACAGGCAGATGCCCTCAACCGGCACGCCACGCTGCATTGCGAGCCCGACCTGTTCGCTGACATAGCGCAGCCACTCGCCACGCTGGTCACCCTCGGCGCCGGTTTCGGCGATCAGCATGGGCCGTTCGTAGCGGTGTTGAATTTCGCTGAGAATACCTTTCAACGGGCGATAATCGGCATGTCCCAGTTCGATCACGCCACCGTTGAGATACCACTGATTGTCCGAGTAGTAGTTGATGCCGATGATATCCAGGTATTCCGGCGCGCCGCCCAGGCCAGGCCAGAGGTCACCCTTGAGCATGTCCCAGACCTGGAATTGGGAAAGGCGAAAGTCTTCGGCGGCCTTGCGCGGCCCGGGGCGATCATTGCTGGCGATGACGTGAATGGCTGGCTCTACCTGGACGAAACGTGCCCGCGGCTCGACCGCACGGATCGCATCCATGGCTGCGATGGTGGCGCGAATAAGCTGATGCTTGAGTTCGAACCCGCGTCCGCGTGCCATGGGATTGAAATAGGCTTCGTCGCCCCCTGCCCATGACCAGAAGGAGATTTCATTGAGCGGGGCGAAAAACGGGATGCGCCCTGTATTGTCGCGGATCACTTGAGCCGCTGCCGCAGCATAGCGGGCGAAACGCTCGACGAACTGCGGTCGCCATATATCGATGTCATCCGGCCAGCCATAATGGCACAGGTCCCAGATCACCTGCGTGCCCTGCTGTTCTGCGGCCTGCAGCATCGGTAGAAAGCTCGACCAGTCGTACTGGCCGGGTGTGCGCTCTATAAGATGCCAGCGCAACCCGTCCCTCACCGTTGTCACTCCGTGCCGCTTCAGCGCCGCATAATCATTCGCGGCCCAGCGGTCATGGCCGGTCGCTGCCAAAAGGTCCAGCCGACGGCCGTCGCTGCGACGATGGTTCGAACACTCGAAACCGCCCAAGAAGAAGCTGTCGAACAGATTCGGCGTGTACATGCCCTCTCCCTTGCTTAATGTGCTTGCCGTGCGACCTTGCGAGTCTCTTCCGCACTCGCCTGGTCGCCTTTTTGCTGGTTGGCTTCCTCGATCCGCTTGTAAAGCGCCAGCGCCTGTCCGACGACCTGGTCCATGTTGTAATACTTGTAGGTGCCGAGTCGGCCGAGAAACGTGACGCCCGGCGTCTCGTCTGCAAGATTCTGGTAGCGCTTGTACAGTTCCGCATTTTCCGGCCGCGGAATCGGATAGTAGGGATCGCCCTCGGCGGCCGGGTATTCATAGGTAATGCTGGTTTTGGGGTGCTCTTGGCCGGTGAGGTGTTTATATTCGCTAATGCGCGTATAGGGCACCTCCTCGTCCGGGTAATTCACCACTGCAACCGGTTGAAAATGCTCCTGGTCCAGGCTCTCGTGCCTGAACTGTAGCGAACGGTAGGGCAATTTGCCGAAGCGGTAGTCGAAATACTCGTCGATCGGCCCGGTGAACACCAACTCGGCAAAGTTCACTTCATTGCGGATCTCGCGGTAGTCGGTATCGGTCAGGATCTTGATGTTCGGGTGATCCAGCATCCGCTCGAACATCTTGGTATAGCCTTCTTTGGGCATCTGCTGGAAGGTGTCGCCAAAGTATCGATCGTCGGTACTGGTCCGTGTAGGAACACGCGATGTGACCATCTTGTCGAGCTGCGACGGGTCCAGCCCCCACTGCTTGCGGGTATACCCCCGGAAAAACTTTTCGTAGAGCTCGCGACCAATCTGATTGATCACCACATCTTCGCTGGTCTGAATGTCATCGACGGGCTCGGCGCGGCTGGCTAGAAACTCGGCTGCCTCCTGCTCGGTCGTCATGCTCAGCCCGTACAGCTTGTTCAACGTGTCGCGATTGATTGGAATAGGTAGAAGCTGACCATCCACCTGCGCCAGCACGCGGTGTTCATAGGCCCGCCACTCAGTGAAACGCGAGAGGTAATCCACGATGCGCTGCGAATTGGTATGGAAGATATGCGGACCGTAGCGGTGAATGAGTACACCTGCCTCGTCGTAATAATCGAAAGCGTTGCCACCGATATGCGGACGACGGTCGACCACAAGAACCGTCTTGCCTGAACCCGCGGCAAGCCGTTCGGCTAACACACTTCCAGCGAACCCCGCGCCAACAATCAGATAATCGAATCGATGGTTGCGCAAACGATCGCCCTGCAACCCGCTGACTGACGTTCCGCTGCTCCCGGACGTCCGGTGAGAACCAGGGCCTTGTGTCACATTGCGCATGAGATTTTCTCCTTCATCAGGGTCCAGGTATGGTCCCAGGACATCTCGCCCAGGATCTGGTCAGCGGTTTCAAGCAGGCGTTCACGGTCAAGAGCGTCGTCGAGGGAAGCTTCCACCGCGTCGATGAATGCCTGAGTGGTATCGGCGATACGCACGATGCCGGTGTCGCCATAGGTCCGGACGACATCGCGGATCGGGGTGGAGACCACCGGGCAGCCGCCTGCGAGATATTCGGGTGTCTTGGTTGGACTGATGAAACGGGTCGACTCATTCAGCGCGAAGGGCATGATCGCCACGTCCCAGCCGCCAAGGTAGGACGGGAGTTCGTCGTAGGTCTTGGCGCCGAGGTAATGAATATTGTCGCGACGCGGGAGGTCGGCCGGATCGATCTTGTCCACCGGACCGATCAACAC
>CAYZFU010000211.1:0-5879 GCA_964477725.1 uncultured Halopseudomonas sp.
ACCTGGCTCAGCGTGCCGCTGCGTGGGTTGGCCGAGCTTGCCGAGCAACTGCTTGAGGGGACGTTACAATGACAGCTGGCCAGACTATCGAACACAACGGACTGCAGATTGCTGCAGTGGATGCGCAGGCTCTGGTTCGGGCCGAGCATACCAATCCGTTTTCCATTCTCGGGCCGCACGAAGATGGCGAAGGGTTGATCGTTCGCACCTACCAGCCGAACGCAATACGTATCGAACTGCTTAGTGCCGAGACCGGAGAAAGCCTGGGCGAAATGGACCAGCCACAGGTGCCTGGCCTGTTCATGGCGAGACTGCCGGTAAAGCAGAAGTATCGCTTTCGGATTCGTTGGGCCGGTGGCATCCAGGAAACCGAGGATCCCTACAGCTTCGGTATGCTACTGGGCGAAATGGATTTGTATCTGTTCGCCGAGGGTAATCACCGGGAGCTCGGTCAATGCCTTGGCGCCCAGCTGATGACCATCGACGGCGTTCCCGGCGTTCGCTTTGCGGTCTGGGCGCCCAACGCACGGCGCGTGTCGGTGGTTGGCAACTTCAACAGCTGGGACGGGCGCCGCCACCCCATGCGGCTGCGGCATCCGACCGGCGTCTGGGAGCTGTTCATTCCCAGGCTCCAGGCCGGCGAGATCTACAAATACGAGATTCTCGGCCAGCACGGCAAGTTACCGCTGAAAGCCGATCCGTTCGCGCTGCGTACGCAGGCTCCGCCAGACACGGGCTCGGTGGTTGCGGATCCGTTGAACTACAGCTGGTCCGATCACGAGTGGATGGAGCAGCGGCAAAAGCGCCATGCCCATACGGCGCCGCTGTCGATCTATGAGCTGCACGTCGGTTCATGGCAGAAGGAGGGCGGGCCGGAAGGTCGCGCACTCAACTGGCACGAACTGGCAGATCGCCTGATCCCCTACGTGAAGGATCTGGGGTTTACGCATATCGAGCTGATGCCGATCATGGAGCATCCTTTCGGCGGCTCGTGGGGCTATCAGTTGCTCTCGCAGTTCGCACCCAGCGCCCGTTATGGCAGCCCGCATGACTTCGCTGCGTTCATCGATGCCTGCCACCGCGCGGAGATAGGTGTGATTCTCGACTGGGTTCCGGCACACTTCCCGACCGATGAACACGGCCTGGCACGCTTCGACGGCACGGCGCTGTTCGAGTACCAGCACCCGTTCGAAGGCTTTCACCAGGACTGGGATACCTACATCTACAATCTCGGGCGCACCGAAGTACACGGCTACATGCTCGCCTCGGGACTGCATTGGCTCCGGCATTTCCACGTCGACGGTCTGCGTGTCGATGCGGTGGCCTCGATGCTCTACCGGGACTACTCACGCAAGCACGACGAGTGGATTCCCAACCGCTACGGCGGCCGCGAGAACCTCGAAGCGATAGACTTCCTGCGGCATCTGAATGATGTAGTAGCAACCGAAGCGCCCGGCGCTCTGGTGATCGCAGAGGAATCAACCGCCTGGCCGGGTGTAAGCCAGCCAACCCGCGAAGGCGGACTGGGCTTTTCGTACAAGTGGAACATGGGCTGGATGCACGACAGTCTCAAGTACATCAGCGAAGACTCGATCAATCGACGCTACCACCATAACCTGGTGACCTTCGGTCTGGACTACGCTTTTTCCGAGCAGTTCGTATTGCCGATCTCGCACGACGAAGTAGTACATGGCAAGCGTTCGCTGCTGGACAAGATGCCGGGTGATCGTTGGCAGAAGTTCGCCAATCTGCGCCTGTATCTGAGCTTCATGTGGACTCACCCGGGCAAGAAACTGCTGTTCATGGGATGCGAGATCGGCGAATGGCGCGAATGGAACCATGATGCCGAGCTGGACTGGTATCTGCTGCGCTACAACGAGCACAAGGGCGTTCAAACGCTGGTCAAGGATCTGAACAACCTCTACCGCAACGAGCCTGCGCTGCATCAATGGGATGGCCGCGCGGACGGCTTCCAGTGGCTGATCGGTGATGATCGGGACAATAGCGTGTTCGCCTGGTTGCGCTCAGGCGAGGATGGCATGCCCGTGCTGGCCGTGCATAACTGCACCCCAATTCCACGGAATGGCTACCGTGTCGGTGTGCCCATGAACGGGGTCTGGTCGGTACTGCTGAACAGTGATGCCGAGCATTATTCAGGCTCGAATGCGGGTAGTCAGTCGGAGGTCAACGCCGAGGATGTGGTAAGCCACGGAGAGGCCCAGTCGCTTTCGCTGGACCTTCCGCCTCTAGGCACTCTCATTCTGCGCCCCGACTCGCGAGGCTTCTGAATCTTTCGAATGGTTCCGGTCCGGCATGACGTTCTCATGCTGGTCCCGAGCCACCTTTTCCATGAGGAAGTAAGCGACCGTGGCCATGGCTAGCGGCAGAAGAAAGTAGATCGCCCGGTAACCAATCAACGCAGCGAGCAATGCCCCGGTGGGAATTTTGTGCTGCAGCATGGATACGAACACTGCTTCGAGCACACCCAGGCCGCCCGGGATGTGAGTGACTACGCCTGCGATGCTGCTTACCAGCAGGATCGCCAGCACCGACGGATAGAAGGCTTCCTCGGGTAACAGCAGGTAAATCAGGGCAGCCATCAACGACCAGTTCACCGCTCCGTTGCATACCTGCACCAGAGCGAAGCGTAGCGAGGGCAGCACGATCTCGTTTCCGCGCACCATCCAGGTTCTCTTCCTGGAAAATTTGCATGCTGCCAGGTAACCCAGGCTGACGGCAATCAGCGCAAAACCGATGAACTGCAGCGCCGTCGCACCAATAGCCCAGTCTTCCGGAAGATCGACCAGGCGTAGCGAAAACACCGTGCCGGCCAACAGCATGTAGCCCACCCAGTTCGCCAGCAGGGCGACGGAGAAGATCCGCGTGACGGTGATCGGGTCCAGTCCCATGCGCGTGTACAGACGGTAACGCAGCGCCATGCCACCGACCCAGGCGCCCAGGTTTAGGTTGAATGCGTAGCAGACGAAGGCAATGCCAAGCGTCTTGGGAACGCTCAACTTGTGACCGGTGTAATAGCGCCCCAACAGGTCATAGCAGGCGAAAGTCACGTAGCTGACCGCCGCAATGCCGACCCCGGCGGCAAGTATCCAGGGATCGTAACTGCGCAGGGATTGCCACACCTCCTGCCAGTCGACATCGCGGAGCATGTACACCAGCAGAGCAGGGATGCCAATGAAGAAGATGATCGACAAAACCGGCTTGAGCCGACGGATCCAGCGTTTGCGCCTATCGGCGCCCGGTTTATTCATCAGGTTTTCTCATTGCTACAGGGAGTTTCGCCCGTTTGTTGCAGTTTCTCCGCGACTTCTTCGCAGGTTAGTGGCTGCAGTTTGGGGGTATGTGCGGGAAGCATCCCGGCCAGCGCCGGAAAGCGCCGAACGAAATGAAAGCTCAGCGAAATCAGCGGTGCTCTCCACCAGAACCCGCGCAGCGCGACCCGCTCGGTAATGGCTTGGCACTGAGTCTCGGACAGCTCCATCAGATGGTCGTACAGCTGCTGATTGAGCGCCGGGTCACGAAAGAACAGGTTGGCCTCGAGATTGAGTGACAGGCTCAGCGGATCGAGGTTGCTCGAGCCCACCGTACACCATTCGCGATCGACCAGCGCCACCTTGCCATGCAACGGGCGCTGGCAGTATTCACGGATGCTTACTCCGTCCCGCAGGAGATAGTTGTAAAGCAGGTGGGAGAAAGCGCTGACCCACGCCTTGTCTGGTTGCCCCTGCAGTATCAGGGTGACCTTCACGCCCCGGCGGGCAGCGTTGCGCAGTTCGCGCAACACTCGATATCCAGGAAAAAAATAGGCATTGGCTACCACCAGACGATAGTTGGCCGAGCGAATCGCCTTGAGGTATTCCTCTTCGATATCGGTAAAGTGTGCTCCGTTGTCGCGGATCGCCAACAGCATCCGGACCGTCCCGACGTGTCGCGGCACCGGTTTGGCCACGGGCAGTTCGTTACCCACCGCTGGGCTGCGTTTTACCAGTGCCAGCGCGGCCCGATGAAGGTCGGCGACAATCGGGCCGCGTACCTGCACGGCGTAATCTTGCTTGGCCATCGGCCCGTAGTCGAGCAGATGGTCGGCGCCGAAGTTGATGCCGCCGATAAAGCCCACTTCGCCGTCGATCACGATGATCTTGCGATGCAGGCGACGAAACAGATTTGTGCGCACGCCCAAGGTGCGGGGCGCCGGGTCGAACATATGCATGCGAATGCCCGCCTCGGCCATTTCGGCGATGAACTCGCTGTTGAGTTCAGCCGTGCCGTAGCCATCGACAGTGATATCGATATGCACACCGCGTCCGGCGGCTTCCAGCAGGGCGGCCTTTAGCCCACGTCCGACCTTGTCGTCGAAGATGATGAAGGTTTCGAGCAGTATCTCTTTCTGTGCGGCGCGGATATTGTCGAAGACGCGGGGGAAGAAATCCTCCCCGTTGATGAGAAGCTCGACGTCATTGCCTTCCTGCCAATGGAACTTCATAGGCACACCTCGACTACAAGTGGTGCATGGTCCGAAAGATGAGACCAAGGTCTGCGCGAGAGCACCTGCGCCCCACGCGTCGTCGCATTACGAACGTAAATCCGGTCGAGGCAGAGCAGGGGCCACCGTGCGGGAAAACTCTTTGCCGGAGCGCCATGCGCCGATACGAAAGCCTCTCGTAGTCCGCAGCCATCGAGAACCGCGTCGGCACGCTTGCGCCAATCGTTGAAGTCTCCCGCCACAATGACCGGCGCGTCCGGTGGTAATGAGTCCACCAGTTTGCACAAAAGTTCCAGCTGCTCGCGGCGGTGCGACTCCTGCAAACCGAGGTGCACACAGATGGCGTGGACCTCCTCGTGCCCTGGTACCGCGAGCACTGAATGGAGCAGTCCGCGCTCTTCGGTGCCGACAACCGACACGTCTCGATTCTCGTACCGCAGGATAGGGAATTTGGATAACAGCGCATTGCCGTGATCCCCGTGCGGGTACACCGCGTTGCGCCCGTAGGCGAAGTCCGGCCACATGGTATCGGCCAGGTATTCGTATTGAGGGGTGGACGGCCAGTTGCCATATCGCAGCGCGTGGTGATGATGCTCACCGTGCACTTCTTGTAGAAACACCATGTCCGCGCCGTGGGTGCTGACCGCCTCGCGCAGCTCAGGGAGAATGAAGCGACGGTTGAAGAAGGTGAAACCCTTGTGCACGTTGACCGTCATGATGCGCAACGACGTGACCGGCGGGGCGAGACGTGGGTCCTTTTCATCTAGTTGGCTCATCCGGTTCACTGCATCGCCCCCCGTGCCTCCTCGTCGAAGGGCACGCCCGGGGTGGCCTGTAGGTCGGCGTCCAGTCCAAGCTTGCCAAGCAGCTGGCGGGCGTCGTATGGGGCTCGCACTTTCACGTCATTATCGAAATAACAGAACACGTCTCGCTCCTTGCGCGGGATATCTCGTCGGGGGCCAATCAGCTGAGCGTCGGTGACCTGACGCCCGCCGCTCCAGGTCTGAATACGTTTTTTCCAGCGCTCCAGAGCGTCGTCGCTATAGCCACTGGTATAAAGCTCCTTGTCGCCATGCAGGCGGATGTAAAGAAAATCAGCGGTGAGGTCCTCGGCGTAGGGCCATTTGCCGGCAGTGTCGGCCACTACCAGCGCCACGTTGTGTTTGCGTAACAGATCGATGAATTCCGCGGTGACGAAAGTCTCGCTGCGAACCTCTATGGCATGGCGTAGCCGCTGTCCGTTGTTCGCATCGAGGTAGCCGGGCTTCTTCAGCCGGTCAGCGCAGTCCCGGGCGAGCTTCAGTGCCTCTTCGGTATCGCGGGGCAATCCACCGAGAAAGTCATCGAACAGCTCGTGGTCGTAGCGGAAATTAGCCGG
>CAYZFU010000212.1:0-5825 GCA_964477725.1 uncultured Halopseudomonas sp.
CGGCACTGATGCCTGACCAGGACCATGCCCTGGAAGCTATCGCCGCGCTGCGCGACGCCGGATTTCCGACCGAACGGATGACGCATTTCTACGTCAATCCGAACGGGCAGCATGACGTTTACCCAATCGGGGGTGATGAACGCGCCTCCCCCGGCTCCAGGGAGTCAGGCAAGGGTGCATTGGCGGGCGGAGGAATCGGTGCGGTAGTAGGCGCCGTCGCCGGCGTAGCTGCAACCCCGGTGGCCGGTCCGCTGGGGGTGCCTATCGGTGCGGGCATTGGCGCCTATACCGGCTCGCTGATGGGCGCGATGAGACGCACCGACAAGGATTCGGAAGCCGATGAAGTAGTCGAAGAAAACCCTGACGTACATGAAGGTGATGTGACCGAACGCAAGGCCGGGATTCACGTGGCTGTGCAGACCGACGATGCCGAACAGGACGGCATTGAACGGATTGTCCGCACGTTGCGTTCGCATGGTGCGATCGAACTCGAACAGACCGACGGCATCATCAGAAATGGCAGCTGGGAGGACTTCGACCCAAACGCCGTCGTCCACGTCCTTCCGCGATAAAACAGGGTGCGGCGCCGTGCCAGCGCCGCATTGGTTCAATCCCCGGCCTGCGCTCTGGCTACCAGCGCGTCGACGATTTCAACGGTTCGTTCCGGTCCCTTACCGCCTACCACGAAGCGCCCGTCCACCACGAGTGTCGGCACGCCACGGGACTGAGTGGTTTGGAACACGTCGTACGCCTTGCGCGCCAAAGACTCGGCCGACTGGTCATGAACCCGGGCAAAGGCGTCTGCAGGCACTGCTACTCCCTGTTCGGCATAGAACTGGCGGACTTCCTCGGCAGTGGCAAAAACGCGACGCTGCTCATGCAGCGCATGAAATACAGGCGCATGAACCTTCGCTAGCTGATCCGCTCTCCCCTGCTCCTCCAAAACATTCTGCGCGGCGTAAAAGGCTGTCGTCGGAGCGACGCTGTTCTGGCTGAACGGTAGTGGATACCGGACAAGCTCGACCTCGCCTTCGTTCTTTTCCAGCCAGGCTTCCAACGGCGCTTCCAGATGATGGCAATGCGGGCAACCGTAGGCGAAGAATTCCTCGACCCTCACCACGCCTTCCCGGGTTACGCCGTCGCCCGACCGAATAACCTGATAGTCGACCCCTTCCTCGACGGGTTCGGCTGCCCAGACAGAACCGCTTGCGCCCAGGGCCAGCACCGCCAGAATACGTCCCGCGCCGATCAGCCAGCCGCGGCGGCGCGATGATGCGATTTGCGTTGTCATGTTCTTCTCCTATCCAGAGCGTCCATGCTGCCTGTTTTCGGCTAAGCCGCCAAGCGGTGGATTCTCAGGCACAAAAAAGCCCCGGATCAACCGGGGCTCAGCTCGTGCAACGCTAGATCAGACGCCGCTGATTTCCGCTGCTTCGACATCCTTCATCGACAGCTTGATACGGCCACGGTTGTCGACGTCCAGGACCAGCACGCGAACTTCCTGGCCTTCCTGCAACACGTCGGTCACCTTCTCGATACGCTGGTTAGCGATCTGCGAGATGTGGACCAGGCCATCCTTGCCCGGCAGGATGCTGACGAAGGCGCCGAAATCGACGATGCGCTCGACCTTACCGGTGTAGATCTTGCCGATTTCCGCTTCGGCGGTAATACCATCGACGCGCGCCTTGGCAGCGTTGGCGGCATCCTTGCTCGCAGCGAAGATCTTCACGGTGCCGTCATCGGTGATGTCGATCGATGCACCGGTCTCTTCGCAGATACCGCGGATGGTTGCGCCACCCTTGCCAATCACGTCACGAATCTTCTCGGCGTCGATCTTCATGCTGATCATGGTCGGCGCGTTGGCAGACAGCTCCTTGCGCGAAGCCGGCAGCACTTCGTTCATCTGCTTGAGGATGTGCAGACGGGCGTCGTGTGCCTGGTGCAAGGCAATTTCCATGATCTCTTCGGTAATGCCGTTGATCTTGATGTCCATCTGCAGCGCAGTGACACCCTTCTCGGTACCGGCCACCTTGAAGTCCATATCGCCGAGGTGATCTTCGTCACCCAGGATGTCGGTCAGTACGGCAAACTTGTCGCCTTCCTTGACCAGACCCATGGCGATACCGGCAACCGGAGCCTTCAGCGGCACGCCGGCGTCCATCAGTGCCAGCGAGGCGCCGCAGACCGAAGCCATGGAGCTCGAGCCATTGGACTCGGTGATTTCCGAGACGACACGGATGCTGTAGGGGAACTGGTCCATATCGGGCATGACGGCGGCGATACCGCGGCGGGCCAGACGACCATGACCGATTTCACGGCGGCCGGTACCACCCATGCGACCGGCTTCACCTACCGAGTAGGGAGGGAAGTTGTAATGGAACATGAATGGGTCTTTGCGCTCGCCTTCCAGCGTGTCGAGCAGCTGTGCGTCCCGCGCGGTGCCCAGGGTGGTGACGACCAACGCCTGTGTTTCGCCACGGGTGAACAGCGACGAGCCATGGGTGCGCTTGAGCACGCCGACTTCGATATTCAGCGGGCGTACGGTCTTGGTGTCACGACCATCGATGCGCGGGTTGCCATTGACGATGCTTTCACGAACGGTACGGTATTCGATTTCGCCGAAGGCGTCTTTGACGTCACCCTTGGACGGCTTGCCTTCTTCTTCACCGGACAGCTGGGCAATTGCCTGATCACGCAGCTCGCCAAGACGGGTGTAGCGAGCCTGCTTGTCGGTGATGGTGTAGGCCTCGGAAATGCCCGAGCCGTAGCCGCTGCGAATGGCGTCCAGCAGGCTGGTGTTTTCCGGCGCAGCCTGCCAGTCCCATGCGGGCTTACCGGCTTCGGCGGCCAGTTCCTTGATTGCCTGGATGGCTGGCTGGAATTCCATGTGAGCAAACAGTACGGCACCCAGCATCTGGTCTTCGGTCAGTTCCTGCGCTTCGGATTCGACCATGAGGACGGCTTCTTCGGTACCTGCAACGACCATGTCCAGACGCGAGGCCTTGAGCTGCTCGTAGTTGGGGTTGAGCATGTAGCCGTTGTTTTCGTCGAAACCGACGCGGGCGCCAGCGATCGGACCGTTGAACGGCAGACCGGAAACAGCCAGTGCCGCGGACGTACCGAGCATGGCGGCGACGTCCGGATCAGTTGTCTTGTCGGTCGACACGACAGTACAGACGACCTGTACTTCGTTCATGAAGCCTTCGGCGAACAGCGGGCGGATCGGGCGGTCGATCAGACGCGAGGTGAGGGTTTCCTTCTCGGTCGGACGGCCTTCACGCTTGAAAAAACCGCCGGGGATGCGGCCGGCGGCGTAGGTCTTCTCGATGTAGTGAACCGACAGCGGGAAAAAATCCCGCCCGGCGTCGGCATTCTTCGCACCAACAACGGTACACAGGACGCTGACTGCATCATCGATGCTGACCAGCACGGCACCGGTGGCCTGGCGAGCAATGCGTCCGGTTTCCAGGGTAACGGTACTGTTACCCAGCTTGAATTGCTTGATTACAGGTTTCACTTGTCTTCTCTCTTCTCTTGCCTTCGGGCGGAATCCTGGGCACGGCCGGGTATCGGCCCGGCCATGTCCAAAGGGGCGGTCGCTTAGCGACGCAGACCCAGACTGCTGATCAAGCTGCTGTAACGAGCCAGGTCCTTCGACTTCAGGTAATCCAGCAGCTTGCGGCGCTGGTTGACCATGCGAATCAGACCGCGACGGGAGTGGTGGTCCTTCTTGTTGTCCTTGAAGTGACCCTGCAGCTTGTTGATGTTTGCAGTCAACAGAGCGACCTGGACTTCCGGAGAACCGGTGTCACCTTCCCCACGCTTGTACTCGTTTACGATTGCAGCTTTATCTTCGACGCTCAGTGCCATGACAGCTTTCCTCTGAGGTAACAGGCCGGGACCTTGATCCCGTGTTTTAAATCGAGGTATGACCGTGCCTGTTAACAGCCACCCTCGTGGTGACCCGATCGGGTCAACTTCTCTTCGAGCCCTGAATCAGGGCTCGAATCGCATGAGGCGGCGAGGCGCCACACGCGCATCATCGGTCATCTCGCCGATGCCAATGAAACATTCATTCTGATCGTACAGCCGGACCATGCCGAATGCCGGACTACCCGGTACACGCACTGCCTGCCCATGGTTCAGATAATACGCGGTCTGCTCGGTGAGGCGGACAATTGGCCAATCCTCCAGGCCGCTGTCGCCAGGCAACAACAATTTGTCGAGTGCCTCCGCACCGCCGTCGGCGTGCACCGCTTCGAGCGACTCAAGCGTGACTGCGCGAGTCAGATCGAACGGCCCGGCCTCGGTACGTCGCAGTTGCGCGACATGTGCGCCACAGCCGAGCGCTGCGCCAATGTCTTCGACCAGCGTGCGGATGTAGGTGCCCTTGCTGCAGTGCACTTCCAGTTGCAGCCGGTCGCCCTGCAATCCAAGCATTTTAAGGCTGTGTATGGTAACAGATCGCGCCTTACGCTCCACTACCTCGCCGGCACGGGCCAATTTGTACAACGGCTGGCCATCGTGCTTGAGCGCTGAATACATCGGTGGCACCTGCTCGATGTCGCCGGTAAATCGCGGGAGCAACGCTTGCACGTCCGCTTCGGTAACCGCCACCGGATGCGTGGCCAGGACGTCGCCTTCCGCGTCACCCGTAGTGGTGGTCATGCCCAGCCGTGCTTCGGTAACGTAGACCTTGTCCGCATCGAGCAGGAACTGGGAGAACTTTGTCGCCTCTCCCAGGCACAACGGCAACACGCCGCTAGCCAGCGGGTCCAGACTGCCGGTATGGCCGCCCTTCGCTGCGTTGAACAGCCAGCGCACCTTCTGCAGTGCTGCATTCGAACTCATGCCGAGCGGTTTGTCGAAAATCAGCACACCGCTGATATCCCGCCGCTTGCTACGCGAACCCGCCACTGTCACTCCTTCTCGTCGTTCTGGTGCTGACGATCCTCGGCGACCGCACGATCGATCAGCGAAGACAGGTGAACGCCACGACGGATGCTTTCATCGTAGTGAAAGTGCAGCTGTGGAATCGCGCGAAGCTTCATGACCCGGCCAAGCTGCATACGCAGGAATCCAGCGGCCTCATTGAGAATTTCACGATTCAGCGCAACGTCTTCGTCGGAATCCTTGCCCAGCAGGGTGAAAAACACCTTGGCATGCGCCAGGTCACGGCTGACGTCCACCGCGGTAACGGTAACCATGCCCAGACGCGGATCGCGCACTTCCCGCTGGATGAGCAGGGCAAGCTCGCGCTGCATCTGGTCAGCGACTCGTTGGGTACGACTGTATTCTTTGGCCATAACTCGTTCTCAAGCTGCAAGCTGCAAGCAATTCTGGGTTATGTTACGCCGATTGAGCGCAACCCTTAAACGGCAAACGGCAAGCCCAAGCCTCCGAGCCACAGGGCTGCTTGAAGCTTGGGACTTGCCGCTTGTCGCTCACGCCTTAAAGCGTGCGCGCTACCTGAACGCGTTCGAACACCTCGATCCGGTCACCGACCCGGACATCGTTGTAGTTCTTGACGCCGATGCCGCATTCCATGCCATTGCGCACCTCACCGGCGTCGTCCTTGAAACGACGCAGCGACTCGAGTTCGCCTTCGTAGATCACCACATCTTCCCGCAGCACGCGGATCGGACGGTTGCGGTAGACGATACCTTCGATAACCATACAGCCCGCGACTGCGCCAAACTTCGGCGAACGGAACACGTCGCGCACCTCGGCCACACCGAGAATCTGTTCGCGAACATCGCTGCCGAGCATACCGGAAAGCGCTTTCTTGACGTCGTCGATGATCTCGTAGATCACGCTGTAGTAGC
>CAYZFU010000213.1:0-5761 GCA_964477725.1 uncultured Halopseudomonas sp.
GCGGCATGGGCGCCGCCGGCCTGTTCGAGGTGTTCCAATGAGCGCGTCGAACGGATTCTCCCTGGCCGGCAAGGTGGTTCTGATCACCGGCGCTTCCAGTGGTATCGGCGCGAATCTGGCGCGCGTGGCGGGACGTGCGGGGGCTCGCGTGGTGCTCGCGGCGCGGCGCGTCGAGCGCCTCGCCGAAGTGCAACGCGACATCGAGTTCGAAAACGGTTCAGCTCTCAGCGTGGCACTCGACGTCACCGACCGTGCTAGTGTCGAAGCGGCCTTCGACGCTGCCGAAGCAGCTTTCGGCGTGGTCGACGTGGTGCTCAACAACGCCGGTATCGGCAACGGTCAACGCGCCCTGGAGATCAGCGAAGAAGACTGGCGAGCCATGCTCTCCACTAACCTCGACGGCGTCTGGCGCGTCGCCCAATGCGCGGCGCAACGCCTGGTCAAGGCCGATAAACCCGGCAGCATCATCAACATTGCCTCAATGCTCGGCCTACGCGTCGGCACCGGTTATAGCCACTACTGCGCGGCCAAGGCCGGCGTGGTGCAACTGAGCCAGTCCCTGGCGCTGGAGCTGGCGCGCTACGGCATCCGTGTCAACGCCATTGCCCCTGGCTACTTCAAGACAGAGATGACCGATGCCTTCTTCGACAGCGAAAAAGGCCAGGCCTATATCCACCAGACAGTACCCATGCGCCGCTTGGGGCAACTGCAGGAACTGGAGGGACCGTTTCTGTTGCTCGCCAGCGAGGCGGGGTCATTTATGACAGGCAGCACCCTGGCGGTGGATGGCGGGCATCTGGTCAGCAGCTTGTAGAACCAGACCGGCCGAGTGCGCTGTGCGCCTATGCCGGCTCAACGCCAGGCTTACACAGAAGCCTGGCGTAGGAGGGAGGGCACTTTACCTGCGTGGCCCGCCCCATCTACCAACCGCGCCTTACATAAGACGAGGATCAAAGAGCTGGTACGGGCGCCCCCGCATTCAGGCGTAACTGCAGCGTGCTGCTTACACAGACCACCAGCGGCTTGGCGCCATGCAGGCCCAGCTGACGCAAACGTATGGCCATCGGGTGCCCGGATTCCTGATGTATCTGCAACCTCATGCTCCCGCCCAGCATGATCTTACTCCCCCCCCGAGTATTGACCAGGGCCCTCATGATGCTGCCATCCAGAACGGAATACAGCGAGAGATCCAGGAGTGGCCCAGGAATACTGAGTATTCCTTCTCCTTCCAGGGTGACGATTGAATAGTCTCCCTCTGGATCCTGGACGCCGCCGCTGAAGCGCCCTCCTTGCAGATTGAATTCGATAGGCGTGACGAATTTGGGAAGCCCCCACACCTCCCGACCAGCGGCACACGCCGCTTCTGTCGTGACCGGCAGGTCGATGATGTGAAACCCCATTGGATTCTTGTCCAGCGAACCCAGTAAGGTCAGCAAGGGCAACCTGGGAAGATCGGTGCCTGTAGGAGCCACTAGAAGGGCTACTCCCACTTCGTTGTAGGGACCAATCGCTGTCTGACGGTACTCATAGAAGGAAATTCCGACGAGCGCTTTATTTCCTTGCAGGCGTACAACCTCAAGGCGCTTATCCGTGACCAAGGGCTGCGCCTTGCCGATATCCACCAGGAAGATGGCCATACACAGCGAATTGTCGTAGTAAAGGATAGGTAGATCGATATCACCGGCACTGGTTGTGAACTCAGTGAGGGGATACTGGAAAAAAGCATCTTGTGAGTACGGTATTTTTTTCATTTTTATACTCCAACACCTTGGGCGACAGAGCCGAGCAATTGGCTTTGCCAATCCTCAATGACTGCCAAGCGATTGATTTGGTTAGTGCCTTCAAAAATCCTGGTCAGTCGAACATCTCGCAATGTGCGCTCGACTCGGTTGCGGTGCAGACCTCCATGCTCCGCCAGAAGACCCATGGCCATCTCGCAGACTTGCTGAGCACGATCAGTTGCATGGAACTTACAGGCTGACGCATTCAGTTGACGGGGTTTCCAGCTGGCCCTGGCCTCGTGCCAGATCATGCCTCTGATCGCCCGGGTTTCACCGAGCATGGTGGCCAATTGAAGCTGGACTTCCTGATAGTTGATGAGCGGCTTGCCGCCAAGGCGATAGCTGCGCGCAAACTCAACCGCAGTTTCGGTCGCTGCTCGTGCCAGCCCCACAGCCATAGCGGC
Organism: uncultured Halopseudomonas sp.; assembly: GCA_964477725.1. Classification (GTDB taxonomy): domain Bacteria; phylum Pseudomonadota; class Gammaproteobacteria; order Pseudomonadales; family Pseudomonadaceae; genus Halopseudomonas. The sequence continues at coordinate 2,186 of CAYZFU010000213.1, forward strand.
CACGGGGATCCTTGAGGCATTCAGCGTCGCACGATTGAGCGCCCAGCCCTGGCGTAATCCGCCGACTACGGCCTCGTCAGGCACGAAGACGTCATTAAACTCCAGCTCGGCAGCTCCCGAGGCCCGCATGCCCATCTTGAGTTCGGTGCGCATCACCCTGAACCCAGGCGCTGAACTCTTGACGTAGAAACACGTCCAGGACTCCATGCCTTGACCTTCCAGCGCGGCGAAGACCGTCATGGACTTGGCCAGGTCACCGCCGCTGATGTAACACTTGCGTCCCTTGAGCAACCAGCCGCCACATGTACGTCTCGCCACGACACCTGGGCGATACTGCGCCGCGCCGTGTCCCTCTTCAGCATCGGAGCCTGCGCCAGGCTCGGTGATGGCGAAGGCAATCAGGTGAGGGTCACCCGCCAAGCACTCTCGATAGGCGGGGATCAAGCACCGGCGAATAGTTGAAAGGCTGCCCGATAGGATCAACGGCATTGCCCCCAGATGGTGGGCAGAAAGCAGCAGCATGAGCCCTCCACAAGCTCTGCTGAACTCCTCCACCACCAGTGCGGCATGCATGACCGGAGGGTAGAGCCCTGCCAGCAGAGGCATGCTGCCCAAGGGTTTGGGAAGAAAATAGCTCAGCCAGCCTTCTTCACCCGCGTTGATCAGCAATTGCCGGGCGTCCGGATGAATATCGCCAACTGCAAAGTGCTCGGCGAGGTCGAGCTCTGCTGAAATGGGTTCGATGTGCTCACTCGCAAAGGACCGGGCCCGTTTGCGGATCGCTTGCAAGGGCTTGGGAAGCTGGCGGGTGTCATAGTTCCAAAGGTCATCCTGAGCATAGGCCGACAGAGACCGGCCCAGCAGCGGCATGTGGTTGAACTGCCAGCGCGGAGAGAGCTGGGCGTTTAGTGGCAAGTATCCATCGAGGTGTAGGTCTCGGATTGAAGAGGTCATTGCTCAACTCCATGGATAAACAGCGGCAAGCCAGATATGCCACCCGACGAAAGCTGCAGCATGTTTTGATCGCGCACGTACTTCTCAGGCCCGGCATCGCGCATGTAGCCGATCCCGCCGTGAATCTGGATGACCTGATGACAGGCATGGACGAGAGGATCACTGCTGGTGAACCTGAGCGAAGCCACGTCAGCGAGTTCCGCCACGTCAACGCTGCTGCTCTGGAAGCTGTGCAGCAACCGCTCGACCAGTTTGATCACGGAGCAAATCTCGGAAAGCATGATCTGGACTGCAGGGTGCTCCCTGATCAGCCTCCCTCCCTGTGAGCGAATGGAGCTGAACTCGATTGCCAGCTTGCTGCTGCGCTCGAGTACGCCCAGCCCAATAGCAGTCAGTCCCAGCAACTCCATTTTCAGCACACTTGCATAGATCTTGCGGGACCGCTCAACCGGCATATCCGTGCTGACACCCTCCACTCCCGCGTTGTTCCAGGCGGTAAAAACGTCCAACTCATCCAACCCGTGAGCCACTTGCGTGGCCACATTCAGATGATCATTTGCGATGAGCTGCCATTGGATGGCATCGGATTTCCAGATGGGCCATAGAACCTGCTCGAAGCCTGGCAACGTATAGATCACGCTCTCGTGCTCATGCCGATCCAACCAGTCTGCGAGCAGGCTTGCGTCCTCCTCCGTCATGCAGGCCTCTGAACGCAGCCATTTCCCCAGGCTGCTGCGGGCAAGGCCGTAATGTCCGGTGACCGTCAGTGCGATACCTGCATTCACGGGCGAAAGTCCCGTCTCGCGGAGCAACCAATTGGTTAGCGCCTTGCGGTGTACGACCAAGGCTAACGCTGCGTTAGCTATTCCAAGCACTCGAAGCAGGTCAAGACTGAGAGCCGTGGTGGAAACATCGCCCGCGTCCGACCATAAGCCGATTGGTTCATCCTCAATCTGAGGAATCACGCCCATCGACTCAAGCTCTCCAACCAGCCTGGCCATGGATTGTGCATCCATGGGGCGTTCATAAGGAGTGGTAGCAGGAACGATATGCTGCTGGGCATACCGCGATATTTCATCGCGAAAAATCTGCATTTCTTCAGTTGTGAAAGCCATTGCGCGCCATCTCCGCCGCTCTGAAGAGCAAGGCTGCTCAACGATTCGTGGCGAAATTATGGGATACCCACCCCCTGGCACGAATGATGGCATCGGCTTAAAATTTTATTTATCCGGCCAATCCGGCCGATTAGGTAAGATTGATTGCGATGACTGCTTCCTATCTGCGGGATCCTGGCAGCATTCGCCTGCTGGTCGAGTTCGGGCTTGGAAATGGGATCCCGGAACAGTTGCTGCTCTCCCGGTCAGGTCTGAAGCGGGAGCAACTTGACGATCCCTTGGTGGAAGTGGAGTCCGCCCAAGAGCTCAGAGTCATTGAGAATCTGCTGACCCTGACCAGGCCGGATCCACTGCTGGGTATGCGCTTGGGCTGGGACTACAGCATCACTACATATGGTGCGTGGGGGTTTGCACTACTCTGCAGCAAGACCGCTCAGGAAGCTCTAGAACTAGCCCTGAGATTCCTACCGTTGACCTACGCGTTCTGTCCGATCACAGCGAGACCTTTGCAGGGCCATATGGCCATATTGTTTGGCGAACCCGTAGCTCCCGCCCCCACAAAATCGTTCATCATTCAGCGTGACATGGCAGCGGCCAGCAAGCTGCTGCGGAGCCTGTTGGGGGAAAAGAGCAGGGAGGCGCGGTTTCTCTGCACTCAGGCCAAGCCTAAAACCAACGAAATCAACTTGCCTGCGGACTGGGGTATCGAGATCGAGTTTGGCAGCTCCCTGAACGCGTTGATCTTCGATCATACGCACCTGACGACTCCTCTGCCTTTGAGCAACCCGCTCACTTCGGCCGCCTGCGAGCAACTCTGCAACGCATTGATCCAGAAACGGCGTACGAAGCAGGGAACGGCATCGATCGCCAAGATGTACTTGCGCGCGCACAGTGGCCACGGAATGCTTGATCTGCCGAGGCTCGCCGGTAAATTGCACATGAGCGAGCGAGCCCTGCGCCGCCACCTTCAGGAAGAGGGGACAAGCTTCAGCGAAATCCTCACCGAAATACGTGTGGAGCTGGCTGCCGGCATGCTCAGTACAGGCACCTACTCCATGGCACATATTGCTGACGCCCTAGGCTACAGTGATCAGTCATCTTTCTCTCAAGCATACAAACGCTGGCATGGCATACCACCCAGCGCGTCTCGGAAAAATCGCTGATAAAACAATTGGCCAGCAAACAAGCACAACGCGACGACACCAACACCGATACGCACACAACTCCGGCCGAGACAGTGCGGTCCCAATACCCATGGGCGGTACGGTATTGGCGTTGCTCAGATAGGTGACTTCGCTGGCGGATTACCTCGCACGAGCCCTCCCATTATCCGCTCTGCATTCTCGGTACAGTTCATCCCTGTGATCCGCTGCACCGTGCGACCTGCGCTGTCGCCCTCTGTGCCGGTACGGCTACAACGTGCCTGCATCAACGCAAGTGGCCTTCTCCAGCCGGCCCGCCCCACAGGTCACACGAGCGGATGGTCTCCGGCGTAGATACTCGGGTG
>CAYZFU010000214.1:0-2880 GCA_964477725.1 uncultured Halopseudomonas sp.
GGCGGCGGCCTGCTTGACTGGCAACTCTCCCAGCAATACATCGAGGATGCGCTCGACTTCCGGATCCAGAGCATCCTCGTCGCGCTGCGGCGCGCCTTCTATCAGCAGCACGCATTCGCCCCGCTGCTGGTCTGAATCGCCGCGAACCCACTCGACCAGCTCGCTCAGCGGCGCGCCCTTGATGGTTTCGAAGGTCTTGGTCAGCTCGCGTGCGAGCACCACCTGCCGGTCGCCACCCAGCAAATCGAGCATGTCTTCCAGGCATTCGAGCAGCCGATGCGGTGCCTCGTACAACATCCAGGTGCGCGATTCGCCTGCCAGCGCCTCGATTCGCTGGCGACGGCCATGCGCCTTGGCCGGCAGGAAACCCTCGAAGGCAAACCGATCCGATGGCAGGCCCGCCGCACTCAGCGCAGCGATCAGCGCACAGGCACCCGGTACCGGACTTACGCGCACGCCCGCAGCGCGCGCCTGGCGCACCAGGTGGTATCCCGGATCGGAGACCAGTGGCGTACCCGCATCGGAAATCAGCGCCATGCTTTCGCCGTCGAGCATCCGCTGCACCAGCCGCTCGCTCTTGTCTCGCTCGTTATGATCGTGACAAGCGGTCGTCGGCGTCTGAATGCCGAAATGCTGCAGCAGGCGCGCGCTGTGCCGGGTGTCCTCGGCAGCGATCACGCTGACCGAGCGCAGTACATCGAGCGCGCGCGGGCTGATGTCCTGCAGGTTGCCGATGGGCGTGGCGACGATGTGAAGGGTTCCGGCAGTCATGGCGAGTCTCGGGCTGGCTTGTCCTGCGATTGTACAGGACGTGACCCGCTTCCCGTGAAGCGCATGGCGGTACTCGGGGGGCTTGGTTACAATGCTGCCAGACCGTCATCCAACCTGGCCGGGTGCGCGACCTGCGCCCATGTGTAAGGATTCCCGATGCCCCGCATTAACCGTCTGCCCATCGCTGCTGCCGTCCTCGCAGCGATTCTTTCTGGCTGCAGCTCGCCGCCGAAACAGCTGTCCGACCTGCCCCGCACGCCCCAGGCTTCGGTCGAGGAGCTTCTCAAGAACGCCGACCGGCGGTCAGGAGCCGAAGCGAATCTGCTGCGTCTGCAGGCTGCCCGTGCCGCATCGCTGCAGGAGCGTCCCCAGCAGGTATTGAGCATCCTGGAGAATATTCCACAAAGCGATCTTCCGACCGATCAACAGCTGCTGTTCAGCACATTGCAAGCCGATAGCCTGCTCGACCTCGATCAGCCCGCCGGTGCGCTTCGCGCGCTGCGCCATCCTTCGATGTTGCAGATCGAGACACTGCCGACCGACGAGCAGGTGCGCATCCAGATGCTGCGCGCCGAGGCCCTGGAAGCCACCGGAGACCCGGTCGCCGCGGCCCGCGAGCGCGTTTTCATCGATGGACTGCTTCCGCCCGATCAGCAGCAGGCCAATCATCAGGCTATCTGGGAGAGCCTGAACCAGGCTTCGACACCCGCCCTGGAAGAAGCTGCAGCGACCGCCACCGGCGATCTCGCCGGCTGGATAAGCCTCGCGCTGATCGGCCGTCAGCATGGCAACCTGGATATACAGGTACGCGAACTGAAAAAGTGGCAGGAGAGGTTCTCCGATCATCCTGCAGCCGAACCGCTACCCGAGGCGATGGCGCAACTTTTGGAATTGCATGCCAGCCGGCCGCGACACGTTGCCTTGCTGCTGCCCTTCCAGGGCCCGTTGGCCGGGCCGGCCCAGGCCCTGCGCGATGGTTTTCTCGCGTCGCAGTATCAGGCTTACAGCGAAGGCATCGAGCAGCCCCGGGTCACCCTGTACGACAGCACCTCATACTCCGACCTGATGCAGTTTTACCGTCAGGCGCAGGCCGACGGCGTGGACTGGGTGATTGGACCGCTGGAGCGCGACCAGGTCACGCGCCTGGCACAGATGGGACAGATTCCGCTACCGACGCTGGCACTGAACTATACCGACCAGGCCACGCGGGGCGATCAGGCGCTGTTTCAGTTCGGTCTGGCGCCGGAGGACGAGGCCCGCTCCGCCGCCCAGCGCGCCTGGAACGACGGACACCGTTCCATGGGCGCTCTGGTGGCGCAAACCGACTGGGCCGAGCGTGCCTATCGGGCATTTCGCCAGGCCTGGGACGAGCAAGGCGGGGTCTTCGTCGGCCGCGAGACCATCGATCAGCCGGCAACCATGGCGCAGCAGATCGGCGACCTGTTGCAGATTCGTCAAAGCGAGCAGCGTAATGCGCGTATCAAGGGGCTGGTCGAAGACGCCGTGGTGCAACCCACTCCGCGCCAGGATCTGGACGCGCTGTTTCTGAGCGCTACACCGCAACAGGCGCGCCAGATCAAGCCGACCCTGGCGTTCCAGTACGCAGCCGACCTCCCTGTATATGCCACCTCCCATGTTTACCAGCTGGGTGGAGATCCGACGCAGAATGCGGATCTGGAAGGCATCATGGTCGCTGAGGTGCCCTGGCTACTCAGTCGCGACGACGAACTGTATTCCTCGGTCAGCCAGAGCTGGCCACAAGCGACCGGAGCGTTGGGCAGGCTGTATGCGATGGGCATCGATGCACAGCGCATCTTCAGCCGGCTGCCGCAAATGCGCCAGCACACCGAAACCCGCCTCGACGGGGCGACGGGTGAGTTGACCCTGACCGAAGACGGACGGGTCTCCCGCGCGACCGAGTGGGGCGTGATCGAGGACGGACAGGTACAACCGGCGGGCCCTTCCCAACCGTGAAAGCGCTTACGCTGCGGCAGCTGCTAGGCAATCGCGCCGAGCGCGCTGCCGAGCGCCTGCTTGCCGACAGCGGCATGCGCCTGCTCGCGCGCAATTATCGCTGCAAGCAGGGCGAGCTCGATCTGGTCATGCGCG
>CAYZFU010000214.1:2928-5711 GCA_964477725.1 uncultured Halopseudomonas sp.
TCGAAGTACGCTACAGACGCAAAAACCAGTGGGGCAGCGCGGTAGAGACTGTCGACTGGCGCAAACAGAAGCGCCTGATCGCAGCCGCTCATCACTATCTGATTACCCATCCTCACCTGGCCGATCAACCCTGTCGCTTCGATGTCGTTGCCGCCGAGGGCAACCCGGCGGATCCCGCCTCGTACCGCTGGATCCGCGAAGCCTTTACCTGCTAAGCGAGTGGTTCATCCATGGATATGCAACACCGTATCAAGCAACTGTTCACCGACAGCATCGAGACCAAAACCCGCTCGATGGACGTGCTGGGCCCGAGTATCGAGCAGGCCAGCCAGGTCATGGTCAACAGCCTCCTCAGCGAAGGCAAGATTCTCTGCTGTGGAAACGGCGGCTCGGCCGGCGATTCGCAACATTTTTCGTCCGAGCTGCTCAACCGCTTCGAGCGCGAACGCCCTAGCCTGCCGGCCATCTCGCTGACGACCGATACGTCCACGCTGACTTCGATCGCCAACGACTATAGCTACGAGCAGGTATTCTCCAAGCAGATTCGTGCGCTTGGTCAGCCTGGCGACGTACTGCTGGCGATCTCCACCAGCGGCAATTCCGCCAACGTCCTGCAGGCGATCCAGGCTGCCCACGATCGGGACATGGCGGTCGTCGCTCTAACCGGGCGCGACGGCGGTGCAATGGCTTCTTTGCTATTGCCTGAGGACGTCGAGATTCGGGTTCCGGCCCGCTCCACCGCGCGCATCCAGGAAGTGCATCTGCTTGCCATTCATTGCTTGTGCGACCTCATCGATCGGCAGCTTTTCGGGAGCGAAGAATGATGCGCTTGACGGTAATCGCCCTCGCTCTCGCATTGGCCGGCTGCAGCTCGGTCCTGACTGCCACGCGCGACGAACCAATCAACATCAACGCAGGCACACGCACCATTGGCAGCACCATTGATGACCAGCTGATCGAGACCCGTATCGAGGTCAACGTCGCGAAGAGCCACATTGACCTTGAGCGCGCTTCACGCATTGACGCGACCAGTTACAACGGTGTGGTGTTGTTGGCGGGCCAGGTTCCGAGAGAAGAACTCAAGGACATGGCTGGCCGCGCCGCCAGACAGGTTCAGAAGGTAAAGGTGGTGCACAACGAGCTCAAGGTGGGCCAACCCATCTCTTTGCTCGCTCGCAATAACGACGCGCTGATTACCGCGAACGCCAAGACCCGGTTGCTGGCTGACAGCAGCATCCCGGGACGCCGCATCAAGGTAACCACTGAGGCCGGGTCGGTGTACTTGCTCGGCCTGGTAACACGGAAGGAAGCAGATCTTGCGGTTCAGGCGGTGCAGCAGGTTGGCGGCGTGCAGCGTATCGTCAAACTGTTCGAATATATCGACTGAAACCGTGCCCAGCCAGGCAGCGTGCATCTGCGCGCTGCCTGCAGTTGTCCTGCTGTTGCGGCCTGACCAGGCTATTTGACCACTTTCAGAGACGGACGGGCGGAAGCCGTCTTGGTGTCGGATTTGCTGTCGCTTCCCTTGTCGCCTCCCTCCGGCGGTTCCGGCGGCTTCACCGGTTCTATCTCGAAGACCATACCCTGGCCATTTTCCCGCGCGTAAATAGCCATCACCGACTGAACCGGCAACCACACCTGCTGCGGGACGCCACCGAAGCGACCGTCAAAGGTGACGCGGTCGTTGTCCATGTCCAGCTGGCGAACCGCGCTCGGTGACACGTTCAGCACGATCTGACCGTCCTCGACAAAGTTCTGCGGCACCACGGTTTCCGGATAGCCGGCGTTAACCAGCAGGTAGGGTGTGCACTGGTTATCGAGAATCCACTCGTATAGCGCGCGTAGCAGGTAGGGGCGGCTGGAGTTCATCTGCGCCATGCGGTGCCTCCTTGGGGCAAATAGGGGACGTTACTGCATGTCCTTTTCAGCGGAGGACAGGCTGGCAATGAAGCCATCACGCTGAAACAGTCGTTCCATGTAATCGGTCAGCGGCTTTGCCTGACGTGGCAGCTCGACCCCTAGAGTGGGAAGCCGCCACAGAATCGGCGCGATACAACAATCGACCAGACTGAATTCCTCGCTCATGAAAAACGGCATCTCGGCAAATACCGGGGCGACGCCGATCAGGCTCTCACGCAGCTCCTTGCGCGCCTTGGCTGCGGCTGCGGCAGGCGTGCGCGGGTCGAGCAGCGTGTCTACCAGACCGCACCAGTCGCGCTGGACGCGGTGCATCAGCAGCCTGCTGTTGGCGCGGGCAACCGGGTAAACCGGTAGCAGGGGAGGATGAGGGAAACGCTCGTCGAGATATTCCATCATGATCGTCGATTCATAAAGAACCAGATCGCGGTCGAGCAAGGTGGGAACGCTGTTATACGGATTTGCTTCGGCCAACTCCTGCGGATGGTGGCCCGGCTCGACATTTACGATGTCCACCGTGATCGCCTTTTCCGCCAGAACTATCCGCACCCGATGGCAATAGTGATCGGCCGGATCCGAAAAAAAGGCCATCGAGGAACGCTTGTTGGCAGTGACACCCATAAATCAACCCTCATCCTGTGGCGAGACACGCGACACACACTGCTCCACGGGATGTAAAGCAGTCACATCGGCCGGCCAACCTTCCCGGCCGCTGCCAGCAGTGGCGTAGTATACCCCAGAAACGAGCACGCGCCCCTAAGGGCGCGTGCAAGGTTTCGCAAAACGCTGGGGGTCAGTGCACGTCTTTCCAGTACTCGCGCTTGACCAGATAAGCGAAGACGAACAGGACCGCAAGATAAAGCAGC
>CAYZFU010000215.1:0-5685 GCA_964477725.1 uncultured Halopseudomonas sp.
AAGCTTGACCTTGGCGGCAATGTCCTCGGGCAGGTTGTTTTTCAGAAACTCACGCACTTCGTCACGGAAGGCGAGCTGCTCGGGTGAGAAATGGATATCCATGTGTGGTCCTCGTTATATACGGTACGGTCCCGCCGGCGAGCCGGCGGGCTCCGGGTCATCAGAGATCGGCGAACTTGCGACCTTCCTTGGCCAGCTTCTCCAGCAGCGGAGCCGGCTTCCACCAGGCACCGAGCTTGTCGTGGAATTCACAGATCTTCGCGTACACGCGATCGACTCCGACGGCATCGGCATAGAACATCGGGCCGCCCTGGTGGGCGGGGAAGCCGTAACCGTTCAGATAGATCACATCGATGTCGCTGGCGCGCTGGGCAATGCCTTCCTCGAGAATCTTGGCGCCCTCGTTGATCAGCGCGTAGATAGTGCGCTCAATGATGTATTCATCGGAGAGTTGCTGACGCTCGACACCCTGCTCTTTTGAAGCGGCTTCGAGGATCGGCGGCAGGTCCGGGTTCTCCTGCGGGGTACGCGAGCCCGGCTCATATACATAGAAGCCCTTGCCAGTCTTCTGGCCGAGCATGCCGGCTTCAGCCATCTTGTCGAGGATGGCCGGCAGCTTGTATTCGGCTGGCAGCGTCTGGCGCTGGCGATTGCGGATGGCCAGGCCGATGTCCAGGCCGGACAGGTCGCGCATGGCGAACGGGCCCATGGCCATGCCGAATTTTTTCAGTGCGCCGTCAACCTGTGCCGGGGTAGCGCCTTCTTCAAGCAGGAACTCGGACTCGCGGCCGTACTGGAAGACCATGCGGTTGCCGACGAAGCCGTCACAGACGCCAACCGGCACGGAGACTTTCTTCAGCTTCTTGCCGATTGCCATGGCAGTGGCCAGCACTTCGTTGCTGGTCTTTTCGCCGCGCACGACTTCCAGCAGACGCATGACGTTGGCCGGGCTGAAGAAGTGCAGGCCGACGACGTCTTCCGGACGCTTGGTGAATTCGGCGATCTTGTTCAGATCCAGCGAAGAGGTGTTGCTGGCGAGAATCGCGCCGGGCTTGCAGTTCGCATCCAGTGCTTCGAACACCTTCTGTTTGACGCCCATCTCTTCGAATACCGCCTCGACCACCACGTCGACGTCGCCCAGATCGGCATAGTCGGTGATGCCGCTGATCAGGCCCATGCGCTTCTCCAGCGCGTCCTGGGTCAGGCTGCCGCGCTTGACGCTCATGCCGTAGGTGTCGCGGGCACGCTCGATCGCCTTGTCGCGAGCTTCGCTGCTGATTTCAAGGATTTTTACCGGAATGCCGGCGTTGGCGAAGCAGATGGCAATGCCCACGCCCATGGTGCCGCCACCGATGACGCCGGCTGACTTGAAATCACGAACCGGGGTGTCCTTGGGCAGATCGTCGACCTTGGAGGCCTGACGCTCGGAGAAGAATGCATGGACCAGAGCGGCACGCTGCGGGGAGGTCAGGCACTCGCCGAACAGCTCGCGCTCGCGCTTGAGGCCTTCTTCCAGCGGCAGGGTGAAAGCTGCTTCGACAGCAGAGACGCAGCGCTGCGGCGAGAACAGGCCAGGCATTTTTTTCTCGATCTCGGCGCGCTTGGCAGCAACCGCACCAGCGTTGTCCACACCTTCCAGCTTGTCGGTACGCTCGCCGGTGCGGCGCGCGCCCTTGCCATCCATCAACAGCTGCTGGGCAAAAGCGATGCCTTCGGAGAGCAGGTCACCCTCGATCAGCTTGTCGACCACGCCCAGTTCGAAGGCTTCCGGTGCACCGATCGGGTTGCCGGAAACGATCATGTTCAGCGCCTTGGGCACCCCGACCAGACGCGGCAGACGCTGAGTACCGCCAGCGCCAGGCAGCAGGCCCAGTTTGACTTCCGGCAGGCCGACCTTGGCGTCCTTGCGGGCGATGCGGTAGTGGCAGCTCACAGCGACTTCAAGGCCGCCACCCAGCGCGGTGCCATGAATCACGGCAACGCTCGGCTTGTTACCGGCTTCGATGCCGGCGACCACTTCCGGGAGGCTTGGAGATTTCGGCGGCTTGCCGAATTCCTTGATGTCGGCACCGGCCATGAAAGTCATGCCTTCACAGACCAGGACGATGGCTTTGACTTCCGGATCGGCTTCGGCGGCCTTGAAGCAATTCTGCAGGCCTTCGCGTACCGCAATCCCCAGTGCGTTGACCGGTGGATTGTTGACTGTGACGACGGCAATGTCGCCTTGGCGTTCCAGGGTAACCACGTCCGACATGCTTAACCTCCGTTTAATTGGGTGGGCTGTGTTTCACTATGCGAAATAGTGAAACCATGTTTCGCTAGGCAAAATACAAAAAAACAAATCCTTTGTCGATGCCCCGCGCAGGCGAAATGTGGATGAATCATTCAAGGTGATTGCCTGCTTCGCGGCATGCTGGCTGAGAGAGCAGGCGATAGCTTTGGGCAGCCCGGTGACGCTTTGGTTCCAGCCAGACTGACCGGGCGCGGATCACACACCGAGCCGTTCGACATCCCTCGCGAGCATTGCCAGCTGGTGGGCCAGCTGATTCTTCACTTTTTCTTCGGAGACCAGATACGACGGGGCACCGCAGGTCAGCGCCATCAGCGTGCCGTCCTGCAGAAACAAGGGCACGCCGGCAGCGTTGACATTGCGATCCCAGTCGCCGAGAGACAAACAGAAGCCATGGGTGGCGTAATCGTCGAAACTGCGTGCCAGGCCGGCCTCGAGCTCGTCCCAATTGTCCGGATGGCGATCCTTCAGGGCGGCGATCACGTGGCTACGCTCTTCTTCTTTCATCGCAGCCAGATAGGCGCGCCCGGCGGCGGTGGTTGCCAGCGGGAGGCGTACGCCGACATCCATGCGCAAGGACGTGGTTTCCGCAGGGCGACAATTCTCGACATAGATCATTGACAACCGATCCCGGCAGGTCAGGCCGACCGAGGTATTGGTGGTCCTGGCGAACTCGTCCAGATAGGGCTTGGCCAACTGGCGAACGCGCAGATTGGAGACGTATGCATAGCCGAGCGCGAGCACCCCCGAATCGAGCTGATACTTTTCCAGTTGGGGGGAGTAGCTGAGATAACCGAGCTTGGTGAGCGTGTAGGTCATCCGTGAGACGGTGGGCTTGGGCAGGCCGGTAATGCGGGCGATGTCCTGGTTGCCCATGACGACCGCGCCCTGACTGAAAGCACGCAGCACATCCAGGCCGCGTGAGAGCGCCTCGACGAACTTGCGATCCTTCCCGGGCAGCGTCTCCTTCAGGGTTTCCAACTCTTCGTTCATGTCGTCTGGTTACCTTATCGATGCGTCCTGCAGCGGTCTATTATTGTTCTTCACACACTCCGGATTGTTTTCCGGAAGCCGGAACGATACCAGATGCAGGCGTTCTGCACAGCGAGACTATAGCGAAATTGTCTCGACGATTGCACACTTGGGATGGATAGAATAGCATCTTTTTTTGGTATGTAGTTTCGCACTGCAAAATAACAATCCGAAATAGAGGTTCAGATGTCGACTCCCGCACATTCGGTCGTGACCACCCAATTGGCGCAACTGGGACATAGCAACGTTTTCGACGTGCTAGAGCAAGCCTGCCAGCGCTACGGAGACAGACCAGCCTTTTCATGCGGGTCCGACACCCTGAATTTCAACGAGTTGCGCGACAGGGCAGACCTCTTTGCGCGCTATCTGCGTCACGATGCCGGGTTACAACCCGGTGACCGCCTGGCCATTCAGCTGCCCAACCTCTTGCAATACGTCATCGCCATTTTCGGGGCGCTGAAGGCCGGTCTGGTTATCGTCAATACCAACCCGCAATACACCCCGCCTGAGGCCCGGCATCAATTCGCCGACTCTGGCGCCAAGGCCGTGGTGGTACTCGACAAGCTGGTCCCTCTGGTGCGCAAGGTTGAAGGTGCTACCGACATCGGCCGGCTGATCATCACGGGTGCCGATGACCTGCGCAATCCGGTATATGACACTGACGAAAAGCAAGCGGTTTGCTTCATGCAGGCGCTGCGCCGCGGCGCAGAGCTACCTGAGGTCCAGCCCGAGCGCGGCCTCGATGACCTGGCCCTGCTGCAGTACACCGGTGGGACCACGGGCGTGTCCAAAGGCGCGATGCTGACGCACCGCAACATCCTCTGCAACGTGCTGCAGGCGGTGAGCATCATCCGCGAAGGGGATGTTGAATACGGTAACGAAGTGCGGGTATCACCATTGCCGCTGTACCACATCTTCGCGTTCACGGCGAATTGCATCGCATCGGTGTATACCGGCTTCCACAGCATCCTGATTAGCAATCCCCGCGATCTCGATAGCCTGATCGCCGATATCAAACGCCAGCCGATCACCCTGCTGACCGGCATCAATTCGCTGTTCGTATCGCTGATGAATCATCCAGAGTTCGACAGCATCGATTTCAGCAAGCTGAAGTGGGTGAACTCCGGTGGCGCACCGCTCAACACCGAGATCGCCAAGCGCTGGCAGGCGCGTACCGGTGCGGTGATTCGCGAGGGCTATGGGCTGACCGAGACTTCGCCGGTGGTGGTTGCCTCGACCGCCTTCACACCCTACAAGGAAGGCTTCATCGGACGGGCGGTAGTCGATACGGAACTGAAAATCGTGGATGACCAGGGCAATGAAACGCCGCGCGGCGAGCCGGGTGAACTGCTGATTCGCGGCCCGCAGGTCATGCAGGGTTACTGGCAGCGCCCCGGCGAGACCGCCGAGGTGATCACCGATGAAGGCTGGTTGAAGACCGGGGACATCGGCATCATCGACGACGAGGGCTTCCTCAAACTGGTCGATCGCAAGAAGGATATGATTCTGGTGTCCGGCTTCAACGTGTACCCCAACGATGTGGAAGACGCGGTGATGCGTCATCCAGGCATCCGCGAGTGCGTCGCGGTCGGCATCCCGGACGAGCGCAAGGGCGAGGCGATCAAGCTGTTCGTCAGCCTGAACGATCAGAGCCTCGACGAGCAAGGGATCATCGCGCATTGCCGTGAACATCTTACCGGTTACAAGGTACCGAGCTACGTCGAGATCCGTGACGATCTGCCCAAGTCCACGGTCGGCAAGCTGCTGCGCCGTGTGTTGCGTGACGAAGCGCGCGCGCAGTTTGAAAATTGAGCGCTCTTAGCCTGGCGATAACGGGCGGTATCCGAGATTGGTCTTGACGACGGCAAGGCTAACGCACTTTCGCAGAGCATGATCGAGGCGCTGCTCGACGCGCTGGAGCAAGCCGCCGAGGCCGATGCGGCGGTGTTGCTGTACGGCCGTCCGGGCATGTTCAGTGGGGGTTATGATCGCAAGCTGATCGATGCCGGCGGACCGCCGCGTGACGCCATGCGCGAAGCCGGCGACCGGCTGACCGTGGCGATGCTTGATTTTCCGGCACCGCTGGTGATCGCCAGTACCGGGCACGCCATGGCCAAGGCTGCGTTTCTCCTGTTGCTTGCCGATTACCGGCTGGGCGCGGCTGGCCCCTACAAGGTCAGTCTCAATGAAGTGGCCATCGGCATGAGCATGCCCGATGTCGCCATGCATCTGGCCCGCGAGCGCATTCACACCGCCTGGCTGTCCCGCTGCGCCTTGCAGGCTGAAAAGCTCGACCCGGCGCAGGCCGTGGAGGCAGGTTTTCTCGACGAGCTGTGTCCGCCGGATCAGTTGCTCGAACGGGC
>CAYZFU010000216.1:0-5673 GCA_964477725.1 uncultured Halopseudomonas sp.
CAGGACTCTTCGTTCGAACCCATGGCAGCCGGCTTCTCTTCACCGTAGGAAACCAGTTCCAGCTGTGCCGGAGAAACGCCCTGCAGAACCAGGTAACGCTGAACGGCAGCAGCACGACGCTCGCCCAGAGCCATGTTGTATTCACGGCTACCGCGCTCGTCAGTGTGGCCTTCCAGCACAACGTTGTTGCCTGCGGACTTCAGATCACGAGCATGAACGTCCAATGCGCGCATCGCTTCCGGCTTCAGTTCGGAGCTGTCGAGCTCGAAGTAGAAGGTGGTGATGGCGCGCAGAGCAGCTTCTTCGCTGTTCATATCGCTGCCGGAGGTCGGGGCGCTGCTGGTGTAACCTGCGTTCGGATCGACAGCGCCGGTACCTGCGGCGTCACCACCTTTGGAGGAACAACCCACAACTACGCCGAAAGCTACAACCAGAGCTGCAAACTTGCCGAACTTGATAACTTGCATCTTAAAACTCCTGAAAACCCCATGGTTTGGTGTTGGCACCCTAAGGCAGGTATGGGGACCATGATGGTACGCGCAGGTCGCTGAACTGAGTCGGGATTACCGACCGTGCACGACCATTGGTAGAGACCAGCATAAGGACGCCCCGTCCCTGTTGACGGGTAGCATAAATTAACATAGTGCCGTTGGGCGCAACAGTAGGTGACTCGTCCAACGACGTTTCTGTTAATACCTTCAAATTGCCGCGCTTGAGATCCTGCGCAGCAATACGGAAGTTCTGATAACCATCCTGGCGATGGACCATGACCATGGTCTGGCCATCAGCAGACAGCTTGGCATTGGCGTTGTAATTCCCGACGAAAGACAGTCGCTCGGTTCCGCCCGTGTTGATGTTCTGCTTGTAGATCTGCGGCCGCCCACCGCGGTCCGACGTGAACACGATCGTCTCGTTGTCCATCCAGGTGGGTTCGGTGTCAATCGCGAAATGGTTGGTGACGCGACGCATTTCCTTGGTCGCCAGGTTCATCACGTAAATTTCCGGATTGCCATCGCGCGACAGCACGAACGCCAAACGGTTACCGTCCGGAGACCAGGCGGGCGCGCCGTTGAGCCCCTGAAAACTGGTGATGCGTTCACGCCGACCGGTTTGCACGTAATGCACGAATATCTCGGGACGTCTGGATTCGAACGATACGTAGGCGATTCGCTGCCCGTCCGGAGCGTACGTCGGGCTGAGGATCGGCTCACGCGACTGCAGCAACGTCACGGCACGAGCGCCATCGTAATCCGAGCGCTGCAGCGTATAACGTGTGTTGTCGACTGAGAAGCGCTCGGCGGCGACGTAAAGCAGCTTGGTGTTAAAGGCACCACGGATGCCGGTCAACTGTTCGAAGACCTGGTCGCTGACGTGGTGTGCAAGGTCACGCAGCTGACTACGCGAGCCGCTGACTGTCTTGGACATCAACAGTTCTTCGCGGGCGACACCGTACAGATGAAAGGCGATCTCGTACCGATCAGCTGCCGCGTCATGCGTAACGCGACCGGCTACGACGTAATCGACTCCCAGCACTTTCCAGTCACGCGGGAAGATTTCTTCGGCCCGCGTCGGGTAACTAAGCATATTCTGTCGATCGAATGGAGCGAACATGCCGCTATGGTAGAGATCGTTGCTGGTGATCTGCGCGAGATCCTCTGGCAGCGGAGTGCTCCCGCTCCAACCGAAGGGGACGACGGCGATTGGCGTGGCCCGGTCTGTACCGCGGGTGATCTCGATAACGTTCTGCGCCTGCGCCACGGACGCGAAGCAGAGCACAATCAACGCGATGAACAGTCCGCCGAGTTTCTTTGAAGTCATCAAAACGATAAGTCCTCTGGTCTGAATCGCAAAAGCTTGTTCCGATATTCACGATCGAAGGTGGCCGGATTCTCCCGGGACAATTGCTGCATCTCGGGAATCCGTCCTACGTTTTTGACAGCCTGCACCGCAGACTGGTCGAAGCCAGCATCCCCACTCGAGCGAGTCACCACCACATCGGTTATCTGGCCAGTGGGCAACATGCTGATTCGAACTTCCACTACCATCCCATTGCGAGCCGTCGGCGGTCTACGCCATTGCTCGCTCACATAGCGCCGGATCACGTCATCGTAACTGGCCGCGACCGAGTCGCCGATCTGATCTGCCTGAGCACGCTGATACTGCGTTTCCTCGGCCAGCAATTCGGACAACGCCTTGGCACGAGCCTGTTCCTGTTCGCGCTTTTCACGGGCAATCCGGTCCGCTTCGGCCTTTTTCTTGGCTTGCTCGGCTGCCTTGCGCTTGGCGTCCTCCGCTGCTTTTTTCTGCGCCTCTTCGGCTGCCTTGCGCTTGGCCTCTTCTGCCGCCTTGTTCTTCGCCGCTTCGGCAGCGGCGGCCTGTTTCTTCGCCTCTTCCTCAGCACGCTTGCGGGCGATGTCAGCCTGCCGCTTGGCTTCGGCCTCGGCTTTTTCCTTTGCCGTCCTCTCCGCCTCGGCCCTCGCTGCGGCGACCTGTCTCTGGCGTTCGGCCTGCGCTGCGGCAGCCGCCTCCTGACGCGCCCTTTCCGCTGCAGCGCGACTGGCGGCCTCCTGTGCTTCCTGCTGTTCCGCCTTCTTGCGCTCGAGCTCTTCAGCCTCGTGGGTTGGCGCAGCGGTTCGCTCGGCCTCTCCGGCGATACGCTGGTTGGTCTGCGTCGTCGCCGGGCTTTTCGAGTCTAGCTGAACGAGTCGGGCCTGCACGATCGGCTTGGCCGGTTCGAATTCCGGTGCGGAGGAAAACGAAACGAACAGCAGTGCCGCTATGGCAACGTGAAGCGCGACCGCTTTCACTGCAGGCGCTGCGTACCGTCCGGACCCGCTTTCGCGCGGCTGATTTTCGCGTGTGTTCACGGCGCCTCGGTAATCAGCCCGACATTGGGCACGCCAGCCTGCTGCAAACCGGCCATTGCCGATACCACCACGCCGTAATTGGCCGCCTGGTCGCCACGGATGTATACCTGAGTATCGGGTCGGGCGCGAATGATCTTGCTCACACCGTCGACCATCTGCTCGAGCGAGACTGCCGTATCGGTCTGATTTTCAGTATCGACACTTTCGCCGAGGTTCCAGTAGTAGGTGCCGTTGGCCAGCACAGACAGCGTCAATACCTGTTGATTGCTATCCGAGGGCAACACCTCACTCGATACCTGAGGCAAATCGACCTTGACCCCCTGATTGAGCATCGGCGCGGTAACCATGAAGATCACCAATAGCACGAGCATCACGTCGATATAGGGAACGACGTTCATCTCGGCTACCGGCTTGCGTTTGTGGCGTCTGCCTGGAACCTGCATGAATACTCCCGATTACTCTTCGCTGGCGTGCACGCGACGGTGCAGGATGCTGGAGAATTCGTCGGCGAAGGTGTAGTAGCGGCCGATCAGCATATCCGACCGGGCAGAGAAACGGTTGTACGCGATAACCGCGGGGATAGCTGCGAACAGGCCGATCGCCGTGGCGATCAGCGCTTCCGCGATACCCGGGGCAACAGTAGCGAGTGTCGCCTGCTGTACGGTGGCCAGGCCACGGAAAGAGTTCATGATCCCCCACACGGTACCGAACAGGCCGATGTAAGGACTGGTCGAACCGACAGTGGCGAGGAACGGGAGGTTGCTATCGAGCTTTTCCTCTTCACGAGAGATCGCGACGCGCATGGACCGCTGGACAGCTTCCATGACAGCCTCGGGTTCGACGCCTGGCTGCTGGCGCATCCGTGAGAATTCCTTGAAGCCGGCGCGAAAAATCTGCTCCAGGCCCGAGTCCGCGTTCGGCGTGCCGGTCACCTGGCGATACAATTTGGAGAGGTCTATTCCCGACCAGAAACGCTCTTCGAAATCATCCAGCGAGCTCTTGGCTGCACGCAGCGCAGTGGTGCGCTGAAAGATGATGACCCAGGAGGCGACGGATGCGGCGATGAGGGTCAGCATGACCAGCTGCACCAGCACGCTGGCGCTGGATATCAGGTGCCACATCGACATTTGATCAGCTTGCACTATCTACCACTCCTTGCTCGGTATCACGTATTTCCTGCCTGGTGGCGGCGAATGCTTCAGCCAACGCAGCGGGTATGGGTCTGGGTTTGTAACGATCGCCGCTCACACAGGCCACCAGCACTTCACCCTCGCACAGCAGCGTGCCATCGGCACGGTGGATCCGCTGAGCGAAGCGGACGCTTGCTCGCTTCAGTTGCGAGACCGTCGCATCTATCACAAGTTCGTCGTCCAGACGTGCAGGCGCGTGATAGCGGACTGCAACCGAGTGCACGACAAAAATGATGTTCTCGCGCTGTAAAACGCTTTGGTCAAACCCGAAGGAGCGGACCAGTTCGGTTCGCGCACGCTCCATGAATTTGAGGTAGTTGACGTAGTAGACGATGCCACCGGCATCGGTATCTTCAAAATAGACACGGGCTCTCAGCGCGAATGGCGGCCCAGGGATGTCAGCGCGCATAATGTAGAGCCAAGCTGGTCATTTGCATAGTGGGTTGTCTCGCGAAAATGAAAATATTTTCCATGCGCCCGAGGATCAGCCATCACCGAACAGATCCGGCGTACTGCGTTCCATGCGCGCAGGCAGATCCAGACCGAAGTACAGGTAGGCATGGCGCGTCACTACCCGCCCACGCGGCGTGCGCATGACGAAACCTTGCTGAATGAGATAAGGCTCCAGCACGTCCTCGATGGTATGGCGCTCTTCGCTGATCGCCGCGGCCAGGCTGTCCACCCCCACCGGCCCGCCGTCGAACTTGTCGATCATGGTGAGCAGCAGCCGACGGTCCATGTGATCGAACCCCTGCTCATCCACATCCAGTAAATTCAATGCCTGATCGGCCACCTCACGGGAGATGACGCCCTGGGTTCGAACCTCGGCGAAGTCCCTTACCCGGCGCAACAGTCGGTTGGCTATGCGCGGAGTTCCACGCGAACGACGGGCAATCTCACGGGCGCCTGCCGGATCCAGCTGCAATCCCAGAATGGCCGCGGAACGCGACACGATCGTCGACAGATCGTCGACGCCATAGAATTCCAACCGTTGGACAATACCGAAGCGGTCGCGCAGCGGGTTGGTCAGCATGCCGGCCCGCGTGGTCGCGCCGACCAGCGTGAACGGTGGCAGGTCCAGCTTGATAGAGCGCGCAGCGGGGCCTTCCCCGATCATGATATCCAGCTGATAGTCTTCCATGGCCGGATAAAGAATCTCTTCTACTACCGGCGACAACCGGTGGATTTCGTCTACGAACAGGACGTCGCCGGCTTCCAGGTTGGTCAGCATCGCCGCGAGATCGCCTGCGCGCTCAAGCACCGGGCCGGAAGTGCTTTTGATCTTGACGCCCATTTCCTGCGCGATGATGTTCGCCAGCGTCGTCTTGCCCAGACCCGGAGGGCCGAAGATCAACACATGGTCCAGCGCTTCGCCGCGCCCCTTGGCTGCCTTGATGAACAGCTCCATTTGCTCACGGACGCTCGGCTGGCCGATATAGTCCGCCAGCCGGAATGGCCTGATGGCCCGATCCACTGCTTCTTCCTGCAGCCGCGGCGAGGCGGCTATCTGGCGGTCTTCTTCCAACATTTCTTATCCGTGCGCATTAGGCTGTAAATGGCTACACCATGCCCTTCAGGGCCCGGCGAATCAACTCTTCACTGCTGAGCCCCGGCTC
>CAYZFU010000217.1:0-5665 GCA_964477725.1 uncultured Halopseudomonas sp.
TCCTGGTCTGTGGTGCTTGTACTGTTTGGCGCAACGCTCTGGCTGGCTCTGAGCTGGGCACCTGGCGCGCAAGGTTGGTACTGGACGCCGTGGTCTGAACTGGATTCGGTATGGCAATGGCGAGCGCCACGAGTTTTCAGCGCTGCGCTCGCCGGAGCACTACTGGCTCTGGCCGGGGCGATCATCCAGCGACTGACCCACAATCCGATGGCCAGCCCCGAGATTCTGGGAATCAGTTCCGGAGCGGCCATGTGCCTGGTTGCCCTGATGCTGATCTGGCCGCTGGCGCCTCGACTCGCCCAGCTCGGCGCAGCCGGAGCCGGTTCCGCGGCAGCACTGGCTTTGTTGCTGTGGCTGAGTCGTCAACAGCATATGGGGCCCCAACGCCTTTTACTGACGGGCATTGGCCTGGGCGCCGCTGCCGACGCTTTGGTGCGGCTGTTGCTATCAGGCGGTGATTCGCAATCGCTGTCGTTGCTGACCTGGCTTTCGGGTTCGACCTACCAGAACACCGTCAACGAGCATCAATGGCTGCTGCTGTGGGCACTCGGCTGCGCGGCGGCGGCTGCGTTGATGCTGCGCTGGATTCGCTTGCTCGGGCTGGGTGGCGAGATGCCGCAAAGCCTGGGTGTGCCGATGGTCGTGGCTCGCGCCGGCGTGTTGCTGGTGGCTTGTCTGGCTGCGGCGGGCGCGACCATGGTCGTCGGCCCGCTCAGCTTCGTTGGTCTGATGGCGCCGCACATGGCCCATCGCTGGAGCGGCCGACAGGCAGGTATGCATCTGCTTGCAGCAGGACTGTTCGGTGCCTGGCTGATGCTCCTTGCCGACTGGGCAGGCCGTACGCTGATCTACCCGAGCCAGCTGCCCGCCGGACTATTGGCTGCGCTGTTGGGTGGGTTGTATTGGCTATGGCAATGGCGAGGGCAACGCGCGCGCCGCTGAACGCTAACTCCGCTCGAGCTTTTCCAGAGCCTGGCGCGGCGACAATCTGCTGCCGGTCCAGAGCACGGAGCGGTGGGCACCCGCGCCTGCGGCCAACTCCATGAACAACCGGCTCTCGACCTGGCACAAGCCGTCTTCGATCATGTCCAGAGGATGAATCAGCACAGCCGGGCTGCGTCGGAACAATCCCGGCTTCTGCGCGCGGCGAATACTCTCGCGAAGTTGCGACTCGGCCGAGCTGAACTCCCCGATCAGTAGGCGGCGAGTGGTGAAGGGGTCTGCAGCGGTGATGATGGAAGACCTGCCCGTCGTCAGATTGTCGATCTCGAACTGATTGACACCTACTCGCACGTACAGCTTTTCTTCGAAAAACGATTTGAGCATTCCATTGCCTTGTCTGCGCCAGCGGCGCGTCAGATAGAGTCCAGTCTATCGGGGTGACAGCTCGATGATTCTCGGTGTCACCAGGGAGCCGTCTATGATCAACTCGCCGAGCGCAATCGGCAAGCTGAATCTACGCCGGCCGGCACTTCCGGGGTTAACGTAGATCACGCCATCGCGCTCACGGATGAGCGGCTTGTGCGAATGCCCGGTAACCACTACCTGGACACCGGCAGCGGCCGGATCGATATCCAGTTCGGAAAGGTCATGCACCGCATGGATCATCACCTGTTCGAACTGCAGGCGCAGACTGTGCGGTACTCGTTCCGCCCAGCTTTCCCGGTCGTTATTGCCTCGTACCGCGCTCACCGGAGCCAGCTCCGCCAGCCGCTCAAGAATCGATTCATCGCCTATGTCACCGCCGTGCACGATGTGATCACAGCCGTGGAGGAACTCGACGGCTTCGGGCCGCAGAAGATTATGCGTGTCCGATATCAACCCTATTCGCAGCATAGGCACCTTCCGAATGTGTTCGTAACGATGGACTGCACTGAGTAGGCAGCATTCCCTCAGGCATGCCGCGGCGCGAACATGATGATAGCCATCCCCAGCAACGCGACGGCCGAGCCAAGCGCGTCCCACAGGGTGGGCCGGATGCCGTCGACCACACCAAGCCAGATCATGGCGACGCAGATATAGACCCCTCCGTAGGCCGCGTAGACGCGCCCGGCGGCAGTCGGGTGTAGAGACAGCTGAGTGCGCCTGGAATCAGCAGCCAGACGGATTTGCCTTCACGCAGCCACAAGTACGGCAGGTAACAGCCGATTATCTCGGCCACGGCGGTGACGAAGAGCAGGCCAAAGGTTTTCAGTTCAGGCATTGTGCGGTCTCGTCGACGGGTGCTGATAAGGGATCCCTGGCACGGAGCTGCCATTGAACCGCAGCGCGCAAGCGCTGGGAAGACGCAGTCAGGCTCCCACCGCCAGCGATCGGCAGCCCGACGTCGTCGACCAGCTACGGGCGTGGCCCGCCCGGTACCGCGAAAAAGTGTTCCTGACCCTCATGCACTATCAGCGGAATCTGCGTCTGGTATACCGGATTCTCCGGCCCGGCGTAGATAAACGCCCAGCTCGGCAGCTCGGCACTCAGCCGCTGATAGAACGCATTATGGTCGAACCCGGGTACCGGCTGCTTTTCCATACGCCACTGCGCACCGCGTCCGACCTCCAGGTACTGAGAGGTCACCTGACTGAACGTCATGTAGGCGGCTTTGGCCTGGATAAAGGATTCGGCTTCGCTATGCCCCGCGACAGGCGGCGTTGGCACTCGCTGCAGAGGACCTTCCGCACTCAGTTGCGGATTTTCGCGGCTGGTGAACCCGCCTTCCAATACGCAAGACCAGTCGCTACAAAGCGGCCCATCGACGCGCAGCACACGATGGGTGGAGTCCACGCCATCTGCTGAAGTGTTGACCCATTCGAACGGCTCGGTGCGGTAGCCCTCAGGCAGCGCACGGGCCGCAGCCTGCTCCAGCACGTCCGACCATCTGATCTGCGCAGCCTGGACATCGGCAGCCTGACTCGCCGGCAACCAGAATATGTAGCGCAGATCCTTTCGCAACGGCAGCGTCGGATCGGTTCGTCCTTTGAACGACATGAACGCCGCCTGCACCGGATACACCACCGGCTCGGCGCGCCCGGCGTTGGCTGGGGCCAGCTCTTTAACCAGTGCAGCCTGGGCGGCCACCACCAGCGCGGCTCGCTCATCCAGCACCGACCGGTATACCGGGAGATCAGCCAAACCTTCCGCCAACCCGGCGCCCTGCATCACCTGCATGGCTGTAGATGGGTGCTGGGGTTGACCGGCTGACCTCAGCTGCTCGATGAACGCACAACCAGACAGCGAGACCATGGCAAAGCTGAGGGCGAGAATTTTCTTCAAAGCAAACTCCGGAGGAACAGGCATGGGCAACGGCCAGACGCGCATGCTACGTGCACTGTGGCCGTCTGTGAATCGCCTGCTTATCGAGGCGACTGCCGGTAGAACGTTTCACGAGGAGACAGGTCGCTGCCTGCCCTGGCGTTGATGTAGCGGTACAGCGGCGTGCGATAGGCCGAGTAGCCCGGGTCGTCATGGTTCGACACGGCATGCTCCAGGATTTCAACGGCTAGGTCACGTAGGATGACTCATGATGCCCAGCTGCGTTACCTCTACTAGCTTAGGCTGAACAGCGGCTGTCCAGACCCGCCTTACCCGAGCGGACAGCGCACCTCCTAAAAAGTTCCATAGCGCAACTTTTTCCATATTTACCTCGCGAATATCGCGGTGCTATATTCACGCCAGCTGAAGTACTGGCAAGGAACATAACGAGATCAAGGACGATGTAGCCCCTCCTTTCCGGGTGGGCGTGCTGCTTTTCATGAGCGATGCATTCCTCCTTTCCTCTTGTGCGGCCTATCTGCAAGCCTGTCATCACTTGTTGACCTTCGCAGCCATTCTCAAGCTAGCAGTTCCGTATTGCTCTGGTCGCAACGGCGCCAGGCAAGCCGGATTAGCACTGCCAGTTTCTCTGGCAGATACGAATTTGAAGCTACCCACGCTCGGCGTCAGCGGGAGCTTCGTATAGACGATCCGTACACAAGGAATGCAAATGAAAAATCAAAAATGGCCTCTGGCACTCGCTATTTCGTCAGCACTCGTGCTGAGCGGTTGCCTGAGTAGTGGCGGTGGCAGCAGCAAAGGCGGCAACCAGGCCCCTGGAACAGAAACTGCCCCTGCGCCCACACCTCAGGCGCTCACTTTCGAAGGCACCGCAGCCAAGGGCATCGTGCTGGGCGGCGTGGTAAGAGCCCGCGCACTTACCGCTACTGGCGACAAAGGCGACGTGCTTGCCGAGACCACTACCAGCACTACTGACGGTAGCTACAAGCTCACGCTACCTGCCTCGTACAACGGAACTCCAATACTCATCGAAGTAACCCGTAACGACGGCACCCTGATCCGCTGCGACCTTGCTGTGTGCGAAAGAGATGCGCAAGGCAACCCGAGCGTTTCCTTTGGACAAAACTTCAACGCGCCTGCTGATTTCCAACTGACCGCACTCGTTCCCGAAGTCAACGCTTCAACCAAAACACTTAACACAACGTCGCTCACCAGCGTGGCAGCCAATGTCGCTTTCGCCACGTTGAAAGCCACTCCGTCCGCGGACCTGCAGGATGTCATCTACGGAGCCAATGCTAAAGTAGCCGAACGCCTAAAGCTCGGCGGCGATCTTCTTCAGCTCAAGGTCGTAGACATCACCAACGCAAAAAGCGTTGCTGATGCCGACCAGGCTGTGAACCGCTACAACCTGATGTCCGCTGCCGTAGCCAGCTCCTCCACCAAGAACATGGTCGAGGCCCTGGCCAGTTTCATTGACGAGTACGCGGAAACCGGTATCGCCGACAGAGCAGCTGATGGTGCCCAGGGTCTGACGCTCGAATCGATTCTGGAGCAAGCTCTCCAGATCGCCAAGCGCGTTGAAGAAGCAGCTGCGCAACAAAACGTCGACCTGGGTAACGGCCTGGCGGCCGCACGCACGGACATTGCCAATGCCAAGTCCGAAGCCGCCAACAACGGTTCCACCCAGCCCAGCCAGGGTGAAGTTCCAGACGGTATCGGTTCGAAGGGTATCGTTGCCGTCAAGCAATTCGTTCAGCAAATCCGCGATCTGGCAAACCTGGTTTCCCTGGAAGAAAACGTTCTGGCCTTCCAGGAAGAAGTAGACATGGTCGCCCAGCTCAACGACGCCGAAACGCGTGTAGTCACCAAGGCCACTGGCGCCGTGCTGCGTGCTATCGCTCAGGCAGTAGAGGAAGTGCAAAACGGCTCCACTGCGACCGAATTTGCTTACGACAGCATCAATGTCACCCGCGACGGACAGCGATATAGCGTAAAACAGCAGCTCGAATTGGCGTCGGGTGACGAGGGTCAACAGATCCCGGTCACCATCGATGTTGTCGCGGTTGGTAGCTTCGCAAACGAGACCGTCCGTGAAGGCGACGAAGAACCCAACTGGTGGGATGTTGGCTATCAAGACAACTACAGCGGTAACGCCCAAGAGACAACAAACGCCAAGGCTGACCTGACCCTTCTGGGCGAAGTGTTTAGCCCAACCGTAGTCTTGAACATCCATGAAGGTTCCCACCTGAAAGGCACGCTTCAAAACGATGCAGAGTACAGCTGGGAACGCTGGTACGAATCCACCAGCGACGAGAACAGTTCTTCTTCGAACTCCGGCGACAGAGATTGTCGCCCTCCCTTAAAATCGGTCCAACGATAACCAGAGGTCTCCGGCTACAAT
>CAYZFU010000218.1:0-5621 GCA_964477725.1 uncultured Halopseudomonas sp.
ATGACCGCGAAGGGGTTCTCAGGCCCGCTTTCGCGCCCAGGTGCGCTCCCACATCGAAGCCCCCGCCCCGTGAGAGCGGGCATGACCGCGAAGGGTTCTGGCTTCGGTCTCGCGCCCGGGTGCGCGTTTAGAGTGCTCGGCTGCCCTGCTCAAGAACCAGCGGAGAAGAGGTCGTTCTCTGGCTCGGGCACGATCACGGCGCTATGGCTGGCGATACGGAAGATAGGTTTTCGCATCCTGTTGGTAAGCCTGGATGCCGGCTCTCTCCCTCTCGAGGAAATCAGCAACTGCCTCATGCAATCCAGGCTGAAGCTTGTGCCACGATTGCGTCAGTACGGGCTCAAAACCGCTCAGCTTATGCTCGCCTTGGGCGCCCGCGTCGAAACGGGGAAGACCCTCGGCGATGCAGCGCTCCATGCCCTGGTAGAAACAGGTTTCGAAATGCAATCGGTCGTATTCTTCAAGGCAGCCCCAATAGCGGCCGTAAAGCGTGTCATCGCCAGCCAGGAAAAGCGCACCTGCCACGTTCTGCCCTTCGTGACAAACGAACAATAACCGTACCGTGTCGCCCATTCCCTCGCCCAGCATGGAAAAGAACGCCCGGTTAAGATACGGCTCCTGGCCGCGCTTGTAATAGGTGGCAGCGTAGAACGGGTAGAACGCATCCCACTGCTGATCACCAAGCTCATGGCCGGTAACCCAATGGAAGCTGAACCCCTGCGCGGCGACAGCCGCTCGCTCCTTGCGGAAATTCTTGCGCTTGCGCGAATTGCAGGCGGCGAGAAAGTCATCGAAAGTGGCGTAGCCCCGGTTCATCCAGTGGAACTGACAGCCGAGTCTCTGCACCCAGCCGTGCTTTTCCAAAGCCGCATTTTCCGCTGCCCTGTTGAACAACAGATGCGCACCGGAGGCCTCACCGCTCGCCAGCAGCCCGTCGATGCCCGAAAGCAACCGATCCGCATACGATGCGTCGCGCGCTACCAGACGGGGCCCCTGGACCGGCGAAAACGGCACCGCCGCAAGCAGCTTCGGATAATAGTGCTGTCCTGCGCGCTCCCAGGCATCGGCCCATTGAAAGTCGAATACGTACTCTCCGTAGGAATGCATCTTCCGGTAGAGCGGAAGCAGCGCGTCGAGTCTGTCCCCTTCCCCTTTCAGCACCAGATGCGCCGGTGTCCACCCCGTCGCCGGCGACACCGATCCGCTGGCTTCCAGTGCCCGCAAAAAAGCGTGCCTGAGAAAGGGATAACCCGGCCCGACCAGCTCATCCCACGCTTCGGGCCGGACCTCATCGATCGATTCGAGTTGGAGTATCGTCATCACCCTAGCATGCCACAGCGACGACGGAGCGGGAGGAATCAAAGCCATAAAAAAACCCCACCGGAGTGGGGTTTGAAGGAGCAGACCGGTCACTAAACGCTTAACATCGTTCCGGTAGCTCATATTCGCCTGATGCAGTGGCAAGCCGATTGCAGTGCCATGAACATTACATGACAGTGCGAGCACGAACCGGAAGCAGGCCGCCATACGCTCTGCCCGCAAAGACAGGCCCTGTTACTCCTTAGCCCACTCGAGAAAATCTGCCTTGCTTTCCGGAGTGAGCAGCTGCCAGAGCTGCTGCAGGGTAGCGAGTGTCGCCTCGTTGTGTGGTAGCGTGGCTTTGCTGGCAGGCGCAGCCGGAGCCACGGCAACATCAGAAGAGACTGGTGAGGTTTGCGGTGCTCCCAACGGGGCAATAGCCGTGGCGGCGGTCGGCGGAACCGCTGCGCCGCCGAGCAACTGGCCTAACGGAGACTGGGACTTTGCTCCGGCCTGCGTAGCGATGCGTTCGCCAGTGGCGAGATTTTCGCTCCAGCCAGTGAACGAGTCTTTCATTTGCTGCGCTTCTTCGAGACTCTTCGGGGCAGAATAACCCAGCCGCCACGTCTCGCCCGCCTCGCCGTCGACAGTGAAGATGGCGCTGCTTGTACGCACCACCTCGGTACTGATTCCGCCACCGATGTCATACACGTTCTTGAAGAAGGCGTTGATGCGGTATTCACCTGGTTCGAGCTTGAGGATGCGCTTGTCACCGCTGAACAGCGAGTTGACCGATGGTACCTCACGCCCATTGAGATCGGTAATTTCCAGCTCCGTCGGGACCTGAACGGTGAGCACCTGGCTGGCTGGCAGCTCCGCCCCGGGGTACAACTGAACCTGTGATTGCCTGGCGCATGCGGACAGAAGGCAAGCCAGCGCTATTGAAACGATGATACGCATGAGTACTCCTGGATTGGAACGGCGCGCGAACGCATTCGCTTCGCTGGCGGCCTTGACGATTGACACGCTACGAGATTAAGTCGAATTAATGTCATTTACATGACAAAGCCGGATTGCCTCTACGAGACAATCCGGCTTCGAATCGACGCTTGCTAGAACGACTTAGAAGTCGTAGCGCAGGCCGACCGACAGGCCAGAGGCTTCTTCGCCAGCGGTGCCCGACGGGGTAGCGGTACGCGCCTGGCCCCAGGGAGTCAGCGCAGCGTTATCTTCGTTGTCAACGACCGCGTAGTTGGCGTAGACGCGAACGGCCTTGTCCAGCTTGTGTTCGACGCCCACCACCCACATGTCGCTGTTGCGGTCGTCGACGTCAACGTCGCGAGTCATCCACATGCCTTTCAGAGCGGTGTTGGAAGCTACTTTGAACTCGGCACCCAGACCATATACGTCAGCGGTCAGCTGGTCGTTTTGAGCAGCGGTCAGGTTGTCGCTGTCGTGCTCAAGGGTTTGATAGAAGCCAACGATCTTCAGCGGATCCATGATCTTGTAAGCCGCGGCAACACGCACACCCTGGCGATCGCCCACACCCAGCGTCACGTCCGGCGCAGCGGTGGTGGTGCGGGTTTCGTCTTCAGCATCTTCGTAGGCGATGGACGCTTCCAGCGGGCCGCCGACGTAGTTCAGCGCAAGGCTGTACGAGCTGCTTTCATGGTCTTCGCCAGCAAAGGTACCCTGGTGGATCGAGTAAGCAGCCTGACCGTAGAAGCCGCCCATCGAGGGCGTGGTGTACATCACGGTGTTGTCATAACGCTCGTCAAAGCGCGAGTTGCCAACCCGGGTCAGGTTACGCATGTCGCCGACCTGATCGCCGAACAGGTTGGCCGGACCACGTGCCATCTTGAACGGGCTGTCGAAGCGGCCCAGGCGCACGTCACCGAAGTTGCCGCCCAAACCTACGAACGTGTCACGGGTGTTGAAATTGCTACCGCCTTCCCGGCCGAAATACACTTCCTGCTCAAGCTGGAAGAAAGCTTTCAGGTTCGGGTTGATCTGATGATCACCTTTGAAACCCAGGCGAGAGGAGTTGCTGGACAGGTTGGTTTCGGAGTAATCGGCACCGTCGTCCAGGAAATCAACGGATACGTGAGCGCGACCGTAGAGGCTGATATCAGCCATAGCCAGAGCGGGCATGGCAGCAGCACCCACCACGATCGCAATCAGTTTCTTCTTCATCAGACAAACTCCTTCGGGTTTTAAGAACGTCATTTCCAGTTCGTGACGTGACGTCGTTGTATCGACCGAAGCGATTATGGAAAGGCTGTATGACAGAGCGCTTGCCGTGACATGAAGATTTGATGACAGCGGAACTTTTCAGCGATGCGCCGATCTCGCGCAGCAGAGCGGCTTGCGCGCTACGTGAGCTTGGCGACCGAACAGGGAGGCAATAGTTAAGGGAGGATATGAAACATGAAAATCCGGGACACAGGGTCCCGGATTTTTATGACAGGAGTGCGACAGTCAGAGCTTGCGAACGATCACGCTGCCAATCGAATAGCCGGCGCCGAACGAGCAGATCACGCCGTGGGTGCCGGCCGGCAGGTCGTCCTGGTATTTGTGGAACGCAATGATCGAACCGGCCGAGCTGGTATTGGCGTATTCGTCGAGCACCACTGGCGCTTCCTGCTCGTTCGGGTCACGGCCGAGCAGTTTGCGCGCAATCAGCATGTTCATGTTCAGGTTGGCTTGGTGCAGCCAGAAGCGGCGAATGTCGCTCACCGGCAGACCGGTCTGCTGCAGGTGTTCGCCAATCAGTTCGGCGACCATCGGGCAAACGTCCTTGAATACCTTGCGGCCCTGCTGGATGAACAACTTGTCCGGTTGATCGGCAAATTGATCATCGGCGCGATTGAGGAAGCCGAAGTTGTTACGGATATTGTTGGAGAACTTCGTCAGCAGCTTGGTGCCGAGAATTTCCCACTGATACTCGGAGGTCGCGTCTTCGGCGCGCTCGACCACCACTGCGGTGCAGGCGTCGCCGAAAATGAAATGGCTATCGCGGTCACGGAAATTCATGTGGCCGGTGCAGATCTCCGGGTTGACCATGAGCACCGCCCGGGCCTGACCGAGCTGTACGGCGTTGGCGGCCGCCTGGATGCCGAAGGTAGCCGAGGAACAGGCGACGTTCATGTCGAAGCCAAAACCAGCGATACCCAATGCTTCCTGTGCCTCGACCGCTACCGCCGGGTAGGCTCGCTGCAGGTTGGAGCAGGCCATGATGATGCCATCGATATCCGCAGCAGTCTTGCCGGCGCGCTCGAGCGCCTGGTTGGCGGCCTTGACCGCCATCTCGGCGAGGACCGACAGTTCCTCGTTGCTACGCTCCGGAATGTACGGTTTCATCCTGTTGATATCGAGAATGCCTTCCTTGTTGACCACGTAACGGCTCTTGATGCCGGAGGCTTTCTCAATGAATTCGGTGCTCGAAGGGGCCAGCGGTGCAACCTCACCGGTAATGATGGCGGCAGCGTTCTCCTGGTTGAATTTCTCGACATACGCATTGAAGCTTTCAACCAGTTCTTCGTTGCTGATGCTATAGGGCGGTGTGTACAAACCCGTTCCGCTGATCACTACTTTCTGCACGGTCGGTCCTCTTTATAGTGTTGGCTATCGTGTCGGCAATGGTTGGCGGCTGCAGGCAGGTCAGGCCGCGCTCTCGCTAGTCTTCGCCCCGTGGATTCGCTGCTGCATCCAGGCCAGCACCAGGGGGAAATGATCCAGTGACGCCTGCGGATGGGTGAGCAGGTCGTTATGGCCATAATCGCGAGAACAGCCTGTCCCTTTCTGCAGCAGGATCAGCTGCTTGTCATGCGGCCCGAACTCCCGGGCAAACGCCTTGACGTCATCAAACTGTCCCAAATATTTGTCATGTTTGCCCGCAAGATACAAGCCTGCCGGCCACGACAAATCTCCTAGCCGCAAAGCATAGTCGAATCCGTCCTCCAGATCACGCCATTCGGCGCTGCGCGACCAAGCCAGTTGCCCGGCATGCAGCGCCAGCGAGACGTCGTTGGATCCGATGCCCAGGGCGCGGGCCGGGATGAACCCTTTGCGCTTGCCCAGCGCCGGCATCACCTTTGCCCATAGCGTTTCGACCATCAGCCAGTGGCGCCAGCCGCTGCCGCGTGCCACGCGACGCGCAGCAAAGTGGACGAGCCCGGCGATGCGCCTGAGCCAGGCCGGGTGCCGGGCCAGCGCAGCAGCCAGCAGCACGCTGCCCCAGGCATGACCTACCGCGAACAAAGGCTCGGCTGGATGGTACGCATCGATCAACTCAAACAGCGCGGGGATGTCCTGACGGACGA
>CAYZFU010000219.1:0-5601 GCA_964477725.1 uncultured Halopseudomonas sp.
CGGTGCCTCGGCGGCACTCCCGCTCGGTTGGTACGGTGTCTGGGCCGCGCTGCCGTTCGCCATGTGGCTGTTCCTGGCGGTTGAAGGCGTACCGCTGGCGGCAGAGGAAGCAAAGAACCCGGCTCGGGATGTACCGAAAGGCATCATCGGCGCGATGGTCTTCCTGCTGTTCACGGCGCTGTTGGTTGTTCTGTTGCTCGCGGGTTCCGCCGGGGCAGACGCCATCGGCCAGAGCGCCGTTCCGCTGGTCGATGCGCTCAAGGCCAACGGCAACCAGACGCTGGCTGTGGTAGTCAACGTACTTG
This sequence comes from uncultured Halopseudomonas sp., assembly GCA_964477725.1. Lineage (GTDB taxonomy): Bacteria > Pseudomonadota > Gammaproteobacteria > Pseudomonadales > Pseudomonadaceae > Halopseudomonas. Next base: position 306 of record CAYZFU010000219.1, read on the forward strand.
GTCTGGCCGGCCTGATCGCCTCGTTCTTCTCGATCATCTACGGCTACAGCCGCCTGGTATTCGCTCTGTCGCGTGCCGGCTATCTGCCGCGCGGATTGTCGGTAACCAGCGAGCGCAAGGTACCAGCGCGTGCGTTGGTGATTCCCGGTGTATTCGGCTTTCTGATCTCTCTGAGCGGTGAGGGCGATCTGATCCTCGGTATGGCCGTGGTCGGTGCGACTGTCTCCTACGCCTTGATGGCCCTGAGTCACATCCTGTTGCGAGTGCGCCAGCCGGAGCTGCCGCGTCCTTACAAGACTCCGGGCGGCGTGATCACCTCCGGCGTGGCACTGGCGCTGGCGCTGGTTGCACTGACCGGCGTGTATGCCTTCGACCCCCGGGCATTCGGCTACACCATGGTGTTGTTTATCGTTGGCGCTGCCTACTTCTTCCTGTACAGCAAACATCACTTGGTGGCCAAAACCGCCGCGGAAGAGTTCGATATGTTGGCCGCGGCGGAATCCGCGCTGGACGAAGACACGGCCGTGACCCTAGTGCCTCCGCTTATGCACAAAGCTTGAACGGTTCGCTGATCTAAAGAACGCCACGGCTTGCCGTGGCGTTCTTTTGACCGACAAATCTTGGGTGCAACGCAATGCCTGGCTCGGAATACATGCGAGCCCGTGCGTCCTTCTTCGCGGCCAGGTCCGCTCCTACCGGGGGAGGGGTAATGATGTAGAAGCGCACCCGGGCGCGAAAGCGGAGGTGCGGGCGGCGCGCAGCCGTGAATCCTTCGTTGCGGCCAGGTCTGCTCCTACGGGGCGGGCGGCAGATCAAAACTTGATCACATACCGCTCTTACTGTACTCTTTTGGTTAATTGAACGTTCAATCAAAAACGTGGCAACCTAACCATGCCAATAGTCGGAGTGAAGGACACCCGTCGTCAGCAGCTGATTCAGGCTGCGCTGGAGTCGATCGCGGAAATCGGCTTGCAGAACACGACCATCATCACCATCAGCCGCCGGGCCGGGATGTCGTCGGGCATCATCAGCCATTATTTCGGTGGCAAGCAGGGCCTGATCGTAGGGGCGTTGCGTTATTTACTCGATCAGCTGGGTAAGGATTTTCGAGAGCGCATCAGGGCCACCGACGGGTCACCCGAGCAGCGCCTGTGCTGCATTGTCGAGGCGAATTTCACGGAGTTCCAGCGTTCCCAGCTGGCCAGCCGAACCTGGCTGAGCTTCTGGGCCAGGGCGCTGCACGAACCCGGCTTCAAGCGGCTGCAACAGATCAACAATGCGCGGCTATACAGCAACCTGCGCTACTCATTCGCACAACGATTAGCGGCGCAGGAAGCGACCGAAGCGGCGCTCAAGGCCGCTGCAATGATCGATGGGTTCTGGCTGCGCAGCGCGCTGAGCCCGGAGCCGCAACACAGCTTTGCCATGGGTGAAGCGCTCTGCAAGCGCTACGTGCTCGATGCACTGCACCAGGCCAATCAATAACCGGAGAGCGAACATGTCACTGCCCCGTTACCAGAACTTCGTCAATGGTCAATACCTGGCCAACCAGACCGGCGAGACCTTCGAGATCGTCAATCCGGCAACCGGCCAGGTGATCTACGAGATGGAAGTTGCCGACGAATTCGTTCAGCAGGCCGCCATCGACAGCGCCCGCAAAGGTTTCGCCAGATGGTCGGCGATGACCGGCATGGAGCGCGCTCGCATTCTGCTACGTGCTGTCGCCCTGTTGCGCGCTCGAAACGACGAGCTCGCCGAAGTGGAAATTCGCGACACCGGCAAGGCCTGGCAGGAAGCCGTCGCAGTCGACGTAGTGACCGGTGCCGACAGCATCGAGTTCTTCGCCGGCCTGGCGCCGTCGATCGAAGGCAATCAGCAGGATCTCGGCGGTGACTTCTACTACACCCGCCGCGAGCCGCTGGGTATCTGCGCCGGTATCGGTGCGTGGAACTATCCGCTGCAGATCGCCTGCTGGAAGTCGGCCCCGGCGTTGGCCACCGGCAACAGCATGATTTTCAAGCCTTCGGAAGAGACACCGCTGGGCGCACTCAAGCTGGCGGAGGTCTACGTTGAGGCCGGCGTTCCGGCCGGTGTGTTCAACGTGGTGCAGGGCGACGGGCGCATTGGCGCCTGGCTGACCCACCACCCGGACATTGCCAAGGTGTCGTTCACCGGCGAAGTGGGTACCGGCAAGAAGGTCATGGCCGCAGCCGCCAGTACACTCAAGGAAGTGACCATGGAGCTGGGCGGTAAGTCACCGCTAATCGTGTTCGATGACGCCGACATCGATAATGCGGTATCGGCGGCCATGCTCGGCAACTTCTACACCCAGGGGGAGATCTGCACCAACGGTACCCGGGTGTTTGTCCACGAAGCGGTTTACGAGGCGTTCATGCAGCAACTGCTGGAACGTACACGGAGCAACATTCGCATGGGTGATCCGCTGGATCGCGACACCAACTTCGGTGCGTTGATTTCGGCCAAACATCGCGATCTGGTACTCGGTTATATCGACAAGGGCCTGGCCGAGGGCGCGACCCTGGCCTGTGGCGGCAAGGCGGCACAGCCGGCTGGCGCCGAGGGTGGTTTTTTCGTCGAGCCGACGATTTTCACCGATTGCACGGATGAGATGAGCATCGTTCGCGAGGAGATTTTCGGACCGGTGATGTCGGTGCTGACCTTCCGCGACGAGGACGAAGTGATTCGTCGCGCCAACGATACCGAAACCGGGCTGGCAGCCGGCGTGTTCACCAACGACATTCGCCGCGCGCACCGGGTGATTCACCGTATCCAGGCGGGAATCTGCTGGATCAACGCCTACGGAGCATCGCCTGCGGAAATGCCGGTCGGCGGCTACAAGCTGTCGGGCATCGGCCGCGAGAATGGACGCGTCACCCTGGACCAGTACACCCAGCTCAAGTCGGTATACGTCGGTATGGCTGATCTTGAGAGCCCATTTTGAGGGGACAATCCATGACCCAGACATACGATTACATCGTCGTCGGCGCCGGTTCTGCCGGTTGCGTGCTGGCCAATCGTCTGAGCGAAGACGGCAAGTGCAGCGTGCTGCTGCTGGAAAACGGGGGAAGCGATCGCAGCATCTTTATCCAGATGCCGACCGCGCTATCGATCCCGATGAATACCAGCAAATACAACTGGCAGTACGAGAGCGAGCCGGAGCCGTACCTCGACAATCGCCGCATGCACTGCCCCCGCGGCAAGGTACTGGGCGGTTCGTCCTCGATCAACGGCATGGTTTACGTGCGTGGCCATGCGAAGGATTTCGACGAGTGGCAGGAAGAGGGCGCCGACGGCTGGGACTACCGGCACTGCCTGCCGTACTTCAAGAAGGCCGAGACCTGGACCTTCGGCTCCGATAGCTACCGCGGCGACCGCGGCCCGCTGGGCGTCAATACCGGCAATCAGATGAAAAACCCGTTGTATCGCGCCTTCATCGATGCCGGCGTGCAGGCCGGTTATCCGGCCACGGCGGACTACAACGGCGCCCAGCAGGAGGGCTTCGGCCCGATGCAGATGACCATCAAGAACGGCGTGCGCTGGTCGACCGCCAATGCTTATCTGCGGCCGGTACGCAGCCGCTCCAACCTGACCGTGGTCACCCATGCGCTGGTGCATCGCGTGGTGCTGGAAGGCAAGCGTGCGACCGGCGTGCAGTACGAGCGCAAGGGCGAGATGATCACTGTGCGTGCCGACCGGGAGATAATCCTCTCGGCCGGCTCGATCGGCTCGCCGCATCTGCTGCAGCTGTCCGGCATCGGTCGCCGCGATGTGCTGAAGAAGGCCGGCATCGAGGTGCTGCACGAGCTGCCTGGCGTGGGTGAAAACCTGCAGGACCACCTCGAATTCTATTTCCAGTTTCGCTGCATGAAGCCGGTCTCGCTGAACCGCAAGCTGGGCTGGGCCAGCCGGTTGCAGATTGGCGCGCAGTGGTTTTTCTTCAAGACGGGGCTGGGTGCGACCAACCATTTCGAGTCCTGCGGTTTCATCCGCTCAAAGGCGGGCGCCGAATGGCCGGACATCCAGTATCACTTTCTGCCTGCTGCCATGCGCTACGACGGCAAGGAAGCCTTCGCCGGCGACGGTTTTCAGCTCCACGTCGGACACAACAAGCCGAAAAGCCGCGGGCACGTGCATGTGCGCTCGCCTGATCCACGCCAGCATCCTGAGATCCTCTTCAATTACCTCAAGGAGGAAGAGGATCGCGAAGGGTTTCGTGCCTGCGTAAGGCTATCACGCGAAATCATCCATCAGCAGGCGATGGATGAGTACCGTGGTGAGGAGATTCAGCCTGGCGCGCATATTCAGAGCGATGAAGAGATCGACGCCTTCGTGCGCAGCGCGGTCGAGAGCGCCTATCACCCGTCCTGTTCCTGCAAGATGGGCAACGATGAAATGGCCGTTGTCGATCCCCACACGCGGGTGCACGGTATTCAGGGGTTGCGGGTAGTCGACTCGTCGATCTTCCCGACGATTCCCAACGGCAACCTGAACGCCCCGACCATCATGGTCGCCGAGCGTGCGGCAGACATCATTCGGGGCTTCGAGCCCCTGGCTCCATCGAATGCGCCCGTGTCGATGGATGAACAATGGCAAGCACGCCAGCGCCCGAGGGAGGCGGCGCGGGTACTCGCCTGAACCCTGCGCGGGCGCAAGCCCGCGCTTTATGCAAACCGTCAGGATTTTCCTATTGCCGCCTGGGTGCTCAGCACCGTCGACCAGCGACAGATAGGCAAGCCCTGCCCGCGCAATGCGGAGGTTTGTGTCCTTTCCAAACAAAAGGAAACAACCATGCTCATTATTATGCTCGTTAACCGCTGCAGCTGGAGGTTCGTATGACGCTCTGGCTTTCGATAGGAATGCTGTTCACCTTTGGCTTGATCGCGCTGATCCTGGTCAAGTGGTGGAATCTGCGCTGTATCGGCGTGACGCCGGTGCACACGCTGACGTTCGTCGCGATTCTGTTCACGTCAGGGCTGGACGTGGGGCTGATCATGTTCCCGCTGACCGAATTCGCCGGCTACGCAAATACGGCGGATAGTCCCGAATACGGTTTCGCCAACCCGTTGGCTATCGAGTTCGGTTTCTGGGGTTTTCTTATCTGGGGTTTTTACTTCCTCACCTGCTTCTACTTCTGCATCATCGAGCCGCGGGTGAAGTTCTTTGAAATCAAGCTGGTAAAGTTCGTCAACAACGCAGTGATCATCGGCACCTGCGCATTCACGGCCTACCTCCTGCTGGTGAATCTGCCCTGGTACCTGCCGCAGCTCGGCGATGG
>CAYZFU010000220.1:0-4633 GCA_964477725.1 uncultured Halopseudomonas sp.
TCGAAACGCCTGGCCTTCGGTCGAGCAGCCGGGTGTATTGTCTTTCTGATAGAAATACAGCACGACCTTCTTTCCGGCCAGGTCGGCGAGGTTGATCGTCTGGCCGCCGGTGGCCTGCGCGGTGAAGTTTGGTATGGTGCTGCCCGGTTCGATGCTCATGTGTTCCTTCTCGTGATCAATGGAGGGGGCGCCAGGGTTCGATGACCGCGTCCAGGTTCAGCTCGTCGCAGAAGTCGAGAAACTGCTCGCGCAGCCAGCTCAGCTGCATCTTGCCAGGTATGGCAATGGTGAGCGTCAGGTTGAGCATGGGCGTGCCGGTGTGCTGCGCCTGGTAGGTGAAGCTGAACATCTCTTCGATGTCGATGCCCAGTTGTTGAAAGAACAGGCAGAGTTCGGCGATCAGCTCCGGTCTCTGGGCTGCTGTCACGAACACGTTGTACGGCAATGCCTGAGGTCTTTCGTCCAGGCTCTGGCTACGGCTCATCGACAACGTGAAATGCTCGCGGCGCGCCAGAGCAGGCAGCAGGCTTTCCAGTCGGGCGAGCGCATCCCAGTTACCACTGACTTGAAGTACCAGGGCAGTAGAGGTGCCGTGACGGCTCATTCGGCTGCTGACAATGAGACAGCGTTGCTCCATGCACAGGCGGGTGAGCAGGGTGGCAAGCGCCGTAGTCTCCTGGCCCATCGCGGTGATCACCAGGAATTGGTCCTTCTGGCCGGCAGGTTGCGACATGGTCATCCTCGGAAATGGCGTACGGATGCCGGCGAAAGCATCCTTTCGTCGGCTGTAGGTGCCTATTGTCCCCCGTCACGGGCCGGCGGTTCAACCTCCGCTTCGGAGCCCGCTATTTACCGGCTTTGCCGGGTCCACTCCTTGTGCTGCTGGCGGCGCGAAAGTACCATTGCCGATTAACGTTTCAAGTGGAGCAGTTGCATGATTTCAGGCAGCCTGGTGGCGCTGGTTACACCCATGGATTCCCGCGGCGGCCTGGATTGGGTAGCACTCGAGCGCCTGATCGATTTTCATCTTGAACAGGGTACTGACGGCATCGTTGCGGTGGGCACCACCGGTGAGTCTGCCACGCTGGACATGAACGAGCACAAGGAAGCGATCCGCCGCGTGGTCGAGCAGGTGGCCGGGCGTATTCCTGTTATTGCCGGCACAGGCGCCAATTCCACCCGCGAGGCGGTCGAGCTCACCGAAGCGGCGCGCAGTGTACGGGCCGATGCCTGTCTGCTGGTCACCCCGTACTACAACAAGCCGACGCAGGAAGGCTTGTATCAGCATCATCGCTATATCGCCGAAGCCGTCGCGATTCCCCAGATTCTTTACAACGTCCCCGGGCGTACCGCTTGTGACATGCTCCCCGAAACGGTTGACCGCCTGGCAGGGATCCCGAACATTGTCGGCATCAAGGAAGCAACCGGAGACCTCCAGCGTGCGCGTGAACTGATCGACCGTGTCGCCGACCGTATCGGTGTCTACTCAGGCGACGACGCGACTGCGGCGGAACTGATCCTTCTTGGTGGCAAGGGCAACATTTCCGTGACTGCCAACGTGGCGCCGCGGGAGATGCACGAGCTCTGCGCTGCTGCGCTGGCGGGCGACGCGGATACCGCCCGCCAGCTCAACGAGAAGCTGATGGTGTTGCACAAGATGCTTTTCATCGAATCGAACCCGATTCCGGTCAAGTGGGCTCTGCACGAAATGGGCCTGGTCGGGGAAGGCTTGCGCCTGCCGCTTACCCCGCTCAGTGCGCGCTGCCATGAACCCGTCCGCGAAGCGCTGCGCCAGTGCGGCCTGCTATGAACAAACTACGCCAGGTATCGAACAAGGAAAACAAGATGAAGGTAGTGTTGGGTCCGCTGGCAATCGGTGCAATGGCGGCCAGTCTCGGTGGTTGCGGTTACTTTTTTGGTGAAGACGGCTACTTTCGCGACCGCGGATCCGACTATCAGCTCGCAACGGTCGAGCCCCGGATGAACATTCCCGAGGGCGTCGACAGCAAGCCGATCGGCGACCTGCTGCCCGTGCCGGGGCAGGTGCAGGCGCGATCCGGCAAGTTTGAAACGCCTCGTCCGCAACCGATGCAGGTTAGCGCGGGCGGCCAAGACTTTTCTGTGCAGCAGGATGGCTCACGCCGGTGGCTACAGGCGCAGCGTGCTCCGTCCGAGTCCTGGGCATTGATCCAACAGTTTCTCGCCGATTATCAGATCGAGGCGACGCGTGAAGCCGCAGAACTGGGCGAGATCGAGACCGAGTGGCTCTCGTTCGACCGGCAGAATGCCAATCCGCTCGTACGCCGGTTAATTTCCGCTGTGAGCGAAGGTCGCCGCACTGACGGTCAGGAGCAGCGGCTGCGAATCCGTATTGAGCCGGGCGTGCGCTCGGGCACCAGCGAAGTGCATGTTCTGCAGATGTCGCGGAGCGAAGGAGGCGATCTGTCAGAATGGCCGGAGCGCTCGCATGATCCGAAGGTAGAGAGCGCAGTGCTTGCTGAGCTCGAGACCTATCTCAATCAGAGCGGTGGCAGCGATGTCGCCTCGCTGGCCGCCTCGAGCATTCCGGTCGCGCAACGCAGCGAGCTGGTACGCGACGGCGCCGGTAATCCGGTGTTGCGCATGTCGGTCGATTTCAATCGTGCCTGGGCTGCGGTGGGTAACGCGCTCGAGCGCTCTGAAGTCGTGGTGAGCGATCTCAACCGTAGCGCTGGCGTCTACTACGTCGACCTTTCGCAAACGGCCAATGAGCGTGAACGTGGTGGTTTCTTCTCGCGCCTGTTCCGCCGTGACCAGGCTGATGATGAACAGTCCCAGCCGCGTATCCAGGTGCGCCTGACCGAGATAGGCAATGAAATTCAGGTAACCGTCGACCAGGGCATAGAAACGGCTGTCGACGCCGGGCTGGCCCGTGATCTGTTGACGCGCATCCGCGACAACCTGAGCTGAGGAAGGCAGTCGCGGGGGTGCGCTATTGTTCTCTGGGAAGCGGAAGCCGCGGCAACGCCACGCTGGTCGAGTCGGGCCGAACCAGGCTGCTGGTCGATTGCGGGTTCAGCTTGCGCACTACTGAACAGCGCCTGGCCGCCCTGGGGCTAAGTGCGAGACAGCTAACGGCAATCCTGGTCACTCATGAGCATTCCGACCATGTGCAAGGCGTAGAGCGGCTCGCGCGGCGTTACGGGCTACCAGTGTTCATGACGCCCGGCACCTTTCACGGTATGCGGAATGCGGATGTGGCTTTCCAGCCCATCGAGCTGGACCGATGCTTCAGCATAGGCGAGATAGAGGTGACCCCGGTTCCCGTACCTCACGATGCGCGCGAGCCATGTCAGTTCATATTCGACGATGGCGATTGCCGGTTGGGTGTGTTGACCGACACAGGCACCATCACGCCTTGGATAGTGCAGAGTTACAGGCGGTTGGACGCACTGCTTCTTGAAGCCAATTACGATCCGCACATGCTGGCCAACGGTCCGTACCCACCGCGTCTGCAGGCCCGCGTTGGTGGGTCGCTGGGTCATCTGAGCAACCAGCAGGCAGCTGCGATGCTTGCCGCTATCGATCGCAGCAAGTTGCGCCATGTGACCATCGCGCACATCAGCGAGAAGAACAATCGTCCCGACCTGGCGCTTGGCGAGCTAGCCAACACCTTGCAGGACTGGGACGGCCAGTTATTGCTGGCCGTGCAGGACCAGGGCTTGCCCTGGCAGGATATCAGCGCTTCACCTTCTTACCATTTCGCGAACACCGGGAGCCGATGATGGAAAAACGCACAGAACTGTACCGTGGCAAGGCCAAGTCGGTATACACCACCGACGACCCGGACCGCTTGATCCTGCTGTTTCGCAACGATACTTCCGCCTTCGACGGCAAGAAGATCGAGCAGCTCGACCGCAAGGGGATGGTGAATAACCGTTTCAATGCTTTCATCATGCAGAAGCTCGAAGCCGCCGGCGTCCCCACGCAGTTCGACACCTTGCTGTCGGACACCGAATGCCTGGTGAAGAAGCTCGACATGATTCCGGTCGAATGCGTGGTGCGCAACTACGCCGCCGGCAGTCTGGTGCGTCGACTGGGCATCGAGGAAGGACGCAGGCTGAACCCGCCAACTTTCGAGCTGTTTCTGAAGGATGACGCCATGGGCGACCCTTTCATCAACGATTCACACGTGGTCACCTTCGGCTGGGCCAGCGCCGAGCAGCTGGGCCGGATGCGCGAGCTGACCTTGCAGGTCAACCGCGTCCTCAGCGAGCTGTTCGATGAGGCCGGGCTGTTGCTGGTGGACTTCAAGCTCGAGTTTGGCCTGTTCAAGGGAGAGATCGTGCTGGGCGACGAATTCAGCCCTGACGGCTGCCGCCTGTGGGACAAGGAAACCCGCAAAAAAATGGACAAGGACCGCTTCCGCCAGGGTCTCGGCGGGGTCATCGAAGCCTACGAAGAAGTCGCTCATCGGCTCGGTGTCGAGCTGCCATGACAGGCAGCCTGGAACGGCTCTGAAACACTTTCGTCGCATCCCGCTTACTGCTATGATGCGCGCCGACTTGGAGAGATGCCGGAGTGGTCGAACGGGCCTGATTCGAAATCCGTTGTACGGGCAACCGTACCCAGGGTTCGAATCCCTGTCTCTCCG
>CAYZFU010000220.1:4646-5597 GCA_964477725.1 uncultured Halopseudomonas sp.
AACAAAATACCCCACATCCTGAGAATGGTTGTTGGGGTATTTTTTTGTCTCCGTTTCGGCGTGTTAGTCGTTTCGTCGCTGGGTCAGCGGCGCTCCGATACAGAATCACCGGTCTGATCGACTGTATCTGGTGAAGCTGGAAATATTTCTTCTCCCGGCGAAAGGTTCTCCTGATCCAGCTGACAAATCGTACATACCTGATTATCAGGTCTGTTGGTTTCGACATAACGAACGCGGCGGTTGGGCGCTAGTCTGTCTGCTGCGACGCGAAACCGAGGGCGATCAGCGTTTTTCATATCATCCTCCAAGACTTTATTAACCGACACGGCGTTGCCGCGACGCTAGGCTCAGCCCTGCGGACTGTGCTCAATCTGCTCGCAATACCGACGCAGGTTATCCGTCAGGTCTGGTGGGCATACGCCGCATTGACGATTTCCCGGCACGGCATGATCGATGAACTTGGGATACGGCAGGTTCAATCCCGCCATGATCTCCTTGAAGCGCTCCAGCGATATCGCTTCGCCTAGCCGAGGGTTGCGATGCCTTTCCTGAGCAATGGTCGAGACTCGACGCTCCTGATAATCGTGCGCTGGGTACACCAGCGTATCGTCGGGTAGCGAGAACAGCTTTTTCCGGACGCTCTGGAACAGATCGTCCGCGCTGCCGTTCTGAAAATCCGTACGGCCGCAGCCATCGATCAGCAATGCGTCGCCAGTGAACAGCCGATCGTCCAGCAAATAAGCGAAGTGACCGTCGGTATGACCCGGGGTGTGGATGGGTTGCAGGCGAAGGTTGCCCACGACGAAATCTTTCCCTTCTTGCACACCCATGTCGGTGCACGGCAGCGCATCGATTGCTGGAGACGCGATCAGCGAGCCTGTTCTTCTCTTAAGCTCCAACCCAGCGGTGATATGGTCTGCATGGATGTGAGTATCGAGAGAATACGCCAGC
>CAYZFU010000221.1:0-5588 GCA_964477725.1 uncultured Halopseudomonas sp.
GCGAGACCTGCACGCCAGCCATCATCCCCGTGGGTGAGTCGGAGGTTTCGTGATAAGCTTGCGCGTCTTCAGGAGGAACCGAATCATGCTGTTCAAACGTATCGCAGGCTGGGCGCTTGCGCTCGCTGCCATGCACGCTTCGGCAGGTCCCGAGCAAGCTATCCAGCAGACGCTGGACCGGCTTCAGTTTCCCGCCAAGGTCACCGCTGTCAGCGAGACGCCGATTGCCGGGCTGTACCAGGTGCAGCTGGAAAACGGCCGGGTGCTGTACGCCAGCGGCGACGGCAAATACATGATGCAGGGCTCGCTTTTTGACCTGGCGTCCGAGCAGCCGCGCAACCTGACTGCAGTCGCCGAGGCGCAGGCCCGCGGAACCAAGCAGGCGGTCGATGCGATTCCGAAGCAAGAGCTGGTGATCTTCGCTCCGAAGAATCCAAAGACGCACGTCACTGTTTTCACCGATGTGGACTGCGGATATTGCCGCAAGCTGCACAGCGAGATCGAACAGCTCAACGAGCTCGGAATCGAAGTGCGCTACGCCGCCTTCCCCCGTTCCGGCATGGGCAACCCGGTTGCCGATACCATGCAGTCGATCTGGTGTGCAGAAGACAAGCAGACAGCCATGACCCGCGCCAAGCAGGGTAAATCGGTGAAATCGGCACAATGCGACGATCCGGTGGCCGAGCAGTTCGAGCTGGGTCAGAAGCTCGGTGTGCAGGGCACGCCGGCGATTTTCCTGGCCAACGGCATCATGCTGCCGGGCTACAAGCCGGCCGAGGTACTGGCCGCAGAGGCTATGGCCTACGAATAAACGCCGGCACGCCGGCAACACGAGAGACGCACCGGTGCGCAGGGCAGCATCGGTCGCGCGACGAATCAGCAACGAAACGAGTGGGGGCTAGGTTGAAACCGGTCAAAGTTGGAATTTGTGGGTTGGGCACCGTTGGCGGTGGCACTTTCAATGTCTTGCAGCGCAATGCCGCTGAAATTGCCCGCCGCGCCGGGCGCGGCATTGAGGTCGCGCAGATTGCTGCTCGCCACATCAACCCGACCTGCGACCTGGGTTCAACTCCTGTTACGGAAGACGTCTTCGATGTCGTCAACAATCCCGATATAGACATCATCGTCGAGCTCATCGGCGGCTCCGGCGTTGCCAAGGATGTCGTGCTCCAGGCCATCGCCAGCGGCAAGCACGTGGTGACCGCCAACAAGGCATTGATCGCCGTGCATGGTAATGAAATTTTCAAGGCAGCTGTGGACAAGGGCGTGATGGTAGCCTTCGAAGCCTCGGTCGCCGGCGGTATCCCGATCATCAAGGCGCTACGCGAAGGCCTTGCGGCGAACCAGATCGACTGGGTTGCAGGCATCATCAACGGCACCGGTAACTTCATTCTCACCGAGATGCGCGAGAAGGGCCGCACCTTCGAGGACGTGCTCGCAGAAGCTCAGGCGCTGGGCTATGCCGAGGCCGACCCTACGTTCGACGTAGAGGGTATCGACGCCGCGCACAAACTGACCATCCTGGCATCCATTGCCTTCGGCATCCCGCTGCAGTTCGATCGCGCCTATACCGAAGGCATCACCCACCTGACGACCGCGGACGTGAATTACGCCGAAGCCTTCGGCTACCGAATCAAGCATCTGGGTATCGCGCGCCGGACCGAGAAAGGTGCCGAGCTGCGGGTCCACCCGACGCTGATCCCCGCTCACCGCCTCATCGCCAACGTTAATGGTGTGATGAACGCGGTGATGGTCAACGGCGATGCGGTCGGCTCGACCCTGTATTACGGAGCGGGTGCCGGTGCCGAGCCGACCGCTTCTGCAGTGGTCGCCGATATCATCGACGTAGTGCGCACACTGACCACTGACCCTAACAACCGCGTCCCGCACCTCGCATTCCAGGCCGACTCGCTGTCGGACCTCCCGGTATTGCCGGTAGAGCAGGTCGAGACCGCGTATTACTTGCGCCTGCAAGCGCAGGATCGACCCGGGGTATTGGCCAAGGTCGCAAGCATCCTGTCCGAGCGTGGCATCAACATCGAGTCGATCATCCAGAAAGAAGTGGAGGAGCAGGATGGCCTGGTGCCGATCATCCTCCTTACGCATCGAGTGCTCGAACAGCACATGAACGATGCCATCGCTGCCCTGGAAGCGCTGGATGATATCGCCGGCCCGGTCATGCGGATCCGTGTGGAACAACTGAACTAACTCAGCGGCAAGCCTCAAGCTGCAAGCGGCGAAGCTCCACTCGGACAACTTGTCGCTTGCGGCTCACAGCTTGCCGCTCAAACCGAAGGTTTGCTCTCATGCGCTATATCAGTACCCGCGGCCAAGCACCGGCCCTGAATTTCGAAGACGTGCTGCTCGCCGGCCTTGCTACCGATGGCGAAAACCTGCCTCGTTTCACTCAGGAGGAAATCGCTTCCTGGGCCGGGCTACCCTATCACGAGCTGGCCTTCCAGGTAATGCGGCCCTTTGTTGCGGGCAGTATCCCGGACGCCGACTTCAAACGGATCCTTGCCGAAACCTACGCCGTTTTCGAGCATAAGTCCGTCGCGCCGCTACGTCAGCTCGGCGCCAACGAGTGGGTACTGGAGCTGTTTCACGGCCCGACGCTGGCATTCAAGGATTTCGCTCTGCAATTGCTCGGTCGACTGCTGGATTACTTCCTGGTCAAGCGGGGCGAGCGGGTGGTAATCATGGGTGCGACCTCGGGGGATACCGGCTCGGCTGCCATCGAAGGCTGCCGTCGCTGCGAAAATGTCGACATCTTCATCCTGCATCCGCATCAGCGGGTGTCGGAAGTGCAGCGCCGTCAGATGACCACGATCCTCGGCGAGAACATCCATAACATCGCCATCGAAGGCAACTTCGACGACTGTCAGGAAATGGTCAAGGCGAGCTTCGCCGATCAGGGTTTCCTGAAAGGCACGCGCCTGGTGGCAGTGAATTCGATCAACTGGGCGCGGATCATGGCTCAGATCGTGTATTACTTCCATGCTGCGCTGCAGCTCGGTGGTCCGGCACGCTCGATGGCGTTTTCGGTGCCGACCGGTAATTTCGGCGACATCTTCGCTGGTTACCTGGCACGCAACATGGGCTTGCCGATCAGCCAGTTGATCGTCGCCACCAACCGCAACGATATCCTGCACCGCTTCATGAGCGGCAACCAGTATGACAAGGACACGCTGCATCCTTCCTTGTCGCCGTCGATGGACATCATGGTCTCGTCGAACTTCGAACGGCTGCTATTCGATCTTCACGGCCGCAACGGTTCGTTGGTCGCGCAGTTGATGTCCACATTCAAGGAGACCGGCAAGCTGTCGGTGGATAACGAGCGCTGGACCGAAGCACGTCGTCTGTTCGACTCCCTGGCTGTGGACGATGACGCTACGTGCCAGACCATAACCCGGGTCTATGAGGAATGCGGCGAGTTGCTGGATCCTCACACGGCGATAGGTGTACGCGCCGCACGTGAATGTCGCAGATCGATGACTACTCCGATGATCACGCTGGGTACCGCGCATCCAGTAAAATTTCCGGAAGCCGTGCTCAAGGCCGCTGTCGATATCGAGCCCGAGCTGCCGGCGCATTTGACTGATCTGTTCGATCGGGAAGAGCGCTGCACCGTTCTGCCGAACCATCTGCGTGACGTGCAGCAGTTTGTTGCGACGCACGGCAACCGCGGCAAACCGCTCTGATAGCGGATAGATCTCTGCATTGGGAAGCCCGGCGTTGCCGGGCTTTCTCATTTCCAGGCGGGCCATTGAATCGCCAGCGAACTTCCCAAATCCAGACGCCTCCAATCCCATAGTTCGCCTGTCAGGCGCTTGATCCAGCCATGGGACCCCCTGATGAACCAACCGCTACAGAACCTCGAACAATTGCTCGACCGGATAGGCGAGCTGGCGCATGACAACGACGACGTGTCCATCGGGATGGTGGTCGAATCGATCGGTAGCCGCTCGTTCGGTCCATTGTTGATGCTTATCGGAATCACGCTTTTCTCACCGCTCAGCGGTGTGCCCGGCATGTCCTTTTTCATGGCCTCGTTCGTATTGCTGATAGCGGTGCAGATGCTGATCGGCAGGAAACAGTTCTGGCTGCCACATTACATACTCAACCGCTCGGTCGAGCACGGCAAGCTGGAAAAGGCGTTGGGCTGGCTCGCCAAGCCGGCGCGGGTGATAGATCGCGTGCTCAGACCACGGCTTACATTCCTGGTGCATAACGGCGGCAGTTACGGAGTAGCAGCGGTGTGCGTGGTCATCGGTCTGTGCATGCCGTTCATGGAGCTGGTGCCGTTCTCATCGTCGGCGGCCGGCCTGGCATTGCTGGCCCTGGGCCTGTCGCTGGTGGTGCATGACGGGCTGCTGGTGCTGCTTGCGCTTGCGGTTTTCGGCGCAACTTTCACGCTTGTCGTTGTCAACATAATGTGATTGACCTACCCCCGCTGTGAGAGGAAACCCCACCGGATGCTCTGGTTCCTGGTGCCGCACATCGCTGCCATGCTGATCTGGACGGCATCGCTGCTTTATCTCCCGACGCTGATCATTGGCAGCGTGACCCACAAGAGCCTGGTATACGAACCGAAGGATCGCTTCGATTCGATCCCGCGGTTCATGTTTACGCGCATCGCCACGCCGGCTGCGCTGGTCGCCATCATTGCAGGGACCTGGGTGTTCATCGTGGACCAGACGGTGGATACCTGGCTGATAGCCAAGCTGACCCTGGTCGCCGGACTGGCCGTCTGTCATACGCTGACAGGGCTGATGATCCTGCGCTCCGAAACGGACGACGGGAAGCCAGTGGTGTCATGGTGCTGGGTATTGATGATCTGCATCGCTCTGCTGATGAGCACAATCTTCTGGCTGGTGCTGGCCAAACCGGACATGGAGCAGGTCCTGTGACCGGGTATCTGGGCAGAATGCGAGAGCTGCGCTTACGGCTCGGCGCGTCGTTCAACGACTTTTTCCTGCGAGACACCGACCGCGTGGTCATAGACCAACTTGCCGCCGAGCATGCTGGTGATGGAAATCATTACGCCGTTGAGCAGCGACAGGTAGACTCCCCAGGGCAGCACGTCCGGGCCGCCGTCAACGACACGCAGCAACCAGTTCAAGGTCGCCAGCGAAAGCAATGTGACGGCCATGATCGCATGACACCAGGCCGTGACCAGGCGGCGGATCTCCGGCACGGTGATCAGGTCCATCAAACCTACGCTACCGGATATCAAACCTCCTACCGCGCCTACGCCAGCCAGCCACACGCTGGCCCTGGCCCAGAATTCGTCGAGTGTGAATACGTAGGCGAGATCGGTACACAACACACCGATCATTGCCGCCACGGGGAAGTGGATAAGCATGGGATGGATGGGGTGTCCCAGAATGGACATTCTGCTCTTGATCGTGCCTCGGATCATCGTACGCCTCGTCGTGGTTGGTCAGTTCGTAATATTCAGCGAGCCTTGACTAAGAAGCTGACCGCGATAGCACTGCTGGCCAGTTCCCTGTCTCTGACAGCGTGCGGCGGCTCCTATTCCACACTTGATCCTGCCGGACCTCAGGCAAGCGGTGCCGCCTGGCTCT
>CAYZFU010000222.1:0-5568 GCA_964477725.1 uncultured Halopseudomonas sp.
TACACTTCGCCCTTGGCCTTCATCGATTCGAGCATATTGCCCATCGCTTGATGGATGGCGTTGATCGCTTTCAATGGACGCACCATGACCTTGAAATCGATGATCCTGCCTTCGTCGTTCCATTCGATCATGTCGACGCCGTTGACCGTAACATCGCCAATCAACGTTTCGAATTCCAGCACGGCGATCCGGTCATCGATGATCTCGCGCTTGTAGGTGAAGTGCCCGGGCGCGTTGAGCACTTGCATTGCCGCGGTCAGGTACAGCTTGGTGATGCGCTTGCCCACCTGCGGGGTATGCACTACCGGAGAATGAAATACCACATCTTCATCGAGAAGCGCGTCCATCAACGATGGGTCCAGCGTTTCGACGATCCGATGCCAGGTTTCGATTACGTTGCTCATGTTTGCGGGCCTCCTTGGTAAGGCTGAAAGTCTGCTGCGCCTGTTGCCTGCGTTCAAGCGACGAAGCGGCCAAATGACTCAATCGGCATGATGGTCGTCGCGTTGCTGGTCGGCCCAGAGCCGCGAATACGCACCGCCGGCAGCAAGCAACTCGGCATGACTGCCCTGCTCGACCACCCGACCCTGATCCAGGACCAGTATGCGTTCCGCGTGCACAATGGTAGACAGCCGATGCGCGATGGCAAGGGTGGTGCGTTTGCGCGCCACCACATTGAGTGCATCGAGGATCAGGCGTTCCGCGTGTGTGTCCAGCGATGATGTCGCTTCATCGAGAATCAGTATCGGCGGGTCCTTCAACAGTACCCGTGCTATGGCAATGCGCTGTTTCTCGCCTCCCGACAGTTTCAGTCCGCGCTCACCTACTTGCGTCTCCAGCCCTTCGGGCAAACGCTGCACGAAGTCTTCGAGCTGCGCCAGCCGCAGCGCTCGCCAGATGTCGTCCCGGCTGGCACCGGGGCTGCCATAGGCGATGTTGTAGCCGATGGTGTCGTTGAACAGCACGGTGTCCTGCGGCACCACGCCGATCGCCCGGCGCAGACTGTCCTGCGTCACGTTACGCAGGTCCTGTCCGTCTACCAGAATGCTGCCGCCATCGACGTCATAGAAGCGGAACAGCAACCTCGCCAGCGTGGACTTTCCGGCGCCGCTCGGGCCGACCACCGCGAGGGTCTGCCCGGCGGGGATGTCGAACGAAACGTTGTGCAGAATCGGCCGTTTCGAATGGTAGGCATGACGAACCTGGTTGAAGGAGACCGACCCACCCCTCAGGCGCAGCGGCTCGGCATCATGCGCATCGGCAACCTTCTGTGGCTCGCCCAGCAGTCCGAAAAGACGCTCGATATTGGTTAGCGCTTCGCGGATTTCACGGTAGATGAATCCGAGGAAGTTCAGCGGCACGAACAACTGGATCATGTACGCGTTGATCATCACCAGTTCGCCGAGGGTCATGTCGCCAGCCGAGACCTGCCCCGCCGCCATGAACATCATCAACGTCACCGAGCCGGCGATGATCAGCGCCTGGCCGGAGTTGAGCGCAGCCAGCGAGAGCCGGTTCTTCATCCGTGCCGCTTCCCAGCCGGCGAGATTGCGATCGTACTGTTCCGCCTCGAATCGCTCGTTGCCGAAGTACTTGACCGTTTCGTAATTCAGCAGACTGTCGACGGCACGGGTATTCGAGCGGTTGTCCATCTGGTTGCTTTCGCGCACGAAGCGATTGCGCCATTCGGTGCACCAGATGGAAAACGCGCCATAAAGAACCACTGCACCGAGCACGGTCAGCGCATACAGCGGGCTGAAGTTGATCAGCAAAATCGCTGCGATCAGGCCGATTTCAACCAGCGTCGGCAGGATGTTGAACACCATGAATCGCAGCAGAAAGCTGATGCCGCTGGTTCCGCGTTCGATGTCACGCGCCAGCCCACCGGTGCGCCGCGCCAGATGAAAGCCCAGGTCGAGCCGGTGCAGATGCTCGAAAACGCGCAGCGAGATCCTGCGCATCGCCCGTTCTGCCACGCGGGCAAATACAGCATCGCGTAGCTCGGAGAAAAACACCGACGAGAACCGCAGCAGCCCGTACCCGGCAAGCAACGCCACCGGCACCACGGCCAGCGCGTCCCCGGTGCGTTCGAAGTGCTCGACAATGAGCTTCAGCGCCCAGGGGATTGCCACCCCGGCGAGCTTGGCGACCAGCAGGAAGGCCATCGCCAGGGCCACCCGGCCGCGGAATTCGCTGAGGTAAGGGATCAGGCTGGTAATGATGCGCCAGTTCACCGGTCCACCGGCATACTGACTGTCGCTTCGTGGGCGCACTGATAGGATCCTGTCGCTAAGAAACCGGCAGTGTACGACGTTGCGGCGTGCTTGGGGTTGATCGAAGATCCGTCTGGCCGACACATTGCGGCCGGCAACGAAAAAGCCCCGGCGGTTTCCCGCCGGGGCTTTTCATGCTGCGCTGAAAGACAGGCCGAACGCGCCCGCTCGTGCGCTACGACCTAGTGACGGGCGCGGGCAGTATCCGCCCGATCGTGCTCACGGACGGTCACTGGACGGTTCGCGCCGACGTTGGCACCCACCGCGGCAGCGACCGCGCTCAACAGCAGAACCAGGAAGGTCCACCAGGCGGCAGTAGACACACTTTCAGCTGCGGCCTGACCTGCTTCACGAGCTGCCTGCTCAGCTTCCTCCGGATCCATCTGTTCCAGCTGCTGACGCTGCTCTTCAATCGCCTGCTGAGGCTGGATACCGCGCTCACGCAACTCGGCCATGATCCTGTCCACCGGCGAGCCTTCGGCCTGCGCAGCTGCTTCGGTCGCAGTCTGAGCACCGCCGGCCAATGCACTGGCCGTACCACCGACGATGCTGCCGAGGCCGCTGGAGATCAGGTAGAAGGTGAGGATGGTAACGACGCCCCAGGTAGTCAGGCCGTGCAGCGTGCGGTCGGTACGATCCTGGATGATCGCCAGGGCGCCGGCGGTATAACCGCCCGAGAACAAGGCGATCAACGCGCTGACCACGAAGAAGATCCCAGCTCCGATGCCCAGGCCAGACATTGGATTGCTTTCCTGAGCCGGGTCAACCGCGGTCGCGCCGACGGCGATGCCGAGCACGCCGAGCAGGATATGCATGACGAGCGCTACCGCGACGCCGGCGAATATGGCGCCCCAGGAGACGCGCTTGTGAGCATAGGCAGTTTGAACTGTATCGTTAACTGTAGGCATGTTTTTGTTTCCTGTAGGTGATGTGCTCTGGCACGGGTTCGATCTTCGATCATGCGTGTACAGCCTCGCCTGCTGACTTGCGCTTGCATTCGCAGGCCCAGATCACGCCAACCGTCTTGCTAGGACTTCTCATACAGTCCACCAATGTCTTATCGCCAACCGCTCCGGTTCAACGCTGAAAAAACCAGATACCAAAGAGAGCGCAAATGTGCGCATGTGTTCCATCGGGACCGATCGGCGGTACACTTTTACCAGCATTTCATGCAGATACGGCGTATTCCTTGAACTTCGGTAAAGACGTTGCTGCGGTGAAACGCAGGTCTAGGCAACCCACAGGCAACAAAAAGGCCCTCGAAAGGGCCTTTTTGTTACGCTTGCGTCGCCGTTAGTCCTCGTGCGGTATCGGGTCGGGATTGCGATCCCAGCCAACCAGCAGAATGGTGGTCGCCACGCCGAACAGCAGTCCGATCCACGGCTCGAAGAACGCCAGCCCGGTACCGATGAGCACAACCGCACCGCGCGAGGTGTTGCTCTTCGGAATAGCCATGGCGATGTAGGCACAGGCGAAGCCGGTGAGTACCAGCGTCAGCGACAGGGCAATACCCAGCAACGGGCGCAATCCGGTCAACAGCGGCAACAGGAAGAACAGGACCGGAATGCCCATCAGATAATAGGAATGCAGACCGCTGTGCAGACTGTTCATGGCACTCGTGCCCTGTTTCCAGCGCTGCATGATGATCACGTGCACGCCGGTCCACAGCGCACCCTGGGTCGGAAAGAACGGAGCACTGATACCCATCAGCGCGTTACGGATCGCCAGAGACAGGTGCGAGCGGGTCGGGTTGATGTCGATATGCTCATCGCGGCGAACGGCCAGACCTTCGCGGATCACCTCGTTCCCGGTTACCAGATCGCCGAAGAAAATCACATAGGTGATGATTGCCAGCGGCATGGTCTGGACGAACAGCTCGAAAGACGGCCAGCCAATAGCGAAGGGCGAAACCTTGGCCCAGGCATCGGCGACGGGGGGAATCAGGATGCCCCACTGGATGTCATAGCTGACTTCACCGACCATTGGCCCGACGATGGCCGCCAGCAGGAACCCCGGAAGCAATCCCATGGCGCCGAGGATGGCAAAGAAACGATATTTCTCCTTCAACCGCTGCATGGGGATTGAAAACGCGAAAATCAGGCAGACGCCGCAAGCCAGGGCCGTGGCTATGGGCTGCTGCAACAGGAAGCGTTCCGCGTCGTCGATGAATACGCGTTTCAGGGCAGCGATCGCAGCGCCAAGAATGATGCCGGCCTTGAGCGTATCTGGCAGCCAGAATACGAAGCGTTTGCCCAGCCCCGTCACGCCAAGAATGAACAGCAAGGCAGCGAAGTTCAGAGACACAGCGGTCATCGCCTGGAAGCGCGTTGTCGGGTCTTCCGACCCGCCCAGCACGAAGGCCAGTACCAGTGGCAGTGCCGGTGTGATCCACCCCGGTGCGTAGGGTTCGCCGAAGAAGATCAGCGCGGAGCCGATCAGTATCGAATGGATCATCGATACCGCTACGGCTTCTTCGAAGCTGAGCCCGAAGAAAGCGGTCATCAAGGGAACGATAGCCAGACCGGTCGCAGCCGCGATGAACAGGCCCTGGAGCGCTTCGGGCCAGTAGAACCGGGTGTGATAGAACGGCAGGCGGAACGTGAACGGGCCCCAGCGCCAGCCGGGCAGTTCGGGTCGAGACATACGTGACTCCATTGACTTTAGACTTATTGTTGTCGTGTCCGGGCCGCGCCTGGCTGACCGAACCATCCAATTATGGCCTCTAGCTGATAAAAGTACATGCCGGCGAAGCCTACCGATAAAGCCGTTCCAGAGCGGCTGCGGCCTGCACGTCAAGGCTTCCGCCCGGGCTGCGAGCGAGCCCGGGCGCGGGTTGGAGAGCGGACCGGTAGTAACGGAAAAACCAAAACCCGCTGCAACCCGGACCGTAGTCGCATTATCACAATCGTGAATGAGCGGGTTTCAGGCGATTCATTGCATCGTATCGGGGCCATGGTTCCCGCGCTGTTCCGCCTCGAGCCTGCGGCGGACGCCTTGCGGCGAGCCGGTGTTGCGCGCCAGCAGGCTGTACAGTACCGGGATCACGAACAGAGTCAGGATCATTGACACACTGACGCCGGACACCACTACGATTCCGATCACCGAACGGGTCTCGGCGCCGGCACCCAGAGCCAATACGAGCGGTATCGCACCGGCGACGGTAGTCACTCCGGTCATCAGGATCGGGCGCAGACGTAGCGTACTTGCTTCAATCAGGGCGTCATCAAACGGCTTCCCGGCGTCGCGCAGCTGGTTAGCGAACTCGACGATGAGGATGCCGTTCTTGGCCGCCAGT